>NZ_CP045293.1:6597500-6903680 GCF_009363075.1 Paenibacillus guangzhouensis | reverse complement strand
TCGGTACCGATACCAGTTCCTGTGCTATAAGTGCCGTAAGTGCCTCTATAGCCATCAATCCCGGTAGGAGTTCCTGTGCCGTAAGTGCCGTAAGTGCCCCTATAGCCATCCGTCCCGATACGAGTACGTGTGCCAATACCTTTAGCCGATGTCGACTTCAAGACGACAGCGACATAGGCATCGTTCCCTAACATCACGACGTTCGCCGAACGAACGCCAGGAATTTTGGCGACGCGGTCTGCTGCAACCTTGCTTAACTCCATTTTGTTGGCTCTGTTCGTGCCATAAGGATGAACCCCATATGTGCCATAACGGCCATCCGTACCGCCGTATCGTCCGTCTGTACCATATCGGCCGTCTAGACCATACGTGTTCCCCGTATTTAACGGGTTCATATTGTTACGGTATGTCGCGTTCGGCGTAATGTGATTCCGAGTATAATCCAAGCTGTTTGTCTTCACCTTCGACGGATTGGTACATCCCGTTAAACCCATAGAACCAACCATGATGACAGCAGCACTTAGACAGATCAGAGCCGTTTTTGAGCTTCGCATAACCATCCTCCATCCAATTTGTAATGGTCTTGACATGTCATATCATGCATCGGCGGGAGGTAAGCTATACCCTTAGGAATTTGGCAGGGAAGGAATGAAATAACCGTACAACGTTTTGTTTTCAAGTTATGAAAAAAGCCGCCTGGCCAAATGACCAGACGGCGGACGATGATCTTATATTATAGAATAGATCCAAAAAATCCTGACGATACAATGCCGAGCACAAGCACATAACTTCCGATGGCATAGAGCAACAGCTCTGCTCGCTTCTGCATCGATTCAATTGCATAAATTTCAAGTGCCGCGATCACAATAAAGATAAGATTCAGGACGAGTGTTACAATCGCTAGCAAGAACCCGATTTGGCTTAACAATAGACCAATAATCGCCGCTGCGATGTAGCCTCCACCGAACAACCATTGCGCGCCGCCAAGGTATGTAATTAAATCACGCCAAGCATATTTGCGACTTCCCAGCCAATTGCCGAAGACCCAAATGGAACCAATCAGTAATCCTTGCGAGATGAACGCTAAGACAATCATACGGAAGAACATACCCATGTAGACACCGAATCCAACCCCTCCACCGCCTGTAAGCGCCGCTAACGGGTTCAGGAATGCAGTGAAGATTGATGATACCGACACGGTCGTCCACAGTGCAAATCCCACGATAGAAGCTACGATACCTAGAAGACCATACAACCACTGCGACCCTGTAGATAGCGCCAGGCCCTGGAACGGATTACGAATCAATTGCACCACAATCTGCATGTCGAACGATGATCCGGATGGTCTCGGCGCCCCCGAGTTCGGATTCAAATGCGGTTCAGACATAAAATAGAATACCTCCTTAGAAAATGGATTGGAAATTTATCATTATATTAACTGATAACAGAACATATTGGAACCATTTTCCACGATTAATTTCCGTCTTATCCGTGATCCTTCTATTAAGAAATTGAAAAGAAGCTCTATCAGCAACTTGATAGGAGCTTCTCTAAATTGCCAATAATCAATTCGTTCCGATCTTTGATATGTCTTCCCACTCCAAATACAATCGCGTAATATCTTGCTCTGTGATATTATGTCCAAGTTGTACCTCGATAAGCTCAAGCTCTGTAATAGCTTTCATTGCATGTCCAATACCTGCTTCAATTTGAATGGTATCGCACGCTTTAATACTTTTTAACTGATCACCAATCATCACAAGCGCTTCGCCCCGAATGATCGTCCACTGCTCTTTGCGATGAGAATGAACGTGATAACTTAAATTTTTCCCTGCTTCAATCTGTATTCTCCGCGTAATAACTTCCAACCCGTCCTCAGCTTGAGTAAAATCAATGATCCGATACCATCCCCATCTGCGTTCGACATACATCGGCTGACTCTCGAACCCGTGTACGATGCCCTTCACTTGAGGGCTTGCTTCCTTCGAGCTGACCAAGATGCCATCGGGACTCGCTGCTACAATGACATCTGACAAGCCAATCAATGCAACGGGGATATCCAATTCATTCACGATATGATTATTGGAGAATTTATGCGGGTCTTTAATAACGCCTTTCCCAACCACCGAATTCTCGATTTCATCCGTCAGCGTGTCCCATGTGCCAAGATCTTTCCAGAATCCATCAAAAGGCAGGACGATGATTTTACGTGTATGTTCAACAACTTCATAATCGAAGCTATTCGTTGTAAGCTGCTTATAGATGGCAAGAAAAGCGTGATAGTCGGTTGGAAGTCCCTTCTTCTCTAGCATAGCTAGAATAAAGCCCAATCGAAATGAGAATACGCCGCAGTTCCATAGGGCATTCTCTTGCAAGAGCTTTGTCGCTAACGTTTCATTCGGTTTTTCTTTGAAATAATTAACCCGCATATACTGCTGTCCTTCACTAAGATGCGGGACGATGTATCCGTAAATCTCGGCTGGATACGTTGGTCTAACACCGATTAGAGCCAGATCGGCCGAGGTGTCCTGCAACGCCGTTTCCATATCTTTGATTCTATCGAAAAAGGCAGCATCAACATAAGGATCGACTGGCATCACCGTCATCATTTCGTTCATATCCATATGGAGCTCGGAACGCATATATAATGCAGACAGAGCGATAGCCGCAAAAGTATCTCGCCGTTCCGGTTCAACCACCATGTTGACATGATCTTGAATTTGATTAATGACAATTTCTCTTTGCGCGCTGCTCGTTGCGATCATGGTATGAGCAGCCAGTCCCGCATCTTGGATTTGCCTCCAGACCCGCTGGATCATTGACTCATATTGCCCTTTGTTGTTCACAAGCACTTTGAGAAATTGTTTTGACCTTGCATCATTGCTAAGCGGCCACAACCGTTTTCCAGACCCCCCAGATAACAAGACTAATCGCATTCCTTCCCCTCCAGTTCGCAGTTCCGCAGCCGCAAGAATAATGATTAGTTCATTATCAAGAAGAATCGCTTGTGCTGCTAATGCTGTCACGCTACACCTTCCATGTGACACCATATTCAATAGAACGCTAAAAAGTAAGGGCGATTTAGATTAAATTTCAAGCTGCACGATTCGAAGAATGGATAAGAAATGCTTATGGTATAGAAAATTCTGTCTTAATCTGATCCCAGAACATTTGCGTCGTATGATAACTCGAATAATAATGCAATCGAGCCTTCTGATGATGGAGCATATTCTGCTTCAAGCCCTCATCACCTAACACTTGATTCACCAATGCTGCGATACCAAAGTAATCTTTCTGCTGGACTAGAATCCCACCATCTCCGACGGTTTCACCAACCGCAGCGGCATCATAAGCAATGATCGGCAATTGAAATTGCATCGCCTCGAGGAGAGGTACGCCAAAACCTTCGTGCTCGCTCATACAAAGGAATAAATCCGCATTTCGGTAATAGGCCAACAATTGATCATAATGGATATGCCCTGTAATATGCACGTCTTCCAAGTTCAAGGATGCTACAAGCTGCTGAGTCTCTTTCAGATATAATGGATCTCCCCGGCCGACAAGAAACAATCTCGCATCTGGTGCAAAGTAGTTTTTGTAATAATAAAATATGCGGATGATGTCTTGTTGTTTTTTATTCGGTACGACTCGTCCGACGAACAACAAATCTTTGTCTCGCTTCGTCGCAGATAGATGATGCATCATTGCAGGATTCGGCGGAAGATGATAATCTTCAAAATTCATAATGATGGGTGTTACAGCTGTCCTGTTGTACCCATATTGTATTAACTCTTGCCGGTTAAACTCCGAATCTGCAAACGCAATATCAACATAGGGCCTTAGAAAGGCTAATTCTTGGCGTCCCCTTGCACATAAGCTCTCTGCGAATGGATCATAACCGGTAAAAAAGTGACTCGGTGTAATATTGTGATACAGAAGTATCCTTTTACTCGTAAACTGCGTAAGCAGCTGAGCTAAGTCACAACCGATGCCCATATGGTAAATCACGGGTTCTCCTAATGGCGCTTCGTGCAGTGGGCGTACTTGTTCCCCTAGATTGGGATCCACGGCTTGTGCGTAGATTTCGGATTTAATTCCCTTGCTATGAAGCATCTTCTTCATATTGATTGCAGAATTGCTAATGGCATCCCCATAGCTCATGTATAATACCAACTGATTGATCTCCAATGACATACCACCACCCACTCCTTCAAGGTGACCCGAGATATCGTGATGAATCTTGTGAAGTCCTGCCATCTGCATGCATATAATGCCGTTAGGATTCATCTACGTTCCTCAGTTCTATCTGACACCATATTCAATCAATCGCATAATGGTTAGGGCTTCTTCATATTAGAAAGGAGATAACTGAAATGCTCCAATCTCAACTCTGTAAAGAACAAGATTTTCAAAGGCAGTGGTATGCCGATGCGTTCATGAAACTGAAAGCAGAAGATGCGCTGCTATCGCTGGTAAATAACAATATCACCGATCAAGCAACGGCACCGCTAGAAAGACTTGCCTATCGTTTTCACCGAAAATTGTGGGAATGGTGCTATATTTATGAAGCACTTCGCGAGAGAGGAGCTTTACAGCCGAATAAAAAAGGGCTAGGATTCGGAGTAGGAACAGAACCGCTCACAGCAGCTTTCGCATCTCATGGCTGTCGTATTACGGCAACGGATTTGGATTTCGAAGCCGCAAAGGCGCAAGGGTGGGTAGCTACCAATCAGCACGCCGTGAGCCTCCAAGAACTCAACGGCGAAGGGATATGCGATCCTGATCAGTTCGCTAATCTGGTGACGTTTGAATATGCGGATATGAACCATCTCAGCCCGAGTTATGAGGAGCAATTCGATTTTACATGGTCATCCTGCTCCTTCGAGCATCTCGGTTCCATTGCATTAGGTACGCAATTCATCGTGAATCAAATGAAATGTTTGAAACCCGGCGGTGTGGCTGTCCATACGACCGAATTCAATTTATCTTCGAATGAACATACGCTAGACCACACCTTAACCGTTCTTTTCAGAAAGCGTGATATTGAACATATGGTGGAGCGGCTTCGCGCAGCAGGATACTTCATCGATGTGGATTATACCGTAGGCATTGGTCCGATCGAATCATTTATCGATATGCCGCCTTATACCCACCACCCTCATCTTCGACTGCAACTCGGGCAATTTGTGACAACTTCCATTGGTCTTATCATTCAAAAAATCCATTAAATAATAAAGCAGAATGTAACGTGCCTGACCTGCACCCTGCATTCTGCTTTTTTCGTTAATCTATTTTTCTTGTTATCAACAAATCCAAATGGTCCATAGTCGTATAATCAGCCAATTCCTCTACACTCGTCGGTACGATTCTACAATCTCGAAGAATAATTTCGAAGGAGAACCCACGTTCAACAAACCGATTGAGGATCGGCAGCGGCGGATGCTCCCCCCAAATCGCCGGCAGGTACTCGAAGAAAATTTTCATATCCCCGCTATGATCAATAATTTCAAATAAGCTATCCATAATTAACGGCTCTGCACCATCGATATCGATTTTGATGATATCTGCTTTCAGACTCGGTAAATAGTCGGTTAACAATCCTTTGGGTACCGTAATGTCACGATATTCATAGAATTGTTCCACCCCAGGGAATACAATACTTGTGCCCGCCTCGCCCGCGACCTTCATTGTTAATTCGCCTCTTTCATTCGAAAGGGCCACACGGTTCAAATGCACTCGGCCGTTAAAACCATTATAGGAAACGCTTTGCAGGAAATTTTTGTGGTAAAAGGGATTTGGTTCGAAAGAATGAACAGAGCCTGACGGACCGACCAGCATCCCTGCCAGCATAGAAAAATAACCACAGTGTGCCCCGATATCCAGCACCGTCATCCCAGGTTGAACCGCAGACAGGAACGCCTGCGTGACATATTGTTCCCATGTACCGGAAGAAGCAATTGCAACGTTGACCGGATCATTCAAATCCAGGAACATATAGGGGCCATGATTTAACATAGTAAGAATGTTATTATGCCCAATATATAATGGCAATCTATCCACTACTATCATCCTTTCATCTCGGTATTACTGCCCGATCGCTCTTAACAATAGTTTGGGAACGCGAACTTGACAGGCGCTAAGCCCATGCTTGTGTAGACGTACCTCGACATGATTTTCGATCTCCGTCACATGGAAGATATGAACAATGCTGCTTGATTGGCATATGCTCCCTTGAGACCATAAACGTTTGGAACCGGAATTCGAAGTAATTTCAAGCGTGAATAGTCCCTGGCCACGCATCTCTATATCCATTTCAAGCGAATACGCTTGCGGTTCCAAAGTAACATAAGGACCATAGAAGACATAACCGCTTGAGAGGCATGTCATCCAACCGTCCCGATCTTGTCCTTTAGGTCTTGTCATACCTGAGAAATAGAGATCTCCAATTTTAACCGGCGTGTGGTAATGCAGCGGTGTGCTTAACCGCTCAGACGTCTCAATATCACTACCGATTTTACTTAATTCGATGACCGCAATTCCCCCGGCAAACGCAAACGGATGATGAAATAATGTATGTGCCAATTCGCCGTGTTCGCATTGCACCCATAGCTGCCGTGGCCCCTCAATCGTTGCTTCTGTGTCGAGTTTTTTCAGAAATCGCGTTTGAATTGCTTGAAGCGGGATTCCGTATTTGAGGACGAGTAAATCTAAGTACTCGGAACTAAACTGGATAAGCCAGCCTATGTCCATCAGCTTGCCGAACGGGACAGTCAAGAAGGCTTTTCCCCCAGGCTCCAGCAAATTATAAATCTGTACGATCGCTCTCAGCGGCGCTTCTCGGTCACCAACCTCATGTTCCCCATAAGCATTCTGACCGACATGCTCTACCGTGGATATCGAGATAATGACATCATATTTGGTATTCATATCCATAATATCGATATTCATGACGCCGGGATAAGCCTCGAACTTATCAATCGTATCCAGTGGACCCAGTCCAGGTAATCGCTGAAGCATACTTGCATAATGTCTTAATACGTTGCCAACTTCAAGAATTCGCTTGCCGGTCCCATGCTCAGATAAAAAATGAAGGGCTAAAGGTATTTCGACCGCTCGTTCAGCAAAGTTATAGATTGTTATTCCTGCGGCATCATATTTTGGAATTTGATTATATGGCAAGACTTGATTCTGAAAAATAAATGCATCCTCGAACGGATGACCCATAATCCCCATAAACACCTTTCCTTTCTACGATATCCCGTTCACCACACTTCTGCATGATTCGAATCACTTCTTTCCTTCGCGTGACTTCTCTCGCCACCAGTTCAAGGTTTGCTGCAGACCGTGATAGAACGGCGTTCGAGGTGTCCAATTCGTTACGGTTCGTAACTTCTCTGCCGACCCCACGAAAAACGGCACATTCGAAATTCGATACTTGCTCGGATCCTGCATGACTTCGAACTTAACCATTGACTGCGATGACAGGAATAACAATATATCTTCGATTCTCCGAGCCATGCCTGAGGCGATGTTATATATACCATTCGGCACTTCTTCCTCGATCAAGCCGACATACGCGCTAATAATATCATCGATATACAGAAAATCTCTCTGCACGGTTATATCGCCTACGGTAACAATGGGCGAAATCCTGCCTTGCTCCATTTCTACGACTTGCGATATAAAATCGCTAACGACGAATCCCGTCTGTTGTTCTGGACCAAAATGATTAAATGGCCGCGCATGGACTAACCTTAGATGTCCTTGCTTGGCGATTTGGAGTGCAAGTTGTCCGGCTGTATATTTGCTGACGGCATAAGGATTTTGCGGCAAACAAGGCGAATCCTCTGTTAAAGGAACGCCCTGCTCGCTGATTCGCCCGTATTCTTCACTTGAACCAACCGTTACTATTTTGGCCCTCGGTACCGTTTGCCTTACGGCTTGAAGCAAATGAATCACACCCATGACATTCGTCTGAACCGTATGGGCCGGATCGTTCCAAGACGAGGCGACAAGCGTCTGACCTGCAAGATGAATGATGGCTTCCGGTTTGAATTTCCTTAGGGCTTCTGCGATCGTGTCCGGCTCGAGTAAATTCATGTAACAATGAGGGATAGGCGTATGGAACGATACTTCGGTTCGACGCGTACCCGCCACAACCTCATGTTGACGTTTCACTAATGCATGTATTAAATGCTTGCCAACAAACCCATTTGCGCCGGTAACGATGATTCTCATATCATTGAATGGACCCGGCGAAGATCCGCTTCCACCATCATTTCAATCAACTGCTGCAGACTCGTTTCTGCTTCCCAACCAAGTCGCTGCTTCGCCTTAAGCGGATTGCCGAGCAGAAGATCCACTTCGGCAGGGCGGTACAATTTCGGATCAATCACGATATGATCTTCATAGTTCAATCCAACCGCGCGAAAAGCGATTTCACACATATCCCGAACAGTTGTCGTCTTCCCTGTCGCAATGATGTAATCATCTGCCTCCGCTTGCTGCAGCATCATCCACATTGCCTTCACATAATCACCAGCGAATCCCCAATCTCGCTTCGAATCGATATTGCCAAGCCGCAGTTCCTTCTCCAAGCCAAGCTTGATTCGAGCTGCTCCATCCGTCACCTTGCGCGTTACGAACTCAATGCCGCGTAGGGGCGACTCATGATTAAAGAGAATCCCACTGCATCCAAAAAGCTGAAAACTCTCGCGATAATTCACGGTAATCCAATGTGCATATAATTTTGCTACGCCATAAGGACTCCGTGGATAAAAAGGGGTTTTCTCAGATTGATGCGCTTCTTGTACGAGCCCGAACATTTCACTCGATGAAGCTTGATAAAACCGAATTGAAGGATCTGTTAATCGGATTGCTTCCAATAAATGAAGGGCGCCTAATGCCGTCACTTGCGAGGTTGTAATCGGCTGTTCCCAAGACGTACCGACAAAGCTTTGCGCCGCTAAATTATAGACTTCACTTGGCTTTACTTGTTGTATTGCCCGTATCAGGGAAGATACATCTGTCAGATCCCCCTCGATGAGTTCAACATCTTTATCCATATTCAAATACTGAAGTCTCCAGAGCGTGTCCGTACTTCTCCGCGCAATAAGACCACACACGCGGTACCCTTGCTGAAGCAGAAACTGTGCTAAATAAGCTCCGTCTTGGCCTGTGATGCCTGTTATGAATGCTGTTTTCATCGTTCACCTCTCAACATCTTCCGAAGATATCTATTCACTTTATGATCAAAGAAATTTTCTACATTAGATGCTGACCTAGCTCATTAGGTTTGGGCGATATGAATTTTAATGGAGAAAGAAGCGATGCGCGTATGGAGAGGTGCCGTGTTACTGTGGAGAAGGACAACATATGATAACATTATCGCTTCATAAAGGAGGAAATTCGGATGAAAGTGGTTATCCTGGCAGGAGGATATGGGACGAGAATCAGCGAGGAATCCCATTTAAAACCGAAGCCAATGATTGAAATCGGGGAGAAACCGATTTTATGGCATATTATGAAAGGCTATTCCTACCACGGATACCATGAATTTATCATCTGCCTGGGGTATAAAAGCTATTCGATTAAAGAATACTTCGCCAACTATTATCTCTATGGATCCGATGTTACGTTTAACTTTAACAACCAGAACGAGACGATTATACACAATGACACCGCAGAGCCATGGAAGGTAACGTTGGTTGAAACCGGGAAAGATACAATGACGGGAGGACGCATTAAGTTCATACAGAAATATGTAGGACAAGAACCCTTTATGTTAACCTATGGCGATGGCGTCTCCAATATCGATATTGAAAAACTCGTAGCTTTTCACCAATCCCATGGGAAATTAGCAACGGTAACAGCCACGCAGCCTCATGGCCGGTTCGGCGCATTGCAATTAGCGGAGGATGACCGCGTAGATGGATTTCAAGAGAAGCCAAAAGGCGACGGAGGATGGATTAACGCCGGTTTCTTTGTCCTTCAACCGGAGGTATTTGACTATATTGAAGGCAAACATACTAGCTTCGAGAAGGAGCCTTTGGCGAGCTTAGTGAACGATCAACAGCTCGTCGCTTACAAGCATCATGGATTCTGGCATCCCATGGATACGATGCGAGATAAGAATATACTAGAAAATCTATGGAACACTGGGCAAGCAGCCTGGAAAAAGTGGTGATTACGTCTTGAATCCATCGTTCTGGAACAATAAAAACGTATTCGTTACAGGGCATACCGGATTTAAAGGAGCATGGCTCTGCTTATGGCTTCATCAGCTAGGCGCCAACGTAACAGGCTATGCGCTTAGCCCACCCACCGAACCTAATCTGTTTCATTTATGCCAGATCGATCAGTTCATGCATTCCATTCATGGGGATATTCGAAATCGGGATCATCTGCAAAATGCCATCGAGCATGCGGATCCGGATATTATAATTCATATGGCGGCGCAGCCTTTAGTAAGAGCATCCTATCAACATCCCGTAGAAACCTACGAGATCAATGTTATGGGAACGATTCATCTCCTAGAAGCCGTCAGAACCCTCGATCGAAATCGGAAGAATCGTGTGAAAGTAATCATCAATGTCACGACAGACAAATGTTATGAGAATAAAGAGTGGTCTTGGGGATACCGGGAAAATGACCCATTAGGAGGGTATGATCCTTATTCCAATAGCAAGGCTTGCTCCGAGCTCGTCACCTCTTCCTATCGTCAGTCCTTCTTCCATCCGAATCAGTTCGACGATCATGGCGTTAGTCTGATATCTGCTCGCTCGGGAAATGTCATTGGCGGCGGGGATTGGGCACCAGATCGCTTGGTTCCAGATTGCATTCGGTCGCTATTAAAACACGAATCTATCAAAATCCGGAATCCATTCGCAATTCGACCTTGGCAACATGTCCTCGAGCCATTAGCAGGTTACTTGCTATTAGCGCAAAGCGCCTATGCGAATGGACCAAAATTCGCGCAAAGCTGGAATTTTGGCCCCTCCGATCATGATGCAAGGTCCGTGGAATGGATTGCACAATATCTCTGCTCTCAGTGGGGACCTGATGCTGCCTATGAAGTGGAAGGCGAAGTGGGTCCACATGAAGCGAAATTCTTAAAATTAGATTGCTCACGTGCCAAGGATGAACTTGGATGGGTTCCAAGATGGTCTCTCGAGATCGCATTGGATAAAATACTGGAGTGGACTCAAGCTTATCGAAGTAATCAAGATGTTCGTGCGATTTGCTATAAACAAATCCAAGACTATCAATCATAGGATAAATGCCCTGAACTTGTGGTTCATGTCAAGTTCAGGGCATTTATGTTTCATTCTTCTATTCCTTCAGACGCTTAATGAATGCGCTTGGCCAATACGTGACTCGATCGGAAATCCCACTCTCATTAAATAAATACGGAGGTTCTTGGATTTCGAACCTCGGCTCATCCATAACGAATTGTTCCGCTGCTGCCTTTGGATTATTCCATGCCCAATCCTCGTTAGAGCGTGGAGCTCCAGCAAAATCCTCCATGCTGCCATCGGTTGCAACGATGTATGAACCCACGGAGACTAGAGGCGAGTACAACATCAGTTCCTCCAACACATGCTGCTTGGTGTGATTGGAATCAAGGATTACGAGTACTTTATCCCCTTCATGAATCAATGACTTAACTTGTTGTACCACTTCCGGGTCTACGGAATTACCTTCAATGAGTGTAATGTATTCAGACAATTCATGCTCTTCTATCTTCTTGCGATTATGCTCTCTAATTTCAATATCAACCCCGATCACACGACCTTTACCTAGCGCTTTGCATAATGTTGAGTAATAGATTAGCGTCCCCCCATGAGCAACACCAGTTTCAATAATAACATCCGGTTTGATTTGATAGATGACCTCTTGAATTCGAATCATATCTTCAGGCAATTGAATGATAGGTCTTCCAAGCCATGTGAAGCCGTATACATACTTGTTATCCCACCCGCATCTTAACCAAGCCTTCGAAATATAGTAAAAAGCTTCTTTACTGTTTAAATCATATTCAAACGACCCGTCATTCAACTGAACTAGTAATTTGCTGTTCTCTAAATCGACGATTAACTTCATTCTCCAACCTCAATTCTCCATGAATTATCGTTATTCACTTCATTCATCTGTTAAATCGACTAACTTGGAGCACAGTTGATGTTCCTCAACCAACCCTTCGACTTCTTCTCGATAATTCGGATTCATTAAGATGACATGCCGAATCTTCTTTGTTCGTAAAGACTGATAATGGAGTATCGAATGTCCTGATCCCGGAAGGAAGCGCCCCTGCTTACTAGGGTTCACATCCACGTAGCATGTAATTTTCTCGTTCAAAGGATCAAATAGATTCGCAAATGTAACGCCTTTAGCGCCGGCGCCCCAAACCGCCACAGCCCCATCTGCTAACGCGTGCTCGAGCGCTGTCGCCCAACGCCCTTTCTTTTCGTTCTCCTTCATCAAGTATTGTTCAGCTAAAGCGAGAACTGTACTCGAATCGACAATTTGTTGCTCCCCAGGCCATGTACCATCGACTACGGCTTCGAACCATAGATACTGACCTAGAAAAACATGCTCATAGCTATCCACCTTATATCCGGCTCGTTGAAAAGAAAATGTTAAAGAAGGAATGGAGAAGTAGGAGCAATGTTCGTAGAAAAAATCCCAGACAACGGTATTTCGCAATATCCATTCCAGACAAGGGGTTTCAAAATATACGCGAGCATTCGGAGAATTCCTCAGCGCTTCTCTTATCGTTGTCAGTAGCTCAACAGGTTGCTGGATGTGCTCAATGACGTGACGGCAAATGATGACATCCGCCTGAATATGTTCATATTGTGGACCATAGAAGTCTTTAATGAAGACGAGCCGTCCATCACATTGACTCTCGTCCCCCTCATAGCTCGGATCAAAACCATAGCCCTTTAACGCTTGATTCCGTACGAATAATTTATGGAGAAAGCGTCCTTTTCCGCAACCTACCTCCACAATGGTGCTAGCAGGATTAGGCAAATTCTTAAGAATACGCTCGACAAGTTCATCGGTATATTGATGAAAGGTAGATGAATAGTCCTGAATGTTGTTATACATTGCGCTGTAATTTAATTTAGAATCGTCGAACGAAGCGTTGTATACGAACCCGCACTGATCACAAAGGAATAACGTTAATTCACCGCGTATCATATCTACAGCACTCTCTCGCTCTTCGAACACCATATTCTGGTGAACAGGGACATGATGTCGCGATAAAAAAGGCTTGGTTTGAGCATTGTCGCAAACCGGGCAATTCATGATGAATGTCATCCATGCCCCTCCTCCATCGTTTTTTTCCACCATGTTAGGGTGAAATCGATGCCTTTGTCCAAATCATACTTCGGAGACCAATGCAACTCTTTTAGTCTTTGAACATCACCTTGGACCAGGGGTTGTTCATGCATTGCATGTTGGATTGCTCCTAATTTTACTCGTTCAAGCTTATTCAATTTCACGGCAATCTTCTTGATCAATTCATTCAGCTGAATGGCTTGCCCCGAAGCAATATTGACTGGCCCTTGCAGCTCGCTATCCATTACAGTAATCAAGGCATCCGCCGCATCCTCGATATATAAATAATCGCGCCTTTGTGTGCCTTCCGTACAGAGGGCATCCTCATCCCGAAGAAGTGAACGAATAACGGAAGGAACCAATCTCGAAGGTGACTCATTGGGACCATAGAGAAAAAACACCCTACCCCAAGCGGTACTTAATCCAGTCTGAGTCGAAAATGAATGCAAGAGCTCTTGAAATCTGTTTTTGCAAGCGGCATATGGAGAACTATAGGTTAAAGCGGTCTGCTGCTCCGATAGTATCCCTTCACGCCAGTCATATTCTGCACAGGTTCCTGCAGCGATCATCCTTCGCCCGCCGTTACGATAGAAATGCTCGACTAAGTTCATCGATGCCGTTACCCATTGATAATTATCCGACGAACGCCAATAAACACCCGGCGTGGACTCCCAAGCAAGGTGCATCAAATGCGTCGGCTTGATCGATTGAATCAATGAAGCCACTTGCTTATCATGTAATAGATCGATCTCGTGCCATAGGATACTCGTATCTACTGAAATATGTTTCCCTCTCGACACAGCGTGAACTTCCACATTTCTTCTCGCGAATAACGAACACACATGCTTCCCAATAAACCCGTTAGCGCCTGTAATCAGAATTTTCATCATAGCGCATAATCCGAATAATTCTGATCTTTAATCGAAATCACTGTGCAGGGTAGCGGCCATGTTATCTGAAAAGAAGGATCATTCCATCGAATCCCGGAAGCTGCTTCAGCAGCATATGAACGGCTCATCTGGTAGAACACCTCCGTATCATCTTGCAAAGATTGAAATCCATGCGCAAACCCCTCAGGAATATATAGCATCTTGCGATTTTGCTCGTTCAGTTCTATGGCGTACCACTCCCCGTAAGTAGCTGATGCCGGACGTAAATCAATGACAACGTCATAGACCGCTCCGCGAATACAACGAACTAATTTAGCTTCCTCATGAGGGGACAACTGATAATGCATCCCCCGAATGGTCCCACGCTTACGATTGTAGGACAAATTACACTGTATGATATCGGGGTTAAGTCCTCGCATGCTAAATTCTTCGCTGCAGAACGTTCTTGCAAAGTATCCTCTTTCATCTTCAATGTGCTCTAATTCTATGAGATATAAGCCTATGAAAGGCGTTTCCCGGAAAATCATGATATGACCTTCACTTCTGGAATCGGGACAATCCATTGGCCGCCCCATGCTCGAATGTATTCCGTCTGCGCCATAATCTCATCCGCAATATTCCATGGCAGGATCAGGACATAATCCGGTTTTGTTTCTTTTATCATGTCTGGAGGAAATACAGGGATACGGGAGCCCGGCAGGTAGAGCCCTTGTTTGTAAGGATTCTTATCCGTGACATATGCCAAGAAGTCTTTACTGATGCCGCAGCTGTTAATCAATGTATTTCCTTTGGCAGCAGCACCGTATCCAACGATCGTTTTTCCAGTATTTTTTTGTTGAATGAGAAAATGAAGAATATCCCGTTTGAGTTGGGTTACTTTGCGTGAAAAATTACGGTATGTGGAAAGTAAATTAAGCTCAGCGATCCGTTCTTGCTCTACGATGTGTTCTATGCGGCTTGTAACAAGTTTCGATACGTCTTCCTGATGTTTGGCATAAATTCTTAATGATCCCCCATGCGTTGGCAGCTCTTCGACATCATAGATTTCAAGATCAAACTGTGCAAATATATTGCGAACTGTCTGGAGTGAAAAATATGAAAAATGCTCATGGTAGATCGTATCAAATTGGTTCCCTAGCATTAACCGCAGCATATGCGGGAATTCCATTGTTACTACACCTTGTTCGTGAAGGAGAATTTTCAGCCCTGCAACAAAGTCATTTAAATTCGGCACATGCGCAAGCACATTATTTCCTATTAACAAGTCGGCAGCATAGCCACGATTCCGCAATTGACGCGCGAGTTCGGTTCCAAAAAACTCAGTAACCGTAGGTATGCCTTTCTCCATTGCTTTTGCAGCAACATTTTGGGCAGGCTCGATTCCTAGAACGGGGATTTCATTTTCCAAGAAATATTGCAATAGATAACCGTCATTGCTTGCAATCTCGATAACACTGGATTGTTGGTCTAACCGCAAAGCCGATATCATTCGAGTCGTATATTCTTTGATGTGTTGTAACCAACTATCCGAATACGAACTGTAATAGGCATATTGCGAGAAAATCTCTTTGGGAGACTCATATTGTTCGAGTTGAACTAAGAAACAAGCTTGACAGACATACGTATGGAGCGGATAGAACACCTCATATTTGTCCAAATTTGACTCATGTACAAATGAATTGGATAACGGTGTTAACCCAAGATCGACAAAACTATGCAACTCCGAACTTGAACAGAAACGACATACCCGCTGACTCATAACAGCCCCCTTCCTGCCATAACCTAGCTTCATATCCTGAATATTCTTCTCTTCCTTATTCGACTAGTATATTCTTCATTCAGATTAGAAGTGACTTGCATAAAAAGAATTAGTTATTGGCTTGCTTCCATTCGAAGGTACCCAATTATGAAATGATAGATATATGTTCAAGCATTTATGGAAAGATATGAATAGGATAAACGTGAAGGAGTGTCCCTAGACTGGAGGTTAGTCATGAAATACATTGTCGTCATTCCATGGAGAAATGATATTCAATTGCTACAACAAGCGATTCATAGTATTCCTTCGTATTGGAAGTATACCGTGATCATTGACAACTCACCGGAAAGAAATCTCCAACACGTAAGGAATTCCTTTCCCCCCGGTGTACAAATATATGAACCTCCCATCCCATTAACTTTTACCCAATCTATGAACTACATGCTGCGGTTAGCTAAAAAACTATATTGCGATATAGCAATATACATGCAACATGATGCGGAAGCGCATTTAGAGACGCCTGACTTCTTCCTATCCATACTTGAACAATTGATTCACAGTAAAACCCGGTGGGGAATTGCTTTCACCAACGGAGATACGCTTGCAGCCATTAACATGGCAGCTGTGGAGACTGTAGGATTATGGGATACTACGTTTCCGCTATACTATTCTGACTGCGATTATTTCTATCGAATGAGGCTTGCGAATTATGAATTGATTTGGACACATCTCCCGGTTATTCACCATAATGGCGGAAGCTCTACGATAAAATCCGATTCCTATCTTACAGCTTGGAATAAAGCAACATGGCCGATCTATAGTCAACTATTTAGGTTGAAGTGGGGAGGAGAACCCTGGAAGGAGACATTTATAACTCCTTTCAATGCATAGTTCATTTCGTAATTGGGGTGATCTTTTGAAATACTTGGTAGGTTTTATTTATAAAAATAGATCCGATTTACTCGAAACAGCGCTTCATAGCATTCGCCCCTGGTGGGAAAACGTTATAATCATCAATGGCTCTAATGATCGAACCCTTCGCCTGCCATTAGACATACATGTACATGTTTATACCCCTTCAACGCCGCTTACGTTTTCGCAATCCATGAACTATCTCATCAAGCTTGCAGAAGAGCAATCATGCGAGACCGTATTATATATGCACACCGATGCCGAGGCTCATCCAAATACGACTCATTCATTTTTAGATGCGGTTCAAGAGCTATTACGCACGAAGAGGCGATGGGGTGTGGCTTATACATCCGAATTCACCATATTTGCATTAAATATGATCGCGGTTAAAGAAATTGGGTTATGGGACCCCATCCTGCAAGTTTATCATAGCGACATGGACTATTTTTATCGAATGAGGCTGAGAGGCTTTGAAATGGTGCCGATCCCTTTACCAATCACACACCACAATGGCGGCAATTCCACCATTAAATCGGATCCAGAACTTATGTTTCTGGCGATGGCTAGTGGTATCATCTGCACCGGGTATTATGAAGCGAAATGGGGAGGAATTCCAAATCAGGAGTTATTCATAACTCCTTTTAATCTATCGGATTAGAACGATAAGGAGGAGTCGAGAAAAAGATGAAATATTTGCTGGGAATTGGGTATGTCAACCGACCTGATTTACTATACCGTGCCGTTCAAAGCATTGAACCCCATTGGCATAACACGATCATTATTGATAACTCGGAAGAACTAGAACTGCGTACGCATTCCTTTCCGACAATGATCAGAGTCATAGAACCCCCTGTCCCTCTTAGCTTCAGTCAAACGATGAACTTGATGTATCAAAAAGCGATTACTGAAACCTATGAGGTCATCCTTTTTATGCATAACGATGCTGAAATCGACGCAATCGTATCTACAACATTCCTGCCTTATGTACAAAATCTAATTCTTACAAAACAGAACTGGGGGGCAGTCCTCACATCGAATGCGTCGCCTCCTTTTATCGCATTCAATGTAGAAGCCATGCGATTGGTCGGTGAATGGGACATTACTTTTCCTCGATATTTCGCGGATCAAGATTATTATTGGAGATTGACGCTCGCAGGATATCCCGTCATGAAGACGAATCATATCGTCACACATCATAACGGTGGAGGAACGACGTTTAAATCGGACCCGCAGCTGGCGCGATTGCACAATGTTACATTTCCACTATATGAGCGTTACTATGTAGCTAAATGGGGCGGTAAACCCCATCAGGAATTATATACAAAGCCTTTTAATAGATAGACAATATAAGATGTTTGATCATCGTGCCGATCCTTTGAGGCGAATATTTCGTATGCATGTCGTAGGCAGCTTGCCTAGCGACTTTTTCTCTTTTCTCCTTGTTTACATAAGCCTCTCTCATGGCTGCCCGAACATGATTAATTTTCACATCGACCCACTGATGTCCAAGGTAGTATTCTGGCCTTGATAATTGCAGCTTCTCCGATACCGGAATGAGCCGATCCTCAGGCTCGATGAGGAAGCTATTGCTGTCATTCATAAATTCAACAGCCCCTCCCCAACGTATGGCAATGGTAGGAATACCGAGAGCCATCGCCTCCATCACCGGCATCCCCCAACCGCTTGCACGATCCATCGATATATATACATCTGTGCTGCGATACAAACTGATTAATTGATCATGACTTTGTGACTCGAGCACAATGATAATCTGCTTTTGATATCGCTCTGGAGGAATATTGGAAGCTATTTCAGCCATGACATATTCTGATGAATGGTTGCTGTGTATATATACTTTTAGGATTAGCATCACATTTTCATAGGGTGCAAATTCTTCGCAGAATGCTTGAATCAATAAATCATATCCTTTGCGAAAATCAAATCCAAAAATGTAAGTAAAAACAAACGATGGCATAATTCCAGGAATATGATACTTGAGATACGATCTTTCAGGATCAAAGACAGAAATGTCAATCGCGTAGGGAACAACCTTCAACTTGTAAGGTAACACACCGCTTTGCGCAAATGTCTTGTGATTGAATTGGCTAGGTACCCATATTTCATCCATTTTGTTGCAAAGAGCAACCCAACTCGCCGGAATTCGATCGGTCTCGAACAATGTGATTCCAACGTTCCTCACGACATTAGGGACAGGGATATGTTGATCGAATAATTCAGGGAGTCCATGTCGAACAAAAATGACCCGATCTCCTAATTCGGTAGTAGAAACCTGCTGCAACCATTGCCTCGTTTCATGACTGATCTGTGCATGATTCCCTCCAGTCGAATGAATAAAAACAGGGATGCCCGCAGATTCCAAAGCCTTAATATAATTTCGAGACACATTCCCGTAACCACTCATGTCAAATACAGGACCCATCCAATATATCCCAGTATAGTTCATTGCACCGCTATCTTCCCTTCTGCTTCATGTTCCAAAAGCTCCACTGATGCATTGAGGATTGGACAGGTTGAATATATTCTGACGTGAATTGGTATTCATGGGGTGAATAAATAACGAACCACTGACAGAACAGATTACGTTGATACCCCCAAGGATCTGAAAATACGGCTTGTAAATCACTTCTCATAGACCAAATCATCGCCATAAGTGGGGTGATGAGTGGCATGTTTAATGTACGATCCGAAAAACGAGCCTGTTCCGATAGAAAAATCGGGCTATGCAGGAATGGATTTTCACCGCCAATACTTCTATACTTATGAATCCTTTGGCATGCTTGATTTAGAAATAATTCGAATTTCCTAGCATAGATCAAATGCTGATATCCATTCTCTGACAGCCCTTTATCCAGAACACGATCTCGAATCCATTGGGTATGAAATAATGCCAAACGTTCGCCTCCGATATAAATTTGTCCCGAGATATATTGGATCTGAGACCAATTATCATCACCTAAACTGAACTGATATCTTGGCTGCTGAAATTGAATCTTGTTCGACACGCTGCGAATGAACTCCTGAATCCCTTCTTCATTCCATTTCTGTACGAGCAAGGACATGTCGATTTGCTTCGAAAGTGCCAACATCAAGATTTCATGGGGAAGGTTCGGATTCGATACCACAACCAAGCCTTTTCCAAGTTTTAACGCTTCCGTTACTTCCTCTAATGGATCGCAGACGTAACTTTCTATATCCAAATAAATAACATTCGTATAACCATTTCGTACCTGCAGCCAATGAAACATTTCAGGGATTCCATATTTTCCGCTATCAAATATTGAAGCGAATCCATCCAGCTCGGGAATAGATCGAATAAAGAATTTTCCATCGACTTGATTCATATGAATGCCAATTTCTCGCGTTTCCGAAAATAATACATAATAATCCCAATCCGGGTGGCAGCCATGAATCAGCTTGGATGATAAATATATATTAGGCCATTGCAGCTTTTGAGCAACGGAAAACACAGCCGTTTTGATGTGAATCCCTCCTTGATCTAAGACGTGTCACCACATAAACCATCAGTGATCTATTATATGCACCTTTGCAATAATGGGTATAGACGTCTATTCCCCTCATCCACAAAATAAAAAAGACGAGACAACGGCAAATCCGTCATCCCGTCTTCTTTGTGCTCGAATCTATTAGCAAATTTGTACTTGTTGAATTTGCAACAATTTAACAGTAACATGAAGGACGATTTTTTCTTTCACTTTTTGGAATGTGTTATCCAAATCGCAATCAACTTTTTTATCATCCCAATCGCCATCATGACCACAACCTTCTCCATGATGGTGTTTCTCATGTTTCTTGAAGCCAAAATCAATTTCGTCAAATCTAGCACTTACAAGCTCGCAGAATGGAAGTTCATTGTAGAAAACTTCATTATGGAACTGTTTGATCTTCAAATTCGGGCTGTCGCCGTCTTTATCCAAAAATTCGAATGATTTTTTATTAATTGGCGCAAGATCCGGTTTGAAGGAAGCATGGGTAAAATCGATTGGTGTGCATGCTTCGAAATCGACACAGACCGTATTGTGGCGGATGTTACCATGAACGCAATCGCCAGGATGGGATTCATGGTCGACAGCTGCAAATTCAATATTTTTACGAATATGACCAAAAATAAATAGTTTACCTCTGTTCACTGTGTTAGTCTCATGGCAGATGTCTGTTGCTACCAAACGACATTGATCGATGAATACATCTTTCAGAACGCGTTTGATTTCGAGTGCTGGTTTATCCAGCCAAATCGTGCTCTCAACACAGAATTGAATTTCTGGTTCTGCCAATACGACTGGAACTTTAATCGTATTACGCGGTGTTCTATCTACGTTCATGCTTTCCGATAGAGTTTCACTTTTCACTCGACAATCGGATTTGTGTGGTTTTGGCATTTCCTTGTGCTCTTTGTGGTCATTATACATAGATGCAACCTCCTCTAATAGTAAGCTTAATGCTTTTTTTTAACATGATAGGGTCTGGACATCTCGCAGGTGGCTTATTTGATCCCCCCCTTCATGTCTTTATACTATTTATATTAGGGTCCAGAAGGTTATGCATCCGTGCTTTGTCCCGATTAACCTCCCCATTTTTACAATAGCTTCTGGCAGTCCAATTGAACTTGCTGAACCTGCAACACTTCAATCATAAGATGCAGAACAATATGTTTCGTTAGTACCTTGAAAGTCTTCTCACCGCAGCATTCATCAGACCTTACCATTCCTTTTCCTTGTACAAGCTCATCGATCGTATAACTGACGAGCTCGCAATATGGCTGTTGATTATATACCGCTTGGTTCGAGAAATAGTTAAGATGCGGCTCAGGTCCTTGATGTTTCGAATTAATAAATAGAGATGAAGCGTTTCCTTGTGCTGCAAGAACTGGCTCATTCCCTTCATTAAAGTTGATATGAGTGCAGCATGTAAAAGGAATCCGCGCCGAAGTATGATAGATATCTCCTCTAATTCCTTGGTCTGACAATACTTCAGCCGCAGCATACTCCATGTTCGTCACAATACATCCCTCAATAAATAATTTTCCTTCATTAACGAAGCAATCTTGAGTGTGAATGGCCACCAAATGACATTCGTTGAGAACCACGCTTTCGGATTCCCGCATGATTTCCAATACAGGGTGATCAAAAGAAACCTCTGCGTGAATGCAGACGGGAACCTTGATTTTGGCAAGAATTTTGGGGGCTTGAATATAAACAGGTTGGTGGAAAGCGTTAGTTGTCCGAACAAAGGACTCTATGAATGGAACGGTTGCAGGACTAGGATGACCAGGAGGGATTTCAGGCGCTATAGCCAACGGTTCCTGCATGCTCAGATCTGACGGCGAACTTGTTGGCACAACAAGATTGGTTGCAGGCCTTCCAAAGTCGGGGGTTATAACGTTCAAAGCTGCAGGTGGAACTGTAGGAGAACTCGGGAACGAATTCTGGCTTAAAGCCATATACTTAGGTATACGTCTCTTTTTTATTTTGGATTTATAGACTTTCTTCTTTGATTTTTTTCGGTAACATGAACGCTTTGAGGGAGCAGTAATAGACTTACATAACTTATGAACAGCTAGGGACGGAATAAAAGCTCCTTTGCATTCTACACGATTCTTTTTTCTTTTTTTTGCTTTTTTTACGGGGATCCATGTAATCGTAGAATTTGTCTTGCCAATCGATTGATCCTCTTTTCTTACCGTTACTTGGCATGATTTTATTTTGCTGCTCTTCCATACTTTTGTATTCTTCATACAATACCAAGGTCTAATCTGACTCTTCTTCATGCGCTCGGTACCATAGATGAGCATCCCTATCCCTTCTCTCTAGGTATTGTGACAGATGGCAAATGTATACTAATAGATTATGTCATGGTTGTTCATGAAGGTGAGGGCGTGTATTCCTATTAGAAAAAGATATTAAACCAAAATGCCGTGTCCTTTTAACCCATGATTACATATGTAAATAACATCAAGATCGATTATGGATAGCATTTCCGACAGCAGGGAGTTTGTTAGATGGAAAATCTACCGTTCATCAACAATATTGGGACTATGTTTGAACCGACAGGGTATGCCAAGGCAAACCGACATATCATATCAGAATGGATTCAGCACGGCGTTCGAGTTCGTTATACGCCAATACATCATGAAGTGGTTAGAGTTCCTCTTGGCAATGAGCAGGAATCGCTTCTTAACTCGCTGGTATACACCCCGCTTCCCGAGCGTCATCTTTCGTTTTTCCATTATCCTGCAGCTTACTTTACGAGAAGAGACTCATCGTATTGCATCGGCATGACCATGTTTGAATGCAGTCGAATCCCGATTACTTGGTCCAAACGATGCAATATGATGGATGAAATTTGGGTCCCTTCTGAATTTAACCGTGTAACCTTTATCAAGAGCGGGGTCCTGCCGCATAAAATTCGAGTGATGCCATACGGTGTGGATACGTCCATGTTCACCCCTGGCAAAGCCCCCTTATCGATACCAGGCCAACGCAGTTATTCTTTTCTAAGCGTCTGTTCCTTTGATGGACGTAAAGGGATTGATACGCTGGTCTCTGCATTTCTCGAAGAATTCACAGCTTCCGAAGACGTCTGCCTCATCATCAAAACACGCGCATCTTCGGAAGACGAAATCGCGGTACAACAGAAGTACATTGAACAAATCGCTTCGAGCATCGGAGTTCAAGACATTGCTCACGTCATATTGCTGTCCTCCGTCCAAAGCTGGACGGAAGAAGAGCTTGCAGCACTCTATAATAGCGCCAACTGTTATGTCCTTCCAACGCGTGGAGAAGGTTGGAGTCTAACCGTTATGGAAGCGATGGCGACGGGACTTCCTGTCATTACGACAAATTGGTCAGCCCATCTCGATTTTCTCAATGAAACAAACGGTTACATGATTTCTGTCCAAGGGTTCGTACATGCAAGTTCAAACAATCCTCGCTTACTCTGGGCCATTCCAAATAAAAATCATCTTAAGCAGTTAATACGTTATGTCTATACCCATCCAAACGAAGCAGCGATGAAGGCACAAGCCGGTAGACAAACCATTACGCAGCGTTATTCATGGAAACATAGCGCCGCGAACATGCTTCATCGATTGCTCGAAATTTCAAGGTAACTCATGAAGGAGTTCTGTACATGATCAGTGTCATTATCCCAACCTTCAATCAAGTTGACTTGGTGAAACAATGTTATCACAGCTTCATACAGACCGTATCGGAAACACCTTATGAAATCATCATTGTAGATGACGGAAGTCCAAGTCACATTCAGCAGGCTTTAAAAGAATGGGCTAATACTGCGTCGATCAAGTGCATTCTTAAACCGTCTAACAGCGGATTTAGCGCTACGGTGAATGCCGGGATCCGAGAAGCCCAGGGACAGTACGTACTCCTCGTTAACAATGACATCGTCTTCCATGAGCAGGGTTGGCTTGCCCCCATGATTCATACGATCCAATCGACACCAAAGGTTGGGATTGTAGGTGCAAGACTTCTCTACTCGAATCATACGATACAGCACGGAGGCGTCTACTATTCGGGCAGGGGAAATTTCGATCACCGCTACCGCTTCCTTCCGGGTAATCATCCTCCTGCACTTGCTGTTGAAGATGCTAATGCTGTTACCGGAGCGCTTATGCTGATCCATAAGGAACTGTTTCAGCACATCGGTATGATGTCCGAAGAATATTACATTGCTTATGAAGATATTGATTTGTGTTACCGTGCGAAACAGCATGGCTGGAGAGTTATATACTGCGGTACTGCCAATGCCATACACTTGGAAGGCCAAACGCGAGGCACGACACCCGCCAATAAAAATCCTTACTGGCGTAGAAAGGAACTGGAGTCGAAAAATACGTTTTGGTCTAAATGGATGGGGGTTCGATTCTAAATAATGAGTAAACTTGAAATTATCTATGTGCTAGAAGTAATCGGTCTTGCCGGCGGCATTAAGAATGTCCTCGAGCAAGCGAACCGACTGCACGATGCCGGCATGAAAGTACAGGTGTTTGCGCTTGACCAACACCCGAACTGGTATCCATTGAAAGTCCCGGTACGAAGTTTTCCGAACTACCCTGCGATGCTGAAGGAATTAAAGCAAATAAATGCAATTAAAATCGCTACTTGGTGGAAAACTCTCCCCACGGTCTGGTACAGTTGCGACCCAAACCAAGGCGGAACTGGCGTCCCGCTCTACCTCGTGCAAGATATAGAGGAAAGCTATTACCCACAATCACCAGAAATGCAGGCTAGAGTGCTAGAAACCTATCGAGCACCCGTGAATATATTGACCATTGCGAACTGGACGACAAATCAGCTGTTGGAGCGGTTCCAGAAACAAGCGACCAACATCTCTATTGCCGTGGACCAAGATATTTACAAACCGAATCGTACCCACGATTATGATCCATTTCGCGTGCTCGCCTGCAGCCGTAAAAGTCAACATTTGAAAGGATTCCAAGTTACAGTCCAAGCGATGAAACTCGTCATGCGACATGTTCGACAGGCATCTATGGTAACATTTGGCACCGAGAGGCCTCACCTATTCGGCATACCTACGATGCATTTCTCACATCAGGATGACCCTGGCGTTGCCTACCTCTATGCCAATTGTGGCGTGTTCGTTCAGACTTCCATGCATGAAGGATTCGGGCTTCCAATTCTGGAAGCGATGGCCTGCGGAGCACCGGTCGTAACTACCAAAGCGGAAGGCAATGAGGAATTCTGCAAAGACGGATGGAACTGCGTGCTAGTTGAAAAAGGTGATATCGAAGCTGTAGCACGAGGCATCATCCGTGTGCTAACAGACCGGGGGTTTGCCGAGTATATAGCGAAGAACGGTCTGGAAACGGCTAAGACCTACAACTGGACCGAGGTTATGCATCGATTACAGCACACGCTTCGCCAATTTGGCGCCTAACTACGGGCACAGAACTGTTCGTCAACTCGCTTCACGCTTACCTAGCGGAAAGCGAGTTTTTTGCGTTGTTCCTTCTAATTCTCATATCTGACAAATACACTCTGAGGTAGGGAGGGAACCACCATGACGCAAATCATTTGGGTTGGGAATATATTTGATTTTACCGGATATGCCAAGGCATCAAGGCAATATGTGTTGTCACTCCATGCCTTGGGAGTCGATGTGAAAGTGGAAGCGTTCGATCCCCATCTCCCAGCGGTAGAACTTCCTCGCAACCAGCAAGTTATTCTGCAACACTTAATTTCCAAACGAAAATCACCTGGGCGCAAAGTGTACATCTACCATCAAATTCCGGAAATATGGCGCCGAAAGCTGCATCCTTCGGTTGGGTTTACCTATTGGGAAACATCGAAAATATCAGTAGGGTGGGTGCAACAGGCAAACCAGATGAATTCGGTCTTTTTACCCAGCCGCCATAACATGGAAGCATTTCATTCATCTGGCGTTAGGGTGCCGCTGCACTATGTTCGCCCCTGCTTAATCAAGCCGGAATCAGGCGCTTACTCGGAGCATCGTCCAGCATATCTGATGCATCTCCCTCCATTTCGCTTTCTGTCTGTATTCTCATGGATTGAACGTAAGGGGTTCGATCTTCTTCTTCAAGCTTACTGGGAGACATTCTCTGCGCATGATCACGTGGCACTTGTCATTAAGACTGTAGGTTCGCCCAATATACTTCAAGAAATTGAAGCAATGAAACAAAAATTGCATATCCTCGAGCCTCAAGCCCCCGTCTATGTCGATTTGGAGATTCGCAGTGAAGTGGAGATGGAGGCACTATATGCAAGCTGTCATGCCTTTGTACTGCCGAGCCGTGGAGAAGGCGCCGGCTACCCGATGATGGAGGCGGCTATACGAGGATTACCGGTGATCGCAACCGGATGGGGTGGACATACAGATTTTCTTCATAAAGATAACAGTTATCTGATACCATACCAACTCATTCCCGTCAAACCTCAAGCCTATTATGACGGCTATCAGAGTGATCAGCTCTGGGCAGAAGCTTCGGTCTCTGATTTGAAAGAGATTATGCGTTATGTCTATGAACATTACACCTCCGCCCAAGCCAAAGGTGCAGCAGCTGAACAGTACATTCGGCAGCATTTTACGCCGGAACAAGCCGCACAGGATGTCGTGTCAGCCATTCAATCCCTATAGTTCTCCGCAGTTCGATTCATGAATAGGATGATATTGAACTGATTTGAGCTCGCTTGGTTGGGAGGAATTCGAATGAAAATCCACCATATCGCAGCAAATCGTTATCATTTATCCATCATCAAGCCGACAGAACATGGTTATGTCATTGCTCCTCATGAACATTGCTTGCAAGAGCATCCGAACGAGCTGTTTCTGGAGGGCAATCCCGAGCGACTCGGCATATGCCAAGATGAACAACAGTTTATTCACATGGTCTATATCGATCATTGTAATATGTTGATTCACGCTGTTCTGCATCCTCGCAAATATACACTCCAATTGTACCCGATGGAACGGAATGCAGATGACGTCACCGATATTCAATTAGGATGCCGCTCAAATCAACTTCATTTGTATCTCATTTATGCAAATCGAGTGGAATATAGACAACTCTCAGGAGTCCACTGGTCTGAACCGACGATATTGATCGAATCGGATCATATTGAACAAGTTCAACTTCAAATGAACGACAAAACAACTACGCTGGGATATACGCTTCGCCTTCAGAACAGCAGACAGTTCTGTCTGCTGCAATATGATCATGGCAAAGAAGAATGGTTAGACCCGCTCACAATCTTGGAAGTGAATAATCATTGCAGGCTGTTCCCGCTCCTAGCGTCAGAAGTAGATGCAACATTGCATATCGTAATCCTGCAATTCTATCAAGGTCGGCTGCATCTCACTTACCACCAGCTAGATCATGCCCAGCGCATGCTTGCGAGCACCAAAAGTGCAATCACGATACCGTATGTCAAGGTGGAGCATGCAACATTCATCATGGAAGGACAACAGCTTCGATGTATATGGGTAGCCGATCATCTCTTGTATCAGCTTCATTACCAACGATCCACAAGCTCTTGGGGACCCTTTAAAGCAGAAAACGCGGAATCCTTCGTGAAATGGATTGCCATCACGGAGAATCCTTCATTTGGCATCATAACCCCTTATTGGTTCGCAGACAGTCTTCATCGATTAAACGAACGAATGGGATTCGGTATCGATCAATACAGGTCCGATCGAGATTTTCGTCAATCTCTGCTGTTTACAGAACGCTGGATGGCATCTGCTGTGTCCATGATCAAGCAGAAAGAGGAGCTTCTATCCGAACAACAACAGCTAGAACAATCGATAAAAATGTGGAAAGAGCATGTTGCAGCCCTGAAGGCACGGCTTTTGATCCTGAACGAAGAGTTAGCCATACGCAAAGCGACTACTCATCACACTCACACATCCAATGTGGATCAAAAAGCGCTCGTCCTTGCATCGAACAGAGTCTTTTCGCCGGTACAAACAAGAAATGAAATCATAACAGAGGCGCAATCGAATGTGGTACCGCTTGATCATCGTGATGATGCAAGAAAGAAAAGCGTGAAAGATAAAGTCGTTCATTTCTTATTTAAAATAACCCGAAATCAATGAAAGGGAATCTACCGATGAATGAACCGAACAAAATTGCAGGGATCGAATCGTACTTTCAGCATTTTACCGATATCGATTTTGAAATGCAGCGTATTTCCATTTATGCGAACTTATTCTTTCGAAATATAGGCAGTGAAACGCTTGAAAATCCTGAAATCATGATTCACATCTCACCAGAAAACATAGGGAAGCTGAGCGGAAAAGTACTATCCCCGAGCTTAATTCAAGTATTCGGGGTGTACATGAAGACAAAGAACGGTCCACAGCAGGGCTGGTCGTTTGATAGAGAAGACTGGGTCTCCCATGGCAAAAAGACTGGCGAATACCGCATTCGATCGATTAAACCAATTCTTCTTACACCGGGTTCGTATTACGAGTTAAAAGAGCTTCAAATTGACTGCCAATTCCCTAAGCTGCCCGGATCCATTCAAATTGATGCCTATATTGTTTCACCAGATGACATGTATCCTGTTGTAAACCCCATATGTATTCATATCTACGATACAGCAAAAAAGTGACAAAAAAACAATACTGCCGTCCATCGTTGGCATGGACGGCGATTTTTTGAATGTTCCTTCTATTTCAACTTACCCTATTCATCATAAATCGTTGCATGTAATCCGGCTGCTGGAATAATCTTTTTTCACTGCTACCCTCGTCCGACCCTTGACTTACACACCTATCCCTTCATAATGAAAGCCGATGGCACGTAGTGTATTGCCGTCCAAAAAATTTCGGGTATCCAGAATATAAGGCGTTCGCATAGCGTGAAAAATCCGAGTCCAATCTAACGCCCGGTACTCCTCCCAGTGCGTCAACAGAATAAGCGCATCTGCACGTTTAGCTATCTCTTCTGCCTGCAAGCAATACTGTACAGCGAGTCCTTCATTCATCATTTGGAACATTTCCATCCCTTTCGGATCATGCGCATTCACTTTACTATCCATCCTGAGCAACGTCCGAATGACATACTGGGCTTGGGTTTCACGCGCATCGTCCGTATTCGGTTTAAATGTCAGACCCAGAATCCCGATCGTTTTCCCGTTTAACGTTTTTAACTGACGTTGTATCTTTTCAACGCAGTAACGGTGCATTCTCTCGTTAGATGTAACGCTCGCTTCTACGATGCTAAGATCACATCCGTATTTCCGACTTGTAGCAAGCAACTCCTTCGTATCTTTCGGAAAGCAGCTGCCGCTCCACCCGCTTGAAACTTGGAGGAATTTGTCCCCAATGCGCGAATCAAGCCCCATTCCCTTGGCAATTTCAAGCACGTTCGCACCCAGTGATTCGCACAACCTAGCCATTTCGTTAATATAACTGATTTTCACGGCCAGGAAAGCGTTAGAAGCGTACTTAATCAATTCAGCCGATTTCACATCCGTTTCGACATATTTGACTTTCGGTGCATGTTTCAATAACTCGCTATACATCTGCCTCATCACTCGTCTCGCCCGCTTATGATTCGATCCAACGACGATTCGATCGGGACCAAATACGTCTTCCAGCGCATAACCTTCTCTTAAAAATTCAGGATTGCTCACGACCGCGAAGTTCTCATCCGCTTTTAATTCTGAGGCATCTTCAATGATTGAAGCTACCATATCCGTCGTTCCTACGGGAACGGTAGATTTGTTCACGATCACCGTAAACCTATTAGGATTTAGATTGGTACCTATACTTGCCGCAGCCGATTTAACGTATTTCAAATCCGCAGTGCCGTCTTTCAACGAAGGGGTTCCGACGGCGATGATTACGACATTCGCTTCAGAAACGCTGCTATATGACGTTGTTGCAGTCAGCTTACCTAACCCGTCCTTAACAAGCTGAGCGATTAGCGTATCTAACCCGGGTTCATAGATGGGGCTTTTGCCTGCATTGATAAGATCGATTTTGCGCTGGTCCACATCTACGATCGTCGTTCGATGCCCCCATTTGGCGAAAGATGCTGCCGTTATCGAACCGACGTAGCCGGAACCAATGCATACCACGTTCATGCCCATCCCTCCTTGAATATCGATTGCTTGAGTGCTTCAATCGCTCGCAGCAGTCCTTTCGCCATACACTTCACTCTTGCTCGTATAGACCATTTTCGCCTCATTTTTTCTTTGTGAAATGGTAGATTTGGTCTACCTTAGCGATTAGTTCCAGCGATCGTTCTTCATTAGAAGCTACGTCGCATCGGATCAAAGTAAAATTAGCCTCTCTCATGATCCATTCAAGGTTATTCTCTCGACCTGTAGATAAATTATCAATGCCGATGACTTCACAACCAGCCTCCGCTACCAATTCTTTAGCCGGATGAGAACCGAGAAAGCCGGCAACTCCGCAAATTAATATGCGCTTCATGGTTCACTCCCTTTACTCGCAAAAAGTATCACTATATATGCCCTTATATATTATGCGATAGTAGAGAGCGGCTAATGGGTCTTTAACCTGACAGATAATAAATTGGCAGATATCCCCGTATCAATTATTTTTTTCATGCTAGAACCGTGTATTTTCTCGGATCATCGTCTATGTACATATTGGGTGAACCACCCGTACTTTAAACTATTGTGATTCATATAATGAAATAGACTTCACCTTCAAAATTGATTCGAAGGTTGAAAAAAGAGGAGGGCAATCACCCAAACCTTAACCAACCTGCGTACATGTATAATCAGTCGTAAAAACTTGTATTGAACCGCAGACCGAACACGGCCGCGGTTTTTCGTTTCTTAAGTCGCTTTAGTTAAATCGGGTTTCCCTACTCTATGAAAAAGTACGACTATCAATGCTGAATGAAAAATAGACGATTGGTAGTAGTAGATTAACCATACAATAGATAGAGTAGCTGAATATATTAACATCGTACGGGGATAAGAGATTAATTTGTTACATCATATTGTAGATCACATAAGGAGTTGATTATGTATGCCAAGTATTTCGGTTTCACCCCTTCAACGCATTGTAAGCTCCACGGGCAATGTCGTAACAGGCGCGAACAGAGCAGCAGCCGTTACCTCTTTGTTAGCCGGAGGCGCTGCAAATGCAGTCAACGTCGGCAATGCCCCACTCATTTGGCCGCAAATCAGTAAATTTGATAATGACAACAATACGGCATTTAACTCACAACCAAATCCTCAATTTTTATGGACTCAGCCCGTCCCTCTTCCTGGCGAAACGAAAGGTTTTGCTGCGAGATCGTCTAACATTCCATTATCTTTGGGTGTATTCGGAGAATTCGTCATCGCGATGGCTGTGTTCGCCGATAATGCAGTAACTGCTCGGATTCAGGCTGTGGATCAAACCGGCATCGTTATTCTACCTGTTCCAGTTACAGGATTGGACGTTGATTTGAACGCTGGATCTTTAAACCCGAACTCAGGCATCTTCCCAGATAACCATTTCCCTTATAATTGGCAGAACGTCCGTTTCTATACGATTCCTGTAAGTTTCGGTTTGCTTAGCGCAGCTCTTAACCTGAGCTTCGTCTTCTCGTTCGAAGTCGCCAACTATGTCAATAACGGTGCTACGAATACAGCTGGCCTTGCTTTCGTTGCGGATATCTATCAATCCATCCTTACGCTGCCATAATCTATTTCACTCATTATTATTGGAGTCTCACTCTTATCCCCTTACGGCTGATCATCCCGTAAAATGACAAAACAGCGGTTTTTGGGCTCTGACGTGGATTCAGCGCTTGAAAACCGCTATATTGGCACCAGAATAATTCGTTCAGGATATGCTTTTCCCTCTTGAATCGTAAAACTTCGAATACGCGGGCGATTGCCGATCAGCGATACGATGATCGAGGAGATCGGATATGCCATATGTTCAATATCAAACGGCGAAGGATAAGGAAGACCCGTAGGATGCGAGTGAAACATCGCGTAGCACGCCTCGCCGGATGCTTCGATCCGTGTGAATGCCTCATCAAGTTCAACCGGATTCATCGTAAATGAAACGGGACTTTGATCATCATTCCGAATAGGCCAGTATCGCGTAGCCACCTGATTCGATCCAGACAAAAATCCGCATGCTTCAATCGGTTGTTGCAAGACACAGTAGTTGGCCATTTGTCGGTATACATTCGTGGTCATGACGAAGCCGTCCATATACGAATCAGCTCCTGTCACTTTTGTCGATTAATCGTCAACAGATTAATGGGCTTTTGTTCATGTTTTTGCTTCTGCGACGCTTGCGCCAATCGATTCATTTGCCCCATGAATGAATCTGTCGTGAGACCACTCTCGGGTTTCTTCGTTTCTCTTCTTACCATTTGTGATTGCATCCAAGAAAAAGTGGAGTGATTTGTACTTGGCGTTGCGGCGTGAGTGATGGGTTCCTCTGGTTGCTCGATCGGGATATGGTGTGGCTGAACAGCCTCTTCCTCTGCTTCTTGGTACAGTGCTTCTTCATGTTGCTCTTCTTGTTGAACGGCAACTTGCTCAACTGTGCTCTGCACATCAACGATGGGTTGTTTTACTGGCTGTACTTCTTCGTGCTGCTCCGGCACTTGCACTTGCACTTGAACTTGCTCTTGCACTTGCTCTTGTACTTCCTCTTCATGTGCCTCATTTACCGCCAAGACCTGCCTGATCTCTTCAACTGGCTCTGGTTCTATCGAGGCAGCCGCCTTTTGGAAGTACATGAAATACTGGATAACATCAATCAGGAAGGATTGGTGATAGAATGCAGTAAACGATCGTGTAATACAGTAAGTAAAATCTTCAATCTGACGTTCACTCATTTTCGCAAAGTCATTGCAAGCCAATTGGACAGTTGGGATCGACGGTTCTGAACCGGCTAATGGGATCAAAGTGTTCATCGTATTTTTCCATTCAAAGAAAGCGCCATTTACCGGAATATCCGTCATTTTGGCAATGTTCTGATTCAGTAGAGATGCGAATTGTTTACTGGCTTTCATTTTATTAAGCGAGAAATAGATGGTCATGCCGCTTGCATACTGCTTGTCACGACCAACAGATAACCATAGACCTGGTTTCGATGAATCCCATAATCGTTGTTGACGTCTCTTCTCTTCTTCATCCGCGATGACACGAACATCGAATCCTAGTTGCGTCAGGCTTGCATTGACCCTCTCGGTCACGGATAGCGGGATCAGCCCGTCGTTCACTTCCCAGTATATCCGAATACCCTGCACAGGACTAACAATGTACAGCCTTTGGTGATCATGGTCGACATGAAATTGCATGGCATACCGCGTCAATACATCATAGACATCTCGAAGTAATGCGCCGGATATATGGCACAGCGTAACAGAATTAATTCGAATTTCCATACTGTTCACCTCCGCACATAGGCATTTGTATATACTATCTTATGAAGCGGAGAGAAAAATGTTCTTCTTCATCTTCTTTCATTTCGTTCATAGCCTTGAGCTGTTCCAATACCTTCTTTTCCTCTTCCTTCAATTGATCAACTTCTCTCATCAGGCTCCTGACCTGATCTTCCATTGCTTCATTAAGAAGAGCGACTTTGCTCGCTTCCTGTCTTAACTGATTTGTATGTTGCAGGTAATCACGATAAAGATACTCCATTTGCAATTTGATCCAATGAAATCGCTCCACCGATGATGCGGAGAATCCCAATCCGATGAACGGATTAAACAGGTCTATAAATTCAAGCGACCGAAAAAAAGGCATATGAAACCCCAGCACCTTCGCCGGCGAAATCATAGTAGACTGTTTCCTGATGGATTGAACCATCCGCAAGGAAGACTGCTTACCAAAGTGAATATGACCGCTGGCAGACCACGTCCGCCCCTGGTTTAAGGAATATACGTATTCAATCTTTTCATTCCCGTCCCAGAACAATACGAGAATGCATTCATTCGCAAATAAGAAATGCGGTATAGCCGCATCTTGATCCCCGTTGATTAATAGCGGCATCGATGAACGCGCTTCGCGGGCTGCATTCACGTAATAATACGCAACTGACCCTCCATTTAGGATCGTCCATACAAAATGAGGCATCCCAAGGCAGTCAACATCCAGTCCCATATGCCAGCGTTGGTTCTTCTGCTTCAATGCAAATAAGCGGCGTTCGTTCCTGACATCCTGCTCTACATCATATTCCAAACTATACAGAACACATTCATCGAGGGGATTGAGGCATCGAAACAATCCATGCAGCTTGCCTTGATTCGATATCGTAAATACCGCATCATCCAAACGGACTAAGGCACCTTCACCTCTAAATAATGGTATATACCTCTCATTCCATACTCCATTGTCCAAAGACTTCAAGAAAAGCTTCGATTCTTCAAGTTCTGTAACAACACAACATACATAGAGAACCGATTTATAGATGAACAAATATGGAAACCGTGCTTGCCTGTTCGCTGCGACTCGCAGCTCTTTCTGATCACGGCTATGCTCTGCAACTTTGATGTAATACATGCCGCTAGTGGTGTCAGCTAAAATATGAATACTCCCATTGTTCTGGAGCATGCAGAAGGATGAAATCGGTGCACTCGCCTTGATACGTTTATGAGCAGACATCCCGTCCAAACCGTGTTTCGAATACGCAATGGACCCGTCTTTATTCAGTCCAAACCACTGAATATCCGCTGGATTACGAATGACGACTTGCTGTTCCATACGCATTCCCCCTGAACAAAATAAATCAAACTTACCCGTCACCTTTTTACCACGATACCCATAGACTGTAATTGAGTTTAACAACTACAAAAGGAGGCTCGAAACATAAATGGAACGTAAATTAGTTCAAGGGCAAAATACACCTCCAGAATATTTACCGTTACCTACACTGGAGTGTATACAAGTTCCAAAGATATTCGACTGGATTGTCAAAGTGGTCCAAATCGTTGATGAATCCATCATTGACCCAGTTGCATGCTTACCGTTGCCTTCGTCGTTTCACGTAGAAGTCGAGTTGGTTAGTGTTGCAGCAGTTGAGAAACCTGGTTCCGTGAGAGAAAATGTACCCGTGGTCATTGGCGGGACGACAGTAACATTGCAACGGGTGGTTATTAGAAAAACAGGAACCTATCGCGTTACAATCATTGATAACTCCACAGGCCTGCCTCACTGCTCTTACACAAAGAGTTTTGTCCGATTTGAAAAAGTACTGTTATGCGCGCCTCCAGGAACAGACGTTGAAGTGACCGTCATCTTATCTGGAACGACAATCGAAGTTCTGGATGTTGTAGACAATACCTCTGTGAACGTCGATATCAACATCTGCCAAAGCATTCAAGTTACAGCGATTGTCAAATTGATGGTCGAAGCGGAATTGTGTCAACCACGTGCGGATATTCCGATTCCGGAAAATCCATGTACGGTTACATTCCCGAATCAATGTCCTACGATCTTTCCTGGTCCCCCATATCCCTTCCCGCTCACTTAACAGAAAACCTGCTGTCGTTGGGGTGGTCCACACCATCCCTTTTTTTTATAAATTCGCAGCGTCAGCATACAGGAGAGAAACATGAAAATCTACTATATTGCTTCAGGATATCGCAGGCCCATCGATATGCTTGATAATGCGCTCATGAAGGCCCTGGTCGGCAGATATCCCGAGACTCGATTTTTTCTATTGAACCGATCGCCGATTCAGCATTTATTGCCGGAGATCGAGCAATATGCGCCTGATCTGGTGTTGACCCTATGCGGTCCGAAATCGCATTTACCTGTCGATCTCGTACACCGCATTCGCAACATGGGCATCGAGACAGCCGTCTGGTTCACCGATGACCCCTATGCCATCGACAATGCCTTCGCGGTCGCGGCAGCCTATGATGTTGTATTTACGATTGATTCTGGCTGCATTCCTTTCTATGAACGCATAGGTTGTAAACGCGTATTCCACTTGCCGCTTGGAACCGATCCGGACGTATTCCGTCCATTCACCACGCACCCTACTTACCACAGCGATGTGTGCTTCGTCGGGACCGGATATCAGAACCGAATCACGTTCATGGAAGAACTGCTTCGGCATCTAGACCGTGAAGTCAAGGTTCAAATCGTCGGCCATTTCTGGGATACGCTCAAACTTTCCGATGGTTGTATACCGAACATTCGTAAAAAATGGGTCAACACCCCGGAAACCGTTCGATACTATAACGGAGCCAAAGTGGTTCTTAATATTCACCGAAGCCATGATGACGCTTTTCTAGATAAAAATAAAACGGGGGTACCAGGCTACTCCATTAATAATCGGACATTTGATATCGCAGCCTGCAATGCCTATCAACTTACGGATTTCCGTCCTGATTTGGAACAGTGTTATACGCTTGGCGAGGAGATTACTTCTTTCTCATCACCCAAAGAGTGCGCCGAGCAGATTCATGCCTTCGTTCATGACGACAGTGCGAGAACATCGATGGCCAAAAAGGCTTACGACCGAACACTGCAACGCCATACCTTCGCCAATCGTCTTGAGACGATGCTGGGGATCTTACATTTAACCCCGAACAAACGATTCTAGAATCCCTGCTGCACCGGCAATCGCTAGGATAAGAATAACGGGAAAGGCAATTGACGGAATCAATAAATAAGCGAGCGTTATGGCGACCGATGACCAAACACCCACACACCAATAACAGGTAAGCAAATCCCGCATGAATGCGTGGAAACGCCCGCCCTTCTCCTCAATCGTCGCAACGACAAACCCTGATTCATCTTGTTGAAATTTTTCTTCCAGAAATGGGCGACGAATGAATGATGTAATCTGATCAAATACAATTAAACGAGTTAGTCGATAACTCGCCAGAATAAGCAGGATAAACGATATCCAAGGTATTTGCCACAAGGTGCAAGTCCCCCCTCTACTTCTCTCGTAACGATATTACTTCATCATATGACACGATAAGTGATAGAAGAACCGGTCAGGTGTTGAAGATATCCTTAGATAAAGGAGCCCGCCTCATGTCAGGATTAATCATGCTTCAAACCGAGGAACAATTGAACAATTGGTTGGAACAATCAATTCATAAGCCGTTGTTCCTATATAAGCACAGTACGCACTGCGGTCCAAGCCGCAATGCGCATGTCGCCCTACATCGTTTTATTGATCACTTTCCACATCAAGCTTCTAAATTTCTATTCGCTGTCGTTAGGGTTATCGAGGAACAGCATATATCCAATCAAGTGACACAGCGGTTTGGGATTCTGCATCAATCACCTCAGGTGTTAATGATTCATAACCATAAAGTCTTGTGGCAAGCCTCGCACCAAAGGATTCACACGAACAGCCTGGCCGCTGCTGCAGATCAATTTTTTCCCGATTAGACAATATGCTTATGATGTTCATCGAATAATGGATGAACATTTTTGTGTTCCTTCTTTGTCTCGAATGGAATGTGCAGTACAAGGGCAAACGAACCTGCACATCTTTCATTGTCTCAATTTCTGTGTTAATCAATGAACTGATCGTAACGATCAGTTCACTGTTAGGGGGAATTTCAATGATATCCATTCGCTTGCTATATTCTATTGCGGACTCGTTGTTACAGACGCGACGAATGTACAGGGCAATGAACCCAAATTATGTCCCTATTCATTCCATTTGCGAAATGAGCCATTCGAGCGATGGCTTGTATTTACCCATGGTAAATGCCACCTCTTGCTTGATTGCCTCCGAATGCTTCTTCGTTCCCATTTCCTCGTGCCAACGATAAGCAACCAAGGATTGCCCTAAGAAGTGAAAGTGAATCCCGTTCAAGAGCGCGCGATACCATAAATCCAAATCATGTGTATAAGGAAGACTCTCGTTAAACATCCCAATTCGTCCAAAAAAATCTCTTCGCATCATGACGGTACAGCCATTTACCGGATTTGCATTCAGAAACGTTCGATAGAAATCGATTGAATTCGGGTAACGGGGTGTAACGTCCATTTGGGTTATTTCGTTCTTTTCATTGATACTATTAAATGAGGTATAGCTGATTCGCGCATTGTGCTCCAACATAAAGTACAATTGCTTCTCAATTTTGCTTGGGTAGAATAAATCATCTGAGCTTAACCAGGCGACATATTCGCCGGAAGACATATTAATTCCGTGATTCAACGCAGACGCTGTTCCTCCGTTCGCCTTGCCCAAATAGTGGACATGATCCAGATAAGGTGTAATTCGCTCCGCGTACATCGTTGAACCGTCATCAATCACGATGACTTCAATTTGATCGTACGTCTGATTAAGTGCGCTTTGAATCGCTTGCTCGATGTATGGACAATTGTAGAATGGGATGATAATACTTACTTTTGGTTTCATAACTTTACCACCTCACTGATTCCTAAAATATTGAATAATATCCTGAACCGATCGATCAAAAGGAATGCGCGCCTGCCAGCCGAGCTCATTCATCACGAACGGATTCGCATGATGGACTGGAGCATGAATGCCGGCATCATTGCCCGCAACTTCTACAGGTATCGGTGTCCGCGCGTAATGCTGAAAGGTCTGAAACACCTCTCCTAGTCGGAGCAATTTACCTGACTCGATCGGATAACTTTGTCCCTGCTTACCATTCTCCAGAATGATTCTGTACGCTCTCACAGCATCACGAATGTCTAGAAAGTCTCGCGTTTCTTCGGTAGATGATAGGCGAAACGGCTCTACAGTGACGTTTCTCTCTACTTGAACCATTTTTCTAGCAAGGAGTGCGCAAATACCTGTCGATGGCCCTGGACCGATCAAATTGCTAGGTTCTGCCAGCATAATGAATTGCCCGAATAGATGGACCCATGTATTGACTGCCATTTGCTGCATGGTTTTGCTTAAGCTATAGGGATGTGGGGGCTGCGAGGTCACACGAATATCAAACTTCAGCTTGGAGCCGATCACGAGGGTACGACACTTGGGAATCTCACGTAACGCATCCAGAAGGTAAAAGGTCGACATCACATTCGTCTCCAAATAGGAGACAGGTTCCTTCCAAGATTCAGGTACGGAATTTCTGCCTGCCAAATGCAAGACATAATCCGGCTGAAGCTGCCGTACCATAGCATAGATTTGCTCTTTGTGCATCATATCGCATACGATTTTCTCACCGAATAGCACATTCGTATCCAGATGTCGAACGGAGGCGTACACCTGCATCCCGATTCCCGCAAAATATTCGCATGCATGCATGCCCGTAAACCCGCCTGCTCCCGTAATGAGAATGGATTTTCCTTTCATTGGTTCCGAGTCCACTCAGCAAGCTGCTGCAGCATCTCTTCATAATGCGGCACAACATATTGAACATCGGAGCGGGTGGCGATGAGCGTACGATCGAGAGTTGTGGTTTCATCAGGAATAATCTGAACGTCCTGCTTGTCAAATGCCTTCTTCATGCATTGCAGCAATTCATATTTACTGATCGGCGTCGGATAGACGAGATGGACAAGCCCTGATACCCGATTCATCGCGAAGGCTTCGACCGCACGAGCAAGCTCCAGCGTCGTCACGCCGTTCCACAGAACGCGGCAATAACCGCTGACGTCGCCTTTCTGCTGCATGAACCAATGCATTAATCCGATACAGGAAGACCTGATTTCAGGTCCAATGATCGATGTCCGGACAGTCACATGATTCGGGGCGTCTTTCACCTCACCAACTGCCTTCGAACGCCCGTATACGGAAGCAGCGTCTGGTATATCCGCCTCGCTATAGCTGCCTCTGTCCCCTAAGAAGACACAATCCGTACTGATATGAATAAGCCGAGCGCCGAGCGCGTCAGCCGCTTTTCGAAGCCGGTGTGGGAATATACCGTTGACCTCATAAGCGAGAGCTGGATTGTGCTCTGCCGCTTGATTCAGAATACCTACTGCATTCACGATGATATCAGGACGTACGGCTCGAAGGATGGCATGGACGGACTGATCATCTGTAACGTCCAGCAAAAGGCCATCGCGATCGACAGTACCTCTTGTTGTATAGTAGACTTGGTATTCTCCTTTTTGCCGAAAATAGCGGACCAATAGATGACCCGCCATCCCGTTACCGCCAATGATCAGCATTTTCATGCCAAGAACCCTCCTCGAATGAGAAGCTCTTTGATTTTAGATTTATCCATTAAATTCTGAGATGAGCTGAAACTGCTGAATTCGACAAGTGGGAAACGGTGATAGTGATCTTTCAGTCCAGGAATATCGATCGTTGGCAAAATGACCAAATATTGCTCATCGAATACAACCGTCGTCGCGCTTTCGTAATCACTCATGAGAATCTCATGAATTTTCTCCCCAGGGCGAATTCCGGTTTCCTCGATTCGAACGTCTTTCTTACCCGAAGCTTCGATTAATACCTCCGCGAGCTCAACGATTTTGCATGTTGGCATCGTCATGACGAAAATTTCGCCGCCGACGCTTTCAATCGATGCTTTGAACAGCAGCGTGATCGCATCTTGGAGCGTTAAGAAGAAGCGGGTCATTTTCTTATCGGTCAGGCCGATTTGATTTTTCTGTTTGATTTGGCTCATAAACAAGTGAATGACGCTGCCGTTCGTGCCCAGAACGTTACCTCCACGTACACAGACGAATTTCGTATCGGAGTGCAGCAAGTTCGCGTACACGATCAATTTCTCCCCGATCGCTTTGGTCATGCCATAGAAGTTCGACGGGTTCGCTGCTTTGTCCGTTGAAATGTAAATAACCTTTTTGACATTGTTTTTGATTGCAGCCTCAATCACATTCTGGGTACCGACAACATTTGTTTTTAAAGCTTCATACGGATGATCTTCGCAGACTGGAACATGCTTAAGCGCTGCAAGATGATACACATAGTCAACGCCTTCGCAGGCGCGCATAATAGATTCTTGATCGCGAATATCTCCAATATGAAATGTTAACCTTGGATCTTCAAAGGTCCGGCTCATCGCCACCTGACTTGTTTCGTTTCTGGAGTAGATAATAATCTCTTTCGGATTTTGCGGCAGAAGCTGGCGAATCAATTCATAACCCCAGGATCCCGTCCCGCCCGTCACCAAAATGCGTTGATTGTTAAACATGAAGTCTCCCTCCAAGCAAAAATTTTACGACTTTATCAGAAACATCACTTGCCAGATACCCGGATGGACACGCCCAGCGTGCAGGCAATGCTGACATGATCACCGCCGCTTCCATCATCGACTTCGAATTCACGCCGCATACGATATTGCTTCCGCAATCCACCGTCTCTGGACGTTCGGTTGAATTGCGAATGGTCACCGTTGGCACTTGGAAAATACAGCATTCTTCCTGTACGGTTCCGCTATCTGTCAACACAAGGCGCGCATGCTGCTCCAGCTTCACGAAATCAAAAAAACCGAAGGGCTCGTGAAATTCTACAAGTGGATGCATTTGAAGCTTTAAGCTCTCACGGATGCGCGATCTCGTGCGCGGATGCGTACTGCAAATGATCCGCTCTCCAAATCGCTCCGCAATCTTGTTTAACCCTTCCATAATGGCATTTAGACTTTCCGGGTGATCCACATTCTCTGCGCGGTGCGTGGTCACCAGCATATACTTGCGTGAAGTCAGCTTTAACTGATCGAGAATATCGCTCTGTTCAATTTGCGGTTGATAATGCTCCAGCACCTCGTATATTGGATTGCCTGTCACGACGATACGCTCACTTGGCACGCCTTCGCGCACAAGATGTTTCTTACTCTGCTCGGTATAAGGCATATTAATGGAAGAGATCGCATCGATCACGCGGCGATTCTTCTCTTCTGGCACCGATAAGTCATAGCATCGGTTTCCCGCTTCCATGTGAACGACTTGAAACCCCATCCGCTCGGCTAATATCGCACACAGCGCGCTGTTCGTGTCGCCGAGGAGCAATACTTTATCCGGGCGTTCCTTGAATAAGAGCGACTCCACTTCGACGAACATCCTCGCAAGTTGACCACCTAACGAATGTTGTGCTTCGAGCAGAATATGATCCGGCTCCCGAAGCTGCAATTGATCAAAAAAAATACCGCTTAACGATGATGTGAAGTTCTGTCCTGTGTGCACAACCACATGTTTCTCAGCAAACTGATCCAATTTGCGAATAATTAGGCTGAGCCGAATAATTTCAGGCCGTGTACCCAAGATGGTCATGATACGCATAATGTTGCAATCACCTCTTAGCATAAATTGAGAGAACATGAGTGGTGAACGGAGCAACACGGAGGTGATCGTTACCTGCGTCTACCGCTCTTATTCCTCCGGGAGGAGCGTTTCCGTTTGACTCGAATGACCCGTTTACGCTTCTTTCCTTTTGCCGATGTCTTCGTTCTCTTCACGCGGCTCATCTTCTTTGCGGCTCGAACTGAGCTTGCTGCCGGACTTTTCTTAACATGCAACTCCGGTTTGGCTAGCACGTTCTGAAGGTCCATTCGATACTTATCGATACCGAACGCAGCCTGCACGTGAAGATGATTACGCGCTCCCACCTGATGCACTCTGAAGGGATGACTAAGCAGATCGCGTACACAAGCTGCTAACCCATCGATATCCCCAACGTCTACCAGGTACTCGCTGTTACCTGTTGCTTGCAAGATTTCACTCAGCCCGCCAGAACGATAAGCAATAACCGGCTTGCCGAAGATAAGTCCCTCGAGCGCCGTCATACCGAATCCTTCATGACTTAGAGAGGGCACGACGACGATGTCCATGGCTGGATATACAGCTTGAATGTTCGCTTCAAAACGAATGAAATGAAATCGATGAAAATATTTTGAATTCTGGATTAATGAAATACATTTCTGAAAATACGTCTCATCTTTTGGTTTCCCGATGATGACAAATTCGGTGAAACTGTATTCCTCACAAATTTGCAGCGCCATTTTGATAAAATGATAAAGCCCTTTACTTGGATAAATGTAAGAGGAGATATACCCGATAAGCATGCTGGATTCTTGAATACGAAGCTGTTTGCGTTTGGAGATTCGGTTATGCCCCCACGCTTCCGGCTGCAGTTCCTCCATGCGCCAAGATGGTGGGAGAATGGTGATCTTTTTCCTTACATCCTCACCTACAAAAGACCGCACCGTAGCTTCTGATATGCCGAGAATGACATCAGCGTTCTGATGAATAATCTCAACCGAGAGATGCGTCCATTCATTCTGCTCCATGGTCTCGGTAATCTGCCATATGGTTGGAATCCCAAGGCTTTTGGCAGCTACGACAGGCAGTGCATGAACACATGTGTTCGTCATCACAATATCGGGATTGTTCGTGCGTAATAAATAGAGGATATGGCCCCAGGCATCTTTTTGCTTCAATAACTCAAGTTCGGCCTTAATATAATCCGTGGGTTGATAGATCAGATACAGCAGTGGGCAAGGCAGGATGATAATCTCGGCCCCGAGAGCTCTTGCTTGATGCGTTAAGGCTCCTTCATTCGGTACGACAATCACGCAATGATATTGGGGCAGTATTTCTTGTACAAAGAACAAGAGCAGCTTCTCGGCTCCCGTAATATAAATTGCGTTGCAAATGTGTGAGAACAACATTATTTTCGGCTTCATAATTTAGCCCCGTTTCATGAAATCCAGTGCTCATGTGTTCAAAAAGACGGAAAGTCAGCTTTTTGAACTACCTCTGCATGAACAGGTATCGTTACCCCCCTTTCATGTGGTAGTACAATATATTAGAAGGGCGATCGCATCGGCACGACACTTGAACCGTACACATTCGTACAAATTTCCACTTTGTCCCATTTCAATCATGAAAGAACCCGGTATAACTTGCGTCATACCGGGAGAGGGCCTCATCTGTTGCTTATGATTCGAAGATCATCGATAGCATATAATCGATACGCTTGTTATATGAATGCTCGCGAAGCGTACGCGACAAAGCGCGTAGCGCAATTTCCCGACGTTCTTTCTCATGCGTTAAATAAAAATCGATTTTATCCTTTAGCTCTTGCGGCGAAGAATACGTCTCGATTTCAACACCAGGCGTATAGAACCGAGCCAGGTCACTACGGACGTCCGTTAGTTGCAACGTACCCGACGCAGAGATCTCAAAGGTACGAATATTCGGTGAAATAGCCTGTATTCTGCTTGCATTGTTATTCACGCTGTCATCCTCGTATGAACGGTGCATGTTAATCACAATTTTGGATCCGTTGTAGACATCGGACGTTTCTTGCGGTCCCATCCATTTGTCCAGTTCAATTTTCCCCTTGATGGACGAATAATCCCGAAGTCGATCCCACCAGAGACCGGAAATCGTCACGTTCTTATCTTGCAAGTAAGGCGTCAATTCATCAAAGAAGGCGATTCGATTCCAATACCCAGACCCAATAAAACTAATGTCGCGGCGGACCGGAGCTAATGTCGTTAGCGGACGGTATTGTCCCAAATGAAATCCAAACGGTAAATAATGAACATTAGGATTGCCCAGCGCTTGATAATACGGAACACAGTTTAATTCCAGCGTAAAAACATGGTCGTAATGCGGAACCATCTTTGAAGTGAAATCCGTATAGTACGGGTCATCCGTTAGCCATATTGCCGTGCGAATGCCGAGCGATCGAACCGCTTGAATCTGTTCAATCGGCAGTTCCATCCCATCCAGCGCCAGTACAAGATCCGGATTCAATTCTGCGGCTTGCGAGGCAATCGGTTGTCTCGGATCGGTTGGTGTAACTCTAGCAACCATCCCCTGCAGGGTCGAAATGATTGCTTCATCAAGCGGAGAATATGGAAATCCTTTACCCGACGCTACGTACATGACATGAATGGGGCGTACCCTTGGAGGATCTTGAATCGTGTTCATAATCACATTGGCGCGTCCCCGCAAATATCCTTCATCGAACCCACGATCAAACCCGGTATCTCTACCTTGTCTTCTGACTTCATCGACAATATCTCTTGCATGATTTGTTTCTGTTTTTGGTGAGATCGTTATTCGGATTTTTCTCTTGGATTTCGATTTTGATTTGCTACGCGTTTTCGTTCCTACCGAATAACGGCTGATCAGGGATTTAGGTACGGATACGCCCGTTGTAAAACGAAATGTCATAACGCCACTCCTTCACACACGAAATATTAGGGGATTACGATGAAACCCGCTACGAACGAAAGACGATATCCAATAAACGCTCTAGTCTATCGGTATACATATGTTTCCGCCTTGTCGTATGGAGACCTCGAAGTGCGATTCGAATTCGCTCTTCTTCATGTTGTAAGTAATATTCAATTTTTTGCTGCAGCTCTTCAGGAGTCGAGAATGTCTCGATGTCATATCCTGGCCGATATAGTAGGCTTAAATCATCACGCACATCGGTAATTTGCAGCGTCCCGCACCCTGAAATTTCGTAGGTTCGCGGGTTGATCGAAGTGCCGATAATATTCCTGCTGTTGTTGTTATCGGATCCCGCTTCCGTAGGACGATGAATGTTGATTACAACTTTGGCTCCATTATAATAATTTGTCGTTTCTTCAATCGGAACCCAGCCGTGTCTAATTCGGTCTTTAAGAAGATCATACCGACTTAAGCGATCCCAATGTCCGCCAGCAATAACCGTTTTCTTGTCTGCCAAATAAGGAGCTAGCGTGTCAAACAACGACACACGATTCCAGAAGGCGTTGCCAATGAAGCATATATCTGACAAGTACTGCGTTGCGACATGTTTGGGATGAAATGTCACAGGGGACATCGCTAAAGGCAAGTAGTGGACTTGACTGCAGCCAAGTTCCTTATAGAAGGAAACACAGTTCTGCTCATGGGTAAAGATGTAATCGTAGTGATGCACATTGCTTGCGGTATAGTCCGTAAAATAAGGGTCGTCGGCTAGCCATAACGCGGTCTTGATTCCCAATTGGCGGATTTGGTCCATGTGGTCATGATGTTCTGGTGGAAACACATGCAAGCCATTCATGACTAACACCAAATCCGGCCTTTCTCTTGGAACAACCGACATCATCTCTGCGCTGCCTGCAACAATCAGATCCTTCACCAGCCCCCGGAGAGACTCTGTTATTCCCAAGTCGATGGCATCAAAACCTTGCGGAATATACACGACCTTCATGTTACGAACAGGATGGTGCTCCTCCGGAATTCGATTGAGAACCGCTTGGCAACTTCCCAGCCGATAGCCATTCGAATACCCAAGCTGATACCCTTCATTCCTTCCACTGTTCGAATAACGATGAATTGCCTTCTCCACTTCATTCATCCTGTCTATAGTTAAATTAATAGGTCTATACTATATATGCTGAGCAGACATTTGCATCATGGACGAATAACCAAGTTCCTCCAAAATTGGCGAATGACCCATATGAAATGGGTGAATTAAAAAAGAGGTATCTCACTGTATGAGATACCTCTTTTTGTTCTATTGATTGCTGTACTCTTGCTTATGACCATCCTCGAAGCCTTGTGCAAATCCAGCATTAAACCCTTCATTATATGCTTGGTCGAACTCTTTATTAAATACTTGGCCGTGATGCTCGGGGTTACCGATCAGCGCCGAATTCACACGGCGCTTTCTTACCACTTTACGAAGGCGCTTTTTCCCTGCTATTTTTTTTCGTAGGTTTCGTTTGAAAAGACGCTTAGATTGAGATTTTAGCTTTTTTTTAAGCAAAGGACTCTTAGCTTTTCTTAGTCTTCCTTTTTTCTTCAGCACTTTTTTTTTGATTTTTACAATCTTGGCCATACCTATTTTCCTCCTGTACTCCTCGGGTGATGTTCGTTGTCCGAATGTAGGCAGCATTGGTCCATGGCGTTGTAGGAGTTCCCTTTTTTTGTCGTTGCGTGAAACGAATTCCTGGTGCCAGTCGACACAGCGCACTCTGATAATCGGTCAGTACTTGAATATTGTCGCATAGTTTTTTGGCAAGCTCTTTCGAGACGTCTTGCCCCGCGACATCCGCCACCGACTCTAATATCCGTGATAACGCGCTCTGGCTTCTGGCAACAGCGTTCACAAAATTAACCCTTGCGGTCCATTCCTGGCGATGAAGATCCATCATCGAAATCTCCCATTCCAAACTGGTCTTCAAACCCGCCGCCAAATCCCCCTTCGGCTTCCCGACTTAGAACAACCTTTAAATTGTGCGCAAGTCCGTTCTCCAGTTTCGTTAATCCGTCGATCACATCCACCAGTTGATCGTGAATGCCGAGTGACTCTTTGAGCAATTCCGTATGGCTCGTGAAGGCATGCTCCGATAAATGATTAAGCGCCCAGTTGCGAACCTTCTCAGCTTCTACGGCTTTCGCCTCGAGAATCATTGCAACATTCCACTGCATCCTTGCGGAAGCTTCCAGCATTTGAAGAAACGCTTGTTCTCTCATGTCTCACAACCTCTGCAATCCATTGTCTGGTTTTTATTCTTCTTGCCGCTCACCGATTTCTTTCATGACATGGGTCAGATTTTCGGCCATCGCTTCCTGCAAATCCGCAATAACGTTCAGATAAGAGACGATGCTTTTCGTAATCATCCCCGAGCCTTCAATCAGCCCGCTTACACCCTCGAAATTCGGATGTTGATCAGGAATCGCATGAATAATTTGTGCCATCCGAACCGCTACATGACGCTTTGCTTCAATAATCGAAGCCATATGCTGCTGTGAATTCGACATATGCAAAATGATATCTGTTATTTTGTTCTGCACGGGAACCCCCCTCCCTAATTGGAAAATCAACAAAGAGAGCCCTTAGCACTACCTTTTACAGCATATGCTGGCAAATGTACCGTGCTACAGAGCATTCGCCCAGATCACAGACGATTATCTATGTGGGTAAGCAACCTACAAATGTGAATTCAATAAGTCGGCATTTCAGCACCGAGAAGGTTGCGAGAACCTGAAGAAGGAGAAACGGAGTTTAGGCGAAACCTAAATGAGTACCGGACTTAGAAGGTGAACGCAAGATTCGATGTCGGATATGCTTCTTGAATGACTTCGTGATGTATAAACCTTTATCAAAGCAAATTCTAGAGTGAGCGACCGCGATCGTAATGTAGGTTTAGACGCCAATCAGAAAGAACATCACTTTCTGATGCGGACAAATGCTGCCTTTTCGAATAACCTCTACAAGTGATGATCTCGAATAAGTGGAGGGGCAATGATCGGAAGCCCTTCCGCGAATTGATTCAATTGGTCATCCATCCAAGCCGTGCGAGGACGATCTTGCAAATGCCAACGGCGGGCAGCATACTCATTCGTTATACGTCTTTTCGTGCGTCCTTCCAGCTGATATAACGTTCCGTTTGCACTTTCTACGACGACACCCGAATGGTCCTCAATCCCATCTGGAGAGGGTAAGCCTGCATGATCCCATCGTGATTTCACATGGTCAATCGAGACTTCAGCTCCTGTCGGCCAATAACGTAGTTCAAGCTGGGACAACGGGGTAATCGGCGGCGATTGATTCCCTGCGGTATCGAATGGATGCTTCTCTCCGTTCTCAATCCAATACAACTGTGGTCCGATTCCTTTAATGACAATATGTGATGGATAGAAATCTTTCGTCGATCGTTTCTGAGGGACCATACCATACATTTCAGCCATTAGCTTCACTTGATATATGAGATCATAGGGGTTACTCCATTTTTGCGAAAAAAACATATGATTCCGATCGTTCACGGCATGGAATTGCGTGCCAAGTTCCTTCATACTCTGGCTTCCGAAATGATGAATGAACGTATCGCGGGCGATCATCAACGCAAGATTCTGAAGGCGGACGCGGACGACCCAATCGTCATCTTCGAAATTGCCGACTTCGTAGCCCTCATCCATGTAACCGGTTTGTTCTAATAAAGAACGGCGAAACAGGAAGCAGAACCCGACGAGGCGGTCTGTTCGCTGCCATTTGCTCGCATCAGAGGCATTATATCGCTTCGCGAATTGATGCATATCTGCAATGGTGCTGTACGGTACATCTATTCGTTGATCACCGCTCACATAATTGGTCGTAGGCCCAACAACCCCAATCCGTTCATCACTGTGCAGACATCGAAGCATGTTCGAGAGCCAGTTCTGCGTGACGATAATATCGTTGTTAAGCACAACAATCGTCTTGCCCTTGGCCATCATAAGCCCGATATTAACAGCGCCTGCGAACCCGCGGTTATGATCATCCATATGGTAACGAATTTCCATCGCAGATGATTTTAAGTAATCGCGTGTTCCATCCGTCGAACCATTATCCACGACAATAATTTCGTACGGAACCTCTGTATATTTACGAATGCTATCGATGCACTGACGCAAGAAATCCAATTTATTATAAGTAGGAATGATAATGCTTGTGCCTTCGAACAGGATGGAGAACCTGGATAGACCGGTCTGGAAGCCTTCCTGGTATCCCGCTTCAAATCCAACTTGATATTGATTTTGTATCTGCATAGATCCCGTCTTCTTCTGCTTGGTCTTTAACATCCCGTTCCACCTCCATTCTGATCTGCATTTAGATCGGTTGTCCCTTGGCGATTTTGTCGGCTAAATGGCCAAAATCAATCGCTACCCGCCCTAGCTCTGTCGCAATGCGTTCCGTAATAATAACGGCAGGAATACCCGCTGCTACGAGTGCGATATCAAATGAATGTTGCGCAATTTCTCCAATAACACGGTCCACATCACGTATCCCATGTACTGGCGTAACGATCCCAATGATCGAGATGCCTCGTGAGGCAAGCACTGGCGCGAGGGCCGGCGCCTCATTACCGACGAGTAGAACACGGCGCCCCTCGAGCAACAACGCTAAATACCCCAATTGATAGAACAAATAATTGATGGTCGATAGGGTCATCCGCAAATCGCGGTAATCAATGCCGTGGGCTCGCAAAGCAGGAAACAGCAATCCTTGGAAATTCCGCATGCGTGAGATTGGAATCCCTACAATCGTCGCCCTTTTGATAGAATCAGCGAGTATCGTTCGGCCATGATGATCCGGCAAATTGACACCTGCATAGGATAGGAAAGGGCCATCCGCGCGAGCCTGCTCCGTACTTATAACTAAATCATGCGCGAGCGTCAGCATCTCGCCATCGCCTAACCGTACGAGCGACATTGGTTGGTTCGACTCGATCGCTGCCTGCATTTCGTGATAAATCGTAAACGGATCAACTAAAGGCTGCAGCTGATGCTGCACTTGCCCAAGTCCAAGTCGAATGACTTCACGCACATCGATATCCGGCAAGACGTTGAATACGGGAATCATCTGAGCGAGAATCCCTTCACCGCCTTCATAGTAACCCGCATCGAATCCACGATCATATGAACTGCGACTGTGTCCATCGTGCCCACCTTGCTTCTGATCGTCCTCCTGCACGGAAGGTAGTTCTTCATTTTCGGTCATCTCTTGCGCGAGCCTATGACTTAGGGTGTGATTCTCTTTGGCGTGATGCCTCTTACGCAGATAAGCCACGCTAGTTCGTTTCTTTGTGTACGACTTATAACCGAATTTATGAGAAACAGCCCATCGCTTTTTTCGGATTTTCTGCGGTTTGTACGAATTTTTTCCAGCTTTGCTGCGTACTGCTTTTGTGGTGCGATTTCTTTTTGATAGAACGAGCATACCGTCACCCCGCTTTCTTTTTTACCACATTCGTAATCGACTTCTCGGCAATTGACCGCGATCATTCAGCTGTTACAGCTTCAAACCCCGAAGCTTTCTACCCGCTTCATCTAAAGAATCAAATGTACCCGCGTCTGTCCACCAACCTCGAAGAATATCGAATTGCAGACGGCCTAACTTGGCATATACATTATTTACATCTGTAATTTCTAATTCTCCACGGGCAGATGGCGCAATTTGAGAAATGGCTTCGAATACGTACGAATCATACATATAGATACCGGTTACGCAATAATTGGATTGCGGATTTTTCGGTTTCTCTTCGATGTATTGAATAAGGTTGGGTTGGCTCATATGGAACACAGGCACCCCGTACCGCTTGGGATCATTCACATGCTTCAACAGAACACGTGCACTTCCGGAAGGTTGCTGATTAAATGCATCTACATAAGGTGTCAAATCGTCATGAAACAAATTATCGCCAAGCAGCACGACGAATCGATCCTGAGCCGATACGAAGCTTCGCGCTAAATTCAATGCTTGGGCGATTCCTCCGGCGCTCTCTTGAATTTTGTAGGAAATATTAACGCCCCATTCTTCTCCGCTTCCTAAGAAATTTGTATATAGACCCGCGGATGATTTGCCGACGATCAGCAGAATATCTTGGATTCCCGCTTTCCTCATACGTTCAATCCCGTAGCAAATCATTGGAAATCTCCCGACGGGCAGCAAGTGTTTATTAATCAATTTTGTTAGCGGAAATAAACGTGATCCCGTTCCGCCGGCTAGAATAATGCCTTTCACGAAAATCCCTCCCTCTCGGAATTCATTTTTATATAAAAATGTGAGGATCTACATGCCATTTGTTCTTGAATATGGCGTAATTTCGATCTATCAATTGACGCAACGCAGCACTCGGATGCTCATTAAAGCTGGCGCTGCCATGATGATGAACGAGCGTGTCGCCGCAGATGAACAGGTGATAACCATTGATTCTTGCGCGATAGCAATAATCATCATCTTCGAAATGCCCCGGCGAAAATTGTTCATCCAAATACCCGATTCGCTCCATTAATTCACGTTTGAATAAAAAACAAAAGCCAACAAGCCGCTCGACTTGCCGCCATTTGGAAGGATCTGATTGATTGACTTCATAAGCAATACGTTGAAACTCATCCAAGCTATGGTAGGGATAGACCACTTTCTGACGTCCGCTCACATAGTTCGCCATCGGGCCAACAATACCAACGTGCTCATGCTGATTCAGCAGCGTAAGCATATTCGATAACCATCGATGCGATACAATCACATCGTTGTTCAGTAAGAGCAGCGCATCGCCCCGAGCGGCACGCAGACCATAGTTACAGGCGATTGGGAAGCCAGTATTATGGGGAAGTGAAATAAACGTCAGTTTTTCCCTTCGGCAATAATCAATTGTGTCGTCCGTCGAGGCATTATCCACGATGATCAGCTCATACGGTACTTCTGTATACTTGCGAACAGAGGCGACACATGCTTCAAGATGCCTCTGGCCATTGTAGGTTGGAATGATGATGCTTGTCGTCCTCATCGACCGTTCCTCCTTGAGGCTATTCGTTTACGCGAATGATCCGGCAGAGACATCCGGCTTCCTAATACATCGATCGCTTCACGAATCGCCTCGAGATGATCACCGATAATGAGCTCTGCAACAGGATTAACGTGTCCGACATTGATCTGGCGCGTTTTGTTCCGTTCAATAACATTGACGGAGCAACAGACTTCAACGCGTAATCCTCTCATTATCGCGATCGCCTGCGCCTTCGGCGGAACCATCAGATGAGGATATCCGATCGTCTCCAAGGCTCTGCGAGAAAGTGCATGAGGAACGGCTGTCATGGAATTTACCTTTAAATCCCCTCTCCCTAGACTCCGGTTAAGAAATTCTTTGCAATGGCTGAGGGCATCACGGCGATCAAAGGTGGACAAATACGGGGTGATATCATTTAGCGCCACATCCACACCCGCTTGCACGGCATGCACGAACGGGGCTAAGGCATGCGCCGGGATCGGTATGTCACCATCGAGGAAGAGCAGAATATCGGATACAGCCATTTTAGCGCCGATCGCTCGGCCTACATCGTGTCCAATCGGATCCGGATAGTGGATGATTTTCGCGATGGGTACCTTGCGTGCGATATCATAACTGCGATCCGTGCAGCCATTCATCACGAGGATGATTTCATGAACCTGCAGCTTCATCAGCTCGTGAAGAACCGCCTCTAAGGAATCTTCCTCATTACAGACCGATAATATTGCCGATACCGTACGAGTTGGCGGGTCGAACTTAGGGGTGGCAGGAATGACGCTACGCGATAATAACGGTCGACTGGATCGTTTCTTTTTGATGCTAGAAGCCCGATTCTGCTTGGATGAGAGCACCCTTCTTCGCTTTCTCATCTTCTCACCTCACGATCTCTCGTTGCCTTGTTAAATCCGTGAATCCCCCCCGCGCCCCCCGTTGTCTGCTTAGCCAATCCATCGTTTCCAGATGATCTCCTACGATTAACTTCTCTAACGGATCCCCCTGTTTATGGCGAACGCGAATTGGATTTAATCGGCCCACATTAATGCGCTTAACCGCTCTGACGTTAAGTCCGCTCTGGATCGCGATGGCATGGGCGAGCGGCGGAATGGATAACTGGGAAGATTGAATGACTTCTAATGCGCGCCTGCTAATCGCATGCGGGACGGCAGTCATCGATGCCCCTTTTAAGTCCGATCTAGACAGCATCACATTTAGCACATGCTTGGCTAATACGACCCCGTGCACAACGCTTTTATGTGTCGGTCCCGAGTAATCATTGAGCGCTACATCCGTTCCATCCGCCACGGCCCTCACAAAAGGCTGTAATTGTTTGTGGGAGATGATCATATCTCCATCAATGAACAACAAGATTTGTCCCTTTGCCGCATTCGCTCCAATGCTTCGGCCCACATCATGTCCTAACGGCTCATCGTATGCAAGCATCGTGACCCGTTGAGCCCTCACAATGCGTTTCGTTCCGTCCCTTGACCCGTTCACAACGACAATTACTTCGGTATTCGGATGTATTTTCTTCGCTTCTCGAATGACTTTCGCAATCGTGCGCCGTTCGTTCATGGCAGGAATAATTACGGAAAGATACGGTGTCTGGGACTGGGATCGGAAGGTGTGAGCACGTTGACGGGGTTTGGTCTTACGCTTCCGAGCGTTTACAATCAAAGTCGATTCACCTCCTATGGAGAGAAGAGTCCCTTGTACTATCCTTGACCTATACACAAGACATTTTATGTTGTGCATTGGTTTATGTAACGGCAGTTGTACTGATGCTGATGGGAGAACCCCCGCCTTTCCTTGCCATTCGAATATCCTCGCACGAAAAGACGCGAGTGAACTCACTCGCGTCTTGCTGTCTTTATCCTTTTGGACCCATGGCTATCCAAGATATGATCCCGTTTGGTTCCGGTGTAAATCGGTTGCGTACCACATCGACAACTGCAAATTGTTCATTTTTCAATTTCAAAGATACATAACAAGAAGATTGGTTCGTCATCGCTACAATGACATAATCGGTATTTGCGAAGCTCTCTTCAAAAGGAATCGTCACTTCCAGCTTCTCGTCAAGCAAATTGAAGGAGAACGGCGTCATTCCGAATTGCTGTATGGTAGACTGCTGCGAAGCGGTGGTTTGCACCGGCTGGAAGGATAATTTTTGAGGTGTAATGGAATGATCCTGAAGCTTCTCTCCGCCAATACTGTTCGGCCCCAAATGCCAGGAAAGAATCGACGAAGGCTGAATATGGCGAGATACAATTGATTGAGAGCGAAGATGATCCGTCGCAATCTCATCATCCCCAATATGACGGCCTAACACAGAAGCTTCTCTCAAATGGGTTTCGTCAATGCTCTGCTCTGCGATATGGGTCTGATCGACAATCCCCGGGCTTAGATGGGCCGCTTGGATGGCATGTTCTTGAATATGCGCTGCTTCGACCTGACCGCTTCCAATATGCTCGGATTGAATGGAGCTTCCAATGAGATGCGAAGAGCTGATTGCGTGGGCAGCAATTTTATTCGCTGTCACAGCGCCGTCACGCAAGATTTCATTCGATACGCTGCCTTCTCGCAGCTCCAGCGTGCTGAGACTGATATCTTGAAGTTGCGTGATGATTCCCTGCTGCAAATGATCTATCGTAATCGCGGCATGCCCGATGTGTTCGGATCTGACGGCACCCTCTGCCAGATGGGAAGAGGTCACTGCATGATCAACGAGCTGCTCGCTGCCTACCGATTCATTGCTTAACTTATTCCGGGTAACCGCTCCATCTTGCAAGTTCTGAGTGTGCACGGCATGTTCCTGCAAATGTTCATGGCTCACGATACGATTTCGTAAATGCGAACTTCGGACGATGTCATCTTGCAAATGCGTGCCCGAGATGCTCATGGCTTGCAGATGTTCGGAACTAACCGTTCCAAAGTCTAAGTGGGCCGACGTTACCGCTCTGTCAACGAGATGTTCACTACCTACGGAACTCGCGCTGAGCTTCTCACGTGTAACCGCCCCATCTTGCAAGTTCCGCGTCTGAACCGAATGTTCTTGCAAATGGGCTGCTGTAATACTATGCGGCTCAAGATGTGCGCTGCTTACTGCGCCTAATGCTAGATGTGAGGAAGTTACTGCTCCATCAACGATCTGCTCGCTGCCCACGGATTGAACACTCATTCGATCTTGCGTAACCGCACCTGCTTGTAAATGCCGGGTTTCGATGGATCCATCTTGCACATGTCTGCTATTCACGATGCTAGTCTGTAAATGTATGCCTTGAATAATGCCTTCTTGCAGATGAGTTCTCGAAACGCTGTTCGGTTGCAAATGATCTGAACTTATTGCTCCTAGGGCCAGATGTGACGCCGTTACCGCGTTATCAACCAGTTGTTCGCTGCCTACAGAACCATCGCTGAGCTTATCACGTGTTACCGATCCCTCTTGCAAGTGCCGGGACGCAATACTACCTTCCTGCAAATGTTCACTGGTTAAGATATCTTTCTGTAAATGCGTGCTTTGAACGATACCTTCTTGTAAATGGGTTCCAGATACACTAAATGGTTGCAGATGTTCGGATCGGATCGATTCGAGCGCCAAATGCGAAGAAGTTACGGATTTGCTCATGAGCTGTTCCCGGCCGACGGATCCATCGCTTAGCTTATCGCGTGTAACCGCTCCGTCTTCCAAGTTCTTCGTTTGGATAGCGTTATCTTGTAAATGCCCACTGGTCACGACACCATGCTGCAAATGTGCGCCCTGAATAATCCCTGCTGCTAGATGCGATTCTGTAATGCTATGCGGCTGGAGATGTTCGGAACTAACGGATCCTGGTGTCAAATGCAAAGACGTTACGGCATGTTGAACCAACTGTTCCTGACCTACCGATCCATCACTCAACTTCTCACGTGTAACCGCCCCATCTTGCAAGTTCTGCGTTTGAACCGAATGTTCCTGTAAATGCTCGCTGCCCACAATATGATTCTGCAGATGCTCCATGCTCACGATATGATTCTGTAAATGCTGGCTCTGGATAATGCCTTCTTGCAGATGAGCTCTCGAAACGCTGTTCGGTTGCAAATGATCTGAACTTATTGCTCCTAGGGCCAGATGTGACGCCGTTACCGCGTTATCAACCAGTTGTTCGCTGCCTACAGAACCATCGCTGAGCTTATCACGTGTTACCGATCCTTCTTGCAAGTGCCGGGACGCAATACTGCCTTCCTGCAAATGTTCACTGGTTAAGATATCTTTCTGTAAATGCGTGCTTTGAACGATACCTTCTTGTAAATGGGTTCCGGATATACTAGAGGGTTGTAGATGTTCGGATCGGATCGAATCGAACGCCAAATGCAAAGAAGTTACGGATTTGCTCATGAGTTGTTCCCGGCCGACGGATCCATCGCTTAACTTATCGCGTGTGACCGCTCCGTCTTGCAAGTTCTGCGTTTGAATCGCGTCATCTTGTAAATGCTCGTTGGTCACGATACCATGCTGCAAATGAGCGCTCTGAATAACCCCTGCTGCTAGATGCGATTCTGTAATGCTATGCGGCTGGAGATGTTCGGAGCTAACGGATCCTGGTGTCAAATGCAAAGATGTTACAGCATGATGAACCAACTGTTCCTGACCTACCGATCCATCACTCAATTTCTCACGGGTGACCGCCCCATCTTGCAAGTTCCGCGTCTGAACCGAATGTTCTTGCAAATGCTCGCTGCCCACGATATGATTCTGCAAATGTGCGCTCTCTACAATATCTTCTTGCAAATGGGCTGTTGTAATACTATGCGGCTCAAGATGTGCGCTGCTTACTGCGCCTAGTGCTAGATGTGAGGAAGTTACTGCTCCATCAACGATCTGCTCGCTGCCCACGGATTGAACACTCATTCGATCTTGCGTAACCACACCTGCTTGTAAATGCCGGGTTTCGATGGATCCATCTTGCACATGTCTGCTATTCACGATGCTAGTCTGTAAATGTATGCCTTGGATAATGCCTTCTTGCAGATGAGCTCTCGAAACGCTGTTCGGTTGCAAATGTTCTGAACTTATTGCTCCTAAGGCCAGATGTGACGACGTTACCGCGTTATCAACCAGTTGTTCGCTGCCTACAGAACCGTCGCTCAGCTTACCACGTGTTACCGATCCCTCTTGCAAGTGCCTGGACGCAATACTGCCTTCCTGCAAATGTTCACTGGCTAAGATATCTTTCTGTAAATGCGTGCTTTGAATGATACCTTCCTGTAAATGGGTTCCAGATACACTAAATGGTTGCAGATGTTCGGATCGGATCGAATCGAACGCCAAATGCGAGGAAGTTACAGATTTGCTTATGAGCTGTTCCCGACCGACGGATCCATCGCTTAACTTATCGCGCGTGACCGCCCCGTCTTGCAAGTTCTGCGTTTGAATCGCGTCATCTTGTAAATGCTCGTTGGTCACGATACCATGCTGCAAATGTGCGCTCTGAATAATGCCTTCGGCTAGATGCGATTCTGTAATGCTATGCGACTGCAGATGTTCGGAACTAACGGATCCTGGTGTCAAATGCAAAGATGTTACAGCATGATGCACCAGCTGTTCCTGACCTACCGATCCATCACTCAATTTCTCACGGGTGACCGCTCCATCTTGCAAGTTTCGCGTCTGAACCGAGTGTTCTTGCAAATGCTTGCTGCCCACGATATGATTCTGCAAATGTGCGCTCTCTACAATATCTTCTTGCAAATGGGCTGTTGTAACACTTTGCGGTTGCAGATGTGCGCTGCTTACTGCGCCCGGAGCTAGATGTGAGGAGGTTATTGCTTTATCAATGATTTGCTCGCTGCCCACAGATTGAACACTCATTCGATCTTGCGTAACCGCACCTGCTTGCAAATGCCGAGTTCCAATGGATCCTTCTTGCACATGTCTGCTATTCACGATGTTCGTCTGCAAATGCATGCTCTGGACGATGCCTTCTTGCAGATGAGCTCTCGCAACGCTGTTCGGTTGCAAATGTTCTGAATTTATTGCCCCTAAGGCCAGATGTGACGACTTTACCGCGTTATCAACCAGTTGCTCGCTGCCTACAGAACCGTCGCTGAGCTTATCACGTGTTACCGATCCCTCTTGCAAGTGCCGAGACGCAATACTGCCTTCCTGCAAATGCTCACTACCTACGATATCTTCCTGTAAGTGCGTACCTTGAACGATACCTTCTTGTAAATGGGATCCGGATACGCTGAAAGGTTGCAGATGTTCGGAGCGGATGGATTCTAGCGCCAAATGCGAGGAAGTTACAGATTTGCTCAAGAGCTGTTCCCGACCGACGGATCCATCGCTTAGCTTATCGCGTGTAATCGCTCCGTCTTGCAAGTTCTGCGTTTGGATAGCGTTATCTTGTAAATGCCCACTGGTCACGATACCATGCTGCAAATGTGCGCTCTGAATTATCCCTTCGGTTAGATGCGATTCTGTAATGCTATGCGGCTGGAGATGTTCGGAGCTAACGGATCCTGGTGTCAAATGCAAAGACGTTACGGCATGAGGAACCAGCTGTTCCTGACCTACCGATCCATCACTCAATTTCTCACGGGTAACCGCCCCATTTTGCAAGTTCCGCGTCTGAACCGAATGTTCCTGTAAATGCTCCTTGCCCACGATATTATTCTGCAAATGTGCGCTCTGGACAATATCTTCTTGTAAATGAGCTGTTGTAACACTTTGCGGTTGCAGATGTGCGCTGCTTACTGCGCCCGGTGCTAGATGTGTTGAGGTCACTGCCTCATCAACAAGCTGCTCTGCGCCAACGGATTTCGTGCTCAATTGATCTCTCGTCACTGCACCGTCCTGCAAGTGGCGGGTTTCGATAGCCCCCTCTTGCAAATGACTGCTATTCACGATTCCCTTCTGCAAATGAATGTCATGAACAATGCCTTCTTGCAGATGGACTGCCGCAACACTTTGGTGTTGCAAATGTTCTGAACTGATCGTTTCAAATGCGAGATGCGACGACGTTACCGCTTTATCAACCAAATGCTTGCTGTCTACAGAACCATCGCTCAGCTGATCTCGTGTCACCGAACCTTCCTGCAGGTGACGGGTGTGAACCGCGCCGTCTTGCAAATGCTCATTCGCCACGATGCCATGCTGCAAATGTATACGCTCGATGATCCCTTCTTGCAGATGAGCTCCCGATACACTCTGAGGTTGCAGATGTTCGGTGCTGACGGATTCGAATGCCAAGTGCGACGATGTTACCGCCTGATCAACAAGCTGCGTCCGGCCAACCGATCCCACGCTCATCTTATCAATAGTTACGGCCCCTTCTTCCAAGTGACGGGTGTGAACGGAACCCTCCTGCAAATGTGCATTCTGCACGATGTTATCCTGCAAGTGTTTGCTGTTAATGATGCTTTCTTGCAAATGTGCTGCCGAAACACTATGGGGTTGCATATGTGCCGAACCAACCGCTTCGAATGCTAGATGCGAGGAGGTTACCACTTTATGACCCAGTTGGTCTCGACCTACAGAGCCGTTACTGAGCTTATCGCGCGTGACCGATCCTTCTTGCAAGTTGCGTGTTTGGATCACATGATCCTGCAAATGTTCACTGGTCACGATGCCATCCTGTAGATGCGCGCTTTGAATGATTCCATGCTGCAAATGAGCTTCTGTAACGCTATTCGGCTGTAAATGTTCGGCAGCAATCTGCGAATGTCCGATATGCTTCCCTTCAACGATACCTTCATTCAAATGCTCGGATTGAATTGATTGATCCACGATATGCCCCGCTGCTACCGATTTCAGCGCAATTTTATCGCCTGAGACGACCCTGTCATTCAATTTATTCCGTGTCACGCTATAGTCCTGCAGCATGCCCGTTTGTATCGCATTGCTCTGAATGTGCGCTTCCGTAATGACTTGCTCCCGCAGGTGATGCGATACAATGGCGCCTTCATTTAAATGCTCCGAGCAAACAACCGCATGCTTCAAATGGCTTGAATCAATAATCTCCGATTGTAAATGCACGCTGCCGATACTTGATGGACTTAGATGCTCGGCTTGAATGAGTTCTCTTGCCAAATGCTCCCCATGAATAGACTCCGGCGCAATTTTCGAGGCTGTTACCGATCCCGCTACCAGCTTCGATTCCGATACGCTGCTCGATTGCAATTGTGCCGAACCCACCGATCCGGTCTGCAAATGCCCTTCCTGAATCGCTTCCTGCTTAATATGCATGGAGAACACGGAACCTTGGGCAAGATGTTCTGCTTGAATGGCTCCATTCTGAACATGGCTGGATTGGATGCTTTGAGGCTGCAAATGTTTGCTCTGAATACTCTCCAGCTGTACATGTTCGGATTGAACTGCGCCAGGTGCGATCTTATCGGATGTAACCGAATTAAATACTAATTTGCTTCCAGTAACAGCATGGTTCGCAAGATGGTCTGTATCAATGACACCAGGTTTTATTTTTTCGCCATCTATACTATTGTCTGGCATCCAATCTGCACTCAGCACATCTTGCCCTAAATGCGATAGGCTAATGACGCCCTTTTTCAGATGATATCCTTGAACAGACTCCACGCGCAGATGTTTGCCGGATACCACTTCGAGGCCGATATGCTTGCCTTCAATGGCGCTTGCACCAATTTTGTCGCTCGTTATGGCATGATTCTGAATCATCTCGGTTACGATCGCATCAGACTGGATATGACGTTCTCCTACAGATTGATTGCTGAGGTGATTGCTATGGATGGATTGCTCTTGCAGGTGCATGGAAGCGATCGCTTCCGTTTGGATTTTATCTTGGGATACGGAGTAACGGGCCAGATGGTCTTCCGTCACGCTCTCTAAGGCGAGCTTATTGCTCGTAACGCTGCCGTCTTCGAGTTTATTCTCTGTGATACTCTCATCTTTCAAATGCTGCGATTGGATAATCTCGGGCATTAAATGGCTGCTGTGAATGACTTGATTGCGAATATGCTGCCCTTCAATCGAACCGATCGCCATCTTATCGCTCGTAATGCTCTGTCGTGTGAGCTTCTCGGAAGTAATTGATCCGTCTTGCACCTGCTCTGTGCCAACGGCATCAAATTGTAAGTGCTGCGTGCCGATCGATTGATCTTGAATATGCTCCGAATGGATCGCTTGATCTGCGATCGTATCCGACTTGACTGCCCCCTTCGTTAAATGGGCTGTCTCAACCGCTCCGATCCCAATTTTGTCGGATGTCACGCTTTGATTCCCAAGTTTGGTCGTGGTTACGGCATGATCATTCAGCTTATCTGTCGATACACTTTCAGGCGAGAGCTTGAGCGATGTAACCACATGATCCCCCAGATGGTGGGAGAACACCATACCTGGTCCGATGTGACGGTCTCGAATCGCATTGGGTGCAATTTTGTCGGCTGTCACCGCCTCGTTCTTTAACATCGATTGACCTACAGAGGACGGCTGCAGATGATCACTGCCGATCGAACCGGCTTGAATATGATTAGATTGAATCGCGTCCTGAGCGATTGTCGAGGAGATAATCGACTTATCTGCAATATGGAACGTCTGAACAGCATCATCTGCCAGAATATCAGAAGTAACACTCTGAGATGCAAGCTTTGCTTCCGTCACAGAACCGTCTGCGATCGTATCCGTCATTACGCTATTTGGGGCGATCTTGTGATAGGTTACCGAGTCATCCGCCAGATGCTCTGTTCGAATGCTGTGAAGCTGAATGTGGTCGGATTGCACGGACCGTGCAACGATTTTATCCGATGTAACGGCGCCGCTCTGCAGGTGCTGTTCCATCACGGCATGTTCTTGGATGTGCTCCGAGCCGACGGCTTCCGGTTTAATGTGGTTAGAATCAACGGCAAGCTGCGCAATTTTCTCGGAAATCACCGAATTTTTAGCCATATGACGGGCTTGAATAACTTCATCCGTTAATTTCTGCGCAATGATGCTCTGGTCTGCGATTTTAGAGGTCGTCACGGCATGATCAACAATTTTTACTGTCGGTACGGATTGATCTGCTAGCTTCGCAGACGTAATACTCTGATCTGCCACATGCCACGTCTGCACTTCATTCATTCCGATATGCGCTTGCTTGATCGCTTCCTCCTGAATATGGCTGCTTCCCACAGCACCCGAACCGAGAAGTCCAGAGGTGACTGAATTCGGCTGCAAATGCGTGGAATCAATCGATTGAGGGAGAATATGCTGCGACACAATTTGCCCGTCTTCAATATGTTCGCGACGGATCGATTTGTTCGCGATATGCCGCTTCGTTACGGCACCTTCCTTCAAATGAACACCGGCGATGCTGCCCGGGAAAATCTTACTCTCTGTCACCGCTTCATCATGCAGCTTATCGGTCGTTACTGCACCGTCGCTTAGCTTCGATGTATCTATCACTTCATTCGCCAGATTCTCCGTCTGTACCGCACCGCTGCGTATTTTCTCGAATGTGATCGATTGATTCTGAATCAGATCGCCCGAGATGATAAGATCTGCTAAATGTTTGGTCTGAATGGAACCCTCGGCGATTTTATTGGAATCAATGGTTTTATCGGCCAATTTCTCCGAAGTAATACTGCCGTCTTTGATCTTCTCGCCTGTAATCGAGCGGTCACGTATTTTGCCGCTGGTGATGGATTGACGAACCATGTGTTCGCCTGAAATGGACTCCGGTGCAATTTTGGCGGCATTAATCGCACCGTCGGCAATCTTGATACTCTGAATCGCGTAATCCTTCAAGGCGTCAGCCGTGATGCTTTCCTTCTTTAATTTGGAACTGTCGATGGAATACGGAGCCAATTTCTCATTCGTTACGGCTCCATCAACCAGGTCATCCGTATACACAACGCCTTTGTTCCGCCCAAACGGTGAGAATAGACGGGAAAGACTATTCCCCTCATCATCGATATCATCTGTTGGGTGTTGCGTTTGCAATTGTTGTTGTGGTGGTTGTGATGGTGGTGGTTGTAGCGGAGGTGATGGTTGCTGCACCAGATTGCTCTTTAATTCTTCGGGTGCGCGAGGAAGCGTAGATGTCTTTGCTTCGACTTGAGATTCTGATCGTCTCGATCTCCCTCTCATCTGTACACGCTGTCCCGCTTCAACTTCGTTCGTTATACTACTTGAGCTTCTCCTCGGCTTAGGTTGCGGATCAGGCTCCTTCTCTTGCTGGGCCTCCATCACACGTTCGGTGTCCGTTTCTTTCTCCGGTTCGGCTTGCGGTTCTACATCATCTAGCGTGATCTCTTGTATGTCTTCGACAGGTTTTTCAATTATTTCTGGCAATATTTCTGTTGCATGAGGTTCAGGTTCAATCTGTACTTCAGGCCGAATTGGAAGTGGAGTCATCGCATTAATCGATACATCCTTTGCTTCGCGGTTATTAACGGATACCTGCGGTTTGTACTCCTCCAACCAGCTTAATTCGCGAGAGTTCGGGTTATCGACATAATAAAGCGGCTTTTTCGATTTCGTCGATCTCGCCGATCTTTTCATTTTTTTCATATGCCCTCTCCTTCCTGCATAGATCGTCATTTGCATCATATGCATTCGTCTAGAGACATGACACATGCCTAACCATAAAAAGATAATCCGATGGATCCCCTTCCTACGCACGACACAGCTAGTCCCGTTAGAAGGATGATGAAATAGGCTTATCATCCGGAAAAGGACGATAAGCACTACTTTTTATGCTAGAAAAATGATTGATGCGGAGTGGGTCAGATCCGCAGCATCTGTTCGATGCGTTCTGTCCAGCGCTCTGCCGTGTGTTTCCACGTAAAATACTGCTGTGTCCGATATACCCCTCCAAGCCCTAATCGCAATTGCAGCGCAGGATCTCGAAGAACAGGCACAATGCAGTTCACGAGCTCCTTAGCCAGCTGCGGAGGATTCGCCAAATATCCCGTTACCCCGTGCTGAACAATTTCCCGTATACCGCCCGCGTTTGCGGCAATGACCGGCACCCCTGCTGCCATTGCCTCCACATTAACAAGTCCAAATGCTTCATTCCTCGATGAAGGCACAACAACAACATCCGAAATGTTGAACCATCGCGCAATTTGATCATACGGCACATAGGGAACAAATCGCACATGCTGCGGTATGCGTTTGGCCATCTGCTCCAACTTACGAACATAAGCGGTTTTGCGGCTCGACCCATAGAAGGCGCCGCCGACAACCACCAGCATGGCACTCGGTTCCAACCGAGCAATGTTGTACATGGACTCGAGAAGATAATGAATCCCTTTCTGTGGTTTGAGCCTGCCGACGAACAGAATGATTTTGCGTCCCGTAAGACCCTGTCGATGCAGCCATTCGATCCGCTTAAGATTGCCGCCCTCACTCCAGCGCGGCTCGAATTGGTCCATATTCACCCCTAAATGATTCACGAAAATCTTCGCATCCAGTCCATGAAATCGACGCACCAAATACGTCTTCAGAAAAAAACTGTTCACCATAATACAATCTGTACATTGCAGTGATCGCCGCAGCGTTTTCTTGGATATGACAGCCTGGGAGATATATGTCGTTGAATGCAAACTTAGAATCACGCGTGCACGCGGCATACGCTTCTTAATCGACAAGACATATCTCGGTCGGTTCTCCACCTGGATCACATCCGGCCTCAGAAGGAGAAGCTGCCGTATAACCGCTTGAATGTACCTTGCCCCATTCCCGTACGGAACCCGGTAACAAGGCACGCCATGCACCGTTCCATAGCTGGGTAGATGCTTCGCAGATCGGCCGAAGATAACGCAATGAAGCCGATCCTGCACCAGTGGAATGACCTGCTCCACCACCCGCTCCACAGAACTGCTCCGAGCCGATGGAATGGGAAAGGAGCCTGGCGTAACAACTGCCACTTTAGGTCGCGCCATCACAGTTCTCCCTTCTAGAGGTTACTCAGAATCTATACCACAGCATATACACCTTCGTCCGCTTACGATCTGTGCTCAGCCAAAAATGGTCAAATCACCGCCTGCAACCGCCTTTTCGAATCATTCACCTAACTCATACACTAACATACAAGCATCAAACGTCTATGTATCCGATAGAACAGGAGGAGAGAAGCTCATGGGGGAAGCCTATGTGGGCATATTACTCAATGCCAGTGCGTATCGCGGCATACCGTTAGGCAGAACGCAGAATGAATCATTATCCGCCTACGAAGAGGCCGGTCAAGAATTCGGTATCACCCCGTGTTATTTTCGCCTCGCAGATATTGAGCCGGGGGAACCCTTCACAACCGCTTATGTGAAATCGAAATACGGCTATATTCGCAAAAGCGTCCCTACCCCACATGTTGTGCACAATCGAGCGATCTATTTCAAATCCGATGTGCAGCACCAAATTCGGTCTCTTATTGAGAGTGGAATTTATGTATTTAACGAAGAAAATCGTTACGGGAAGCTCTACGTCCATGAATTGCTCCGACATGATCTTCTGCTCAAGACCCATTTGCCGGAGACGCTGCCGCTCAATCCCTTGAACCTGCATCATATGATGGAACAACACGCTGATTTGATTCTGAAGCCGAATAACAGCAGTCTCGGACGCGGAGTCATGAAGCTCAGGCGCGTCCATGGCATATGGCATGCAACTTACCCGGTTCAAGGCAGAAAGACCGTCTGGAGAACGGTCAAATGTCGGATGGGTGAGCTGCCTGGAGTCATACAGCGCAAAATCGGTAAAGAACAATACCTCATTCAACAATATATCCCGCTCGCGAAATACAACGGTCGTCCCTTCGACCTCAGAGTATCCGTGCAGCGAAGCGTGAACGGCGAATGGCAGATCACCGGCATGATCGCCCGTGTCGCCGCCCATCATCGATATGTCACCAATCTCGCTAAAGGCGGCACCAGCTTGCCAGCGGATCGAGTGATAGCAAAAGCTCTACCGAATCAATCAAAGGGATACCTGATGAATCAGGTAAGCTTTCTCTCTATGTATATTGTCAAACGTCTGGAGGTGTCACTCCCCCATCTAGCTGATGTGGGGCTTGATATCGGCCTAACGGAAAACGGCATACCGATGTTCATTGAATGCAATGGACGGGATCAGCGTTACAGCTTCCGCGAAGCGGGACTGACACAGGTCTGGAAATCGACCTTCCGCAATCCAATGGCGTATGCGAGTCATCTAATGAAGCAGCACAATATATAAATGCGAAAAGAGCCCCGCTGGCCTCCCCAAAGACCCGCGGGGCTCTTGACGATCAGCGCAGGATATACCCGCCGTCCGGGAACAAGGTACTGCCCGTCGTATAACCGTTGCTCATCAAGTAGAGCACGGTGTGAGCGACTTCTTCTGCGTGTCCTACCCGGCCCAGCAGATTCATTTGCGCATACGCATCATAGGATGCATCGCGAACCGATTGCGGCGTCTCCTCCCAATTAAATGCCGTACGAATCGTACCCGGCGAGATCACATTCACCCGGATCGGAGCTAGCTCGACCGCTAACGCTTTGCCAAGGCTCTCAATCGCGCCATTGCAAGCCGCATAGGACGCACCATCCGCAAGCGGTCTCTGTCCGAATGCGCCTGACATGAGCACGATGGAACCATGACGATCCAGCCTCGGTATCGCATGCTTCACCGCATGATATTGCGGCCAAAATTTCGCGTTGAAGCAGCTGTGCGCAACCTCCAAAGAAGCGGTGATCGGCCCTCTAACATACGAAGCGCCGGGGGTAAATAAATGATCGAAGGAGCCGATCTGTTCGAACAGCGACTGTAACTGCCCTTCATCTTGGTTATCGACGGTATACGTCTCTACGTGCCCGTCCCCTAGCACGGCCTTCGCTTGTTCGAGCTTCGACCTTGAACGACCAGCAATTACGACTTGCGCGCCTTCCGCAATGGCTCCCTGTGCCGTCGCGAATCCAATGCCTGTGCTGCCGCCAATAATCACAATTCGTTGCTTATGTAGTGTATGTCCTGCCATCTTGCATTCCTCATCTCTTATCAGAATATGAACCCTATGCACTCTATTATTAGCTTGGATTCCGATCCTGTGGAAGTACGCACTTCATTCGTACTAGGTACGAAAATTCGTACCTTCATGCGTGACGGGAGGCAGCGGGTAGGAGCCATAAAATGGGGTGCAATGCATCTGCAGGATTCGTATACTAAGGGGAGAAATAGGAGGTGCTAGAATATGCAGAGGTATGACCATGAACCCAGGTTAAGAGGTGTTCTGACAACGCTGAACGTCATCGAAGGAAAATGGAAGCCCCTCATTCTATTCATCCTGCTGACCGAGGGGACTAAAAGATTCAGCGAATTACGGCGCATCATTCCCGATGTCTCGCAAGGAACACTAGCCAAGCAGCTTCGAGAGCTCGAAGCGGACCAAATGATCCATCGCGTCATTCACCAAGAAATCCCGCCTCGGGTGGAATACAGCTTGACAGAACGCGGACACTCTCTGCGCATGATCCTGGATCAGATGTGCAGCTGGGGACGAGAGCATACAGACTATATTCATTCAACGGAGCCGCACAAGCCACTAACTTTGGGGTAACGCCCTGCATGGACCTCGTGACGGGCAGAACAGGTAGCTGCATAGACCCGGTTTTGCCCGGCTTTCTGGCTGTTTTGCGCGAGCGCCCACCAAGCCCCTACCATCTTCCGTATTGATTTACCCTGCGTTATATGGCAAACTAACGGATGAGAAGGAAGGGTGAAAGAAACATGGCCAAAACATTGCTGCGGTTAATGACCGAGCTCTCCTCGCGCAAGTGGATCTCTCAGCTTACGGGGAAGTTCGCCCATTCCAGCGCAAGCCGGCATCTCATTCCGAGATTTGCGAAAATTTACGGAATACCGATTGAAGATGCGGAGAAAGAATTACATGAATATCGTACGTTGAATCAATTTTTTACAAGACGACTCAAACAAGGACTTCGTCCCATTGATCCGAATCCGGATACCCTCGTCAGCCCTGTAGACGCACTGATCACCGGCATGGGTCCGATTGAAAATGGTCTGCTGCTGAATGTAAAGGGACAGGATTACACGATCGAAGAGCTGCTCAATCAATCCCCTTATACGCAGAAGTATAAGCACGGAACTTATTTCGTACTCTACTTAAGCCCAACCGACTACCACCGTATTCATACCCCTGTCGCAGGAAGCTTGGTTGAATCCGAGCATGTGCCTGGGAAAGTCTATCCGGTCAACGACTTCGGACTGAATCATATGAAGCGGGTGCTTAGCCGGAACGAAAGGCTGATTACATACATACGTCATCAATACGGTGAAGTGGTTGTTGTGAAGGTCGGCGCGATGAATGTCAGCAGCATTCAATATGTGAAGCCGCTGCCCAAATCATGGGAGAAGGGGCAAGACCTCGCCTACTTCGAATTCGGTTCTACCGTCGTATTGCTTACCGAGAACCGGACATTTACGCCGCGCAGCGACTTAGCGCTTGGCTCCAAAGTGAAGATGGGCGAAGCCCTCGGCACGCTCCATCCCAAAGCCTAATTCGGACGCGGGTGTGCGATTTGCCCTTTTCAAAATATTGGCAACTATGTTAGAATAGCGTTATGTGAAGGGGCAGCACCCCAAACGTTATACAAATCATTGCATAATCATACACAAAACGCCCTCCATCCTTGGCGGGATGGAGAGCGTTCATAAGGACCGGAAGTGTTGGCGCACTAGAGGTCCTGACAATAGATCGCCTTCACAGGCGGCCGGCTGCATAGCATCGTATCTGAAGACCTCCCTTATCCGCGAAGATAATCAAGGGAGGTCTACTTTTTTTTCATGTACGAAAGCAAAGTAATGAGAAATAGCCCAAATGAGAGCATCAATGTTAATGCATCCTTTACTTCCATAGCAACACCCCCTCCGTCATCCGACTTGTTGGGAATGCAACCGAGCATCGGGTCTATTGTGCTCTAATTATAACATAATTTTCCAAAATAGGAACATGCATTATGTGAAATCCTTCTTTATTCCTAACATTTCTAACGAATCTCCGAAGGACTTTTTCCAGTATACTGCTTAAATTGTCGACTAAAGAAGAAAATGTCCCGATAGCCGAGTGCATCCGCGACTTCAGTCACATTCATCCCCGCATGATGGAGCAAATGCTCCGCCCGTTCAATCCGCGTCCGAATGATATAGGACTGCACTGAAGCCCCGATTAGTTCCTTGAATTTAATGGAGAAGTACCGCGGCGACAACTGCGCACGCTTCGCTAAATCCTCTACGCGATGCTGCACGCTCGGGTGCTGGCGAATGTAATTGGCAATCTCATGGATCACCTCCGTGATCTGATTGCTCACTTTCTTCTCCACGGGTACATCCTGCTCTTCCCGGAGCAAATGAATCATCATCTGCTTAAGCATCAGCTTCGCCTCGACATCCGCGGCGAACGTCTGCACGAGAAACAAGCGAACATACCGAGATAATAAATATTCAAAATCAAGTGTATCCTGGATGACCCGATAACGAGCGGGAATCATGCTCACGGCCTCTTCCACATCGAAATGGATGTACGTAAGAACAAGCGGTTTCTGCGGATTATGCGTCGCGCTTGTATGATCTCCGGGACGGAATAAGAAACAGCTGCCCTTGCCGATTTGGTACGGTTCATCATTCAAGATCAACTCGCCTTCGCCGCTCCATACATAGAATAGATCATAATTCTCCAGCGCCTTCTCCCGCTTCGCCCATTTCCAGTTCGGCTCGCATACGATTTTGGCAAAAGCCGGTTTTAATACAAATGATGAAGGTGATACATCAATCATTCGATTCCCTCCTACAGATCTGCGAAAGCTTCATACTTCTAATGAGCGTTCAAAACGTCGGCTCTTCCACACCAAGAATTGAACATCCACTATTAATTCTTCATTGCTCTGCTTCGTAAATACGTGTGTCTGTCTTCCCATGCTGTCTTCATTCGCAGAATGCCTTGAAGAAGCTCTTCCTCATGCAAATGCGCAAACCCAAAACAAGCGGCGATCGGCGTGTCCGGTAAATAGATATATCTTCCGCCATCCGTCCACCCTACACCATGCGCTGCTGCAGCGCTTCGAAAGGCTGCATAGTCATCAGCCGTTCCTCGCCACGACGCATAGACATGCATCCCAGCGTCACAAGGTAATACATTAAACAAATGACCGACATGTTCCTGCATCATTCGATAAAAGAACGCATATTTTCTGCTATATACTCGGCGCATGCGCCGCAAATGCCGTTCATAGTGCCCATTCTGGATAAAAGCCGCCAGTGCGCGCTGCTCCATCATGGAGATGGGACTTGGCTCGTAGATTTCCTTCGCGCGACGCATCGGCTCAACGAGGCACGTCGGCAGGACCGCATAACCGATCCGAAGCCCGGGATACATCGTCTTCGAGAATGTGCCCACATAGACGACACGGCCTTCTAGGTCGAGCGACTTGAGCGGCTCAATCGGCCTGCCGCCATACCGAATCTCACTATCATAATCATCTTCTATAATAACACCGTTGCGCCTCGAAGCCCATGCGAGCAGCTGTTGTCTTCTCTCCAGACTCAGCACGGCACCGGTCGGGAACTGTCTGCTCGGGGTAACGAAGACAAGCTTCTCCTCCCAGTCTTGCACCAAAATCCCATGTTCATCCACCGCATTCGGTGTAACTCTCCCACCGGCCGCTTCGATCGCCCTTTTCATCCCCATATATCCTGGGTTTTCCACGATGACAGCGTCTCCCGGATCGATGAGCAGCTGCGCAAGCAGGGCAATCGCCTGCATCGAACCATTGCATATGACAACTTGCTTCGGATCCGCTTGAATCCCGCGCATCCGGCGCAAATGGAGCGCAATCGCCTCACGCAGTGGTCCATGTCCCAGCGTATCTGGAGATTCAACGTCCCCTCTAACAGATTCGAACTGCCTAATTTCTTGATAGAGCACATGGTTCCACGTATCCGTCGGGAATGCCTCCGAGACCATCCTCCCCATCTCCAGGCTAATGAACGGCTGCTTCATTGGCTCTGGCCAATGTTCGCGAGGCAGCGCCCTCCCTTGTGCGGCGCGTCTTCCCCAAGTTGATAGTTCGATCTCCAGGGGAATCTCAGCGTCTGCGGCCTGCGTCTCCTGCAGCTCATACGTTACGTAAGTGCCGCTGCCAACTGCAGCTGTCACATATCCCTCCGCCAGCAGCATGTCATATACTTGATTGACCGAACCACGAGACAATTGATACAAGTTCGACATTTCCCGTGTTGAAGGCAGCTTCGCCCCATGCGGAATCGTCCCTTCTAGTATCGCTGCGCGAAGGGCGTGGAACAAGGCCAAATATTTATAGCGATATTCCTGTAAATAGGATGCAAATGGCAAGCCGAAATCCATTTCCGTTCCCCCTTACGCCGATTTCATCTCTCACCTAACAAAATGGTCTAATAAAAATACTCTAAATTGGTTCTTTTTTATTGTCAACATCCCCGTTATTGTTAGTTGAAAAAGAAGAAGAAGGGGAACAGAACCATGCGCAGAAAAGAATTTTCGATCCAAGAAGAACAAGAAATTGAATCCTTTTTAACGGAAATGACCTTCGGATTTCTAGGGACCATCAGCGAGGATGGCTGGCCGCATATTACGCCGCTGAACTATGTGTACTTCGAAGGGGATATTTATTTTCACGGCAGCAAAATCGGGGACAAGATGCGCCAAATGAAAAACGATGCGCGCGTCACCTTCTCCGTCGCCAAAGAATATGCGCTCATCCCGTCCTACTTCACCGATCCGACGTACGCTTGTCCAGCAACGGCTTTTTTCAAATCGGTGCTGCTCAAAGGGACGGCCTCCGTCATGGAGGATCTCGAGGAGAAAGCCCGTGTCTTCACGGCGTTCATGCAGAAATTGCAACCCGAAGGCGGGTACGCGCCGTTTGACATGACCGACTCCAAATATGCGAAGCAGGTGGCTGGCGTCGCCATGGTTCGCCTCTCCGTCGAATCGATCACGGCCAAGTTCAAATTTGGACAAAATGCCAATGAATCGAAGTTCGATCAGATTACATCCGGCCTTGCCGAGCGCCAAGCCGAACTCGATGCGGAGACCATCGCTCTGATGAAAAAATATTGCCCGCACCACCGGTGAAAATTTCCATCCTGGAAGTGACGGTTGCCTTCCAAAATGCTATAATATGAGGAATGTGTTTAGGCACGAAGTATCGTAATTCACAGACCTCATTCATGAGACTGATTCTGGAAGGATGACAAAAAAATGAATCCATTAGCCCAGCAATTAAACAACACTTTGCAAGAAGAAACGCCACAAGTTTACGCGATGTTATCGACTTTAGGGAAACAGATTTACTTCCCAAAGGAAGGCATTCTAAGCCAATCGGCAGAAGCTGGTAGTAAAGCGAAAAAATATAATGCAACGATCGGGATTGCGACAGAAGGCAAAGGGCCGATGCATCTGAGCGTCATTCAGGACACGCTGTCCGCTTATGCACCGAAGGATCTCTATCCTTATGCGCCACCCCAAGGGAAGCCGGAGCTCCGCACCGCTTGGCGGAACAAAATGCTACAAGAAAACCCATCGCTCGAAGGCAAATCCTTCGGTAATCCGATGGTAACGAACGCGCTGACGCACGGCCTCAGCATCGTGGCGGACTTGTTCGCGGATGCAGGCGATGCGGTAATCTATCCGGACAAAAACTGGGAGAACTATGAGCTGACCTTCGGTATTCGCCGCGGAGCAGAAATCGTGAACTTCCCGCTCTATACCCCAGATTATAAATTCAACAGCGAAGGACTTCGCGAAGCGATTCTCGCGCAGAAGGATAAAGGCAAAGCCATCGTCGTGCTGAACTTCCCGAACAATCCGACGGGATACACGCCGAGCCTCGAAGACGGCGATCAGATCATCGCAGCGCTTCTAGCGGGAGCGGAAGCGGGGATCAAGCTCGTGGTCGTCACCGACGATGCCTACTTCGGTCTCTTCTTCGAAGATTCGTTGCAAGAATCATTGTTCGGTAAATTAGCGGGACTTCATCCGAACATCCTGCCGATCAAAGTCGACGGTGCGACCAAAGAGGAATATGTATGGGGCTTCCGCGTCGGGTTCATTACGTTCGCGTCGGAATCAGCTGCAGCGTTAGCAGCACTTGAGCAAAAAGCACTCGGCATCATCCGTGCGACGATCTCCAGCTGCTCGCATCCTTCGCAGACGTTCGTGCTTCATGCGCTGAATTCTCCAGAATTCGCGAGCCAGAAGCAAGAGAAGTTCAACGTCATGAAAGGCCGTGCGAACAAGGTCAAAGCGATCCTCGACAGCGGCAAATACGGCGACGTCTGGGACTACTACCCGTTCAACTCCGGCTACTTCATGTGCTTGAAGCTGAACACGGTGGATGCCGACCAATTGCGCGTTCACTTGCTCGATCAATATCAGATCGGAACGATCGCTCTTGGCGAGACAGATCTTCGCGTCGCATTCTCGTGCATTGAGGAAGAGTATTTGCAAGATCTGTTCGATACGATTTACCAAGGCGTTTTGGATTTGCAAGGCTAATGGAAGCTTGATAAATAGGGTTCGTTGGTTGCCGACTAGGCAGCTAACGAACCCTATTGTGCTTATTGTGGGGGATTGGGGAATAAGCGCGGTTTCGGGGCGAATAAGCGTGCTACGGTTCGTTAGAATGTCGGTGGACGAGCAATCTGACGGCTAACGAATCCTAGTGTGCTTATTGAGCCGATTTCGGGCCTTTCGCGCTGCTAACGAACCACAGGCGCGCTATTCGCCTCAATTTGGCCTAATTGCGACCGAGATCGATGCAATAAGCTCTCCTCGATTCGTTAGAGCAGAATCAGAGCAGTTTTCGGGTAAATAAGCTTGCTACGATCCGTTAGAACCTAGGTGGACGAGCAAGCCAGCGGCCAACGAGTCCCAGTGTGCTTATTGAGCCGATTTCGGCCTTTCGCGCTGCTAACGAACCACAGGCGCGCTATTCGCCTCAATTTGGCCTAATTGCGACCGAGATCGATGCAATAAGCTCTCCTCGATTCGGTAGAGCGGAATTAGCGCGGTTTCAGGGCGAATAAGCGTGCTACGGTTCGTTAGAACCTTGGTGGATTGAGCAAACCGGCGGCTAACGAATCCTAGTGTGCTTATTGAGCCGATTTCGGGCCTTTCGCGCTTCTAACGAACCACAGGCGCGCTATTCGCCTCAATTTGGCCTAATTGCAACCGAGATCGATGCAATAAGCACGCCTCGGTTCGTTAGAGCGGAATTAGCGCAGTTTTCGGGCAAATAAGCGTGCTACGGTCCGTTAGAACCTTGGTGGACGAGATTCGGGGTGTATATGCTTGCTACAGTCCGTTAAGAACGCTGTTTGGACGAGCACATCGACGGCTAACGAATCCTAGTGTGCTTATTGAGCCGATTTCAGTCCTTTCGCGCTGCTAACGGACCACAGGCGCGCTATTCGCCTCAATTTGGCCTAATTGCAACTGAGATCGATGCAATAAGCTCTCCTCGATTCGTTAGAGCAGAAACAGAGCAGTTTTCGGGCAAATAAGCGTGCTACGGTTCGTTAGAACGTCGGTGGACGAGCAAGCCAGCGGCCAACGAGTCCCAGTATGCTTATTGAGCAATTTCGACTTTCGCGCTGCTAACGAACCACAGGTTTGTGAATCGACTATTCGACGTTGAGGACGATCCCGTCTTCATTCCTATCAATCTTTAATAGTGTATCCTTCAAAATCCATGCATCACTCTCTTCAACGAAGAAATGATAACCGCCGATCGGCTCAACAAGTACAGGATCAATTGGGTCTGCGCTAACGTTTATACCAATAGAAAACGCATCTCCCCCTCCACCTACATACTTTGCATAAATTCGTACATATTGACCTTCTTCTAAACCCCATTCTGTATGAAATGTATGAATTGCTTCTTCAGATATTAGAATTGCCATTCGAATCTTCTCCCTTATATTTGCACAACTTCCAGTTCTGGAACAAAGCCAAAATGTATATGGATTTCATTCATGATGACTTGCATCAAATATTCAATATCGCGAGCGCTTGCGCGGTTCACGTTAATAATAATATTGCCATGGTGCGGTGAAATCATCGCGCCGCCCTGCGTTAAACCTTTTAAATTCAATTGATCAACCAAAGCACCTATCGGCGTTCCAACATCATAATTGTTTTTAAATACAGAACCCGATGAGGGATATGTAAAATGATATTTGCTCATTCGGTATCGCTCAATACTTTTCAATGTTTCGGGAATGATCCTCCCTTTGTCTGCTAGCAACTGAAGTTCTTGTGCAAAAAATGTATAAAACGTACCCAGATGCGATGGGTCCTGAAGATCTAACCACCGTCTCAATACCATTTGCAATTCATAATCTTGATCTCCGCTAGGAATGACCTTCATATCAGCCCCAAGAATTAGCCAGTTATGCTTTTGAAAAATCGATTTTTTATAACCATATTGACATTCGCTAACGCTGATACTTTGAATGAATAGATCATCGCGGTCCAGATCGATGTAATAAACTCGCTCTATAATCTCACTGATCTGAAGTTGGTTATATTTCGCATTCATATATATTCCAGCGCCAAGACTCCCAGGCAGCAGATAGGTTAACTCGAAATCGGTGATGTTATGGAGAAGTCCTGCTATCGCTAACATGGACATCGGGACGCCTGCTGAGACAAACCAACGGGTGGTCCTGTTTTCCCAATAAACGAGCCTTTTTAAAGAAATAAATGCTTGATCGTCTCGCAGATCATCCGGAAAAAGCACATTGGAACCCAATCCGAAAATGAAGTAATGAAGACCTTTTACTTTGCATTGTTGTATCACGGTAATCAATTCATCATACGAACCTGGTGCAGCAAAAAAATGGGTTACACCACCGATTTGATAGGAGCAATGCCAAGCAAGCCATTCTTGTTTAAACATCATTGCGGACCTTTAACATTTCTTCGCGGATCCTCGGTATGTTGCCGTTCGGAAGCTCGCACCACAGCCACAGCTCGCTTTGACATTCGGATTATCCATCGTGAACCCGCCTGTCATCCCCTGGGCTACATAGTCAATTTTGAGGCCTTCTAGAAACGCCATGCTCTTCGAATCGATGACCAGCTGGAACCCCTTCATCTCGAAAGCTAGATCATCCTTCGCTTGAATATCATCGAATTTCATATCATAAGATAAGCCGCTGCAGCCTCCATCAACAACACCTACGCGCAAGAACAGATTATCGGCATGCTGGTTGTGAAGCATCTCCTTAATTTGAGCAGAAGCTAGATCGCTCATTTCAATCACGTTGCCACCTCATCTCAACTTTCATTTAATATACATAATAGTATACTATGTATATTTTCAATATATCCACATCCTTTCTCGAAGTCAATATATACTTTTTAAGTTAAAATGTTTAATAACTAGTTGGATATGATGAAGATCACGTTTTATTCGCAGACATGAGAAAAAGCGTAATACGTGTTCTTCACGCACTACGCTTTTCCATTGGTGTCTCATGATTATCGCAACTTATAGGCTCGATGTAAGCTCGCTTGCCTCGCTCTCCGGTTTACAAGCATCTGAGCAATAGCCCTCATGAATTTCGAGACAATCGTCGCAGCAAAGATGCTGCTTATGACAAAAATCATCTGCGCAATTCAACATGATGTCTGTCGGGTTACCGCAGTGATGACACTTGCCAACCGTCACGTCTTCATCCGTTTGATTAACCCGTACGGCAATACGTTCATCGAATACATACATTTTCCCATCGAATAACCGACCCTGGACTTCGGGATCTTTTCCATATGTCGTGATTCCCCCATCCAGCTGGGAAACATCGCTAAAGCCTTCATTTAGAAGTACACCCGTTAATGTCTCACATCGTATACCACCTGTGCAATAAGTGATGATCGGCTTGTCCTTCACATCGGACAGATGCGTTCGAATCCACTCCGGAAATTCACGAAAAGAGTCGATATCCGGTCGAATGGCATTACGAAAATGTCCAAGATCGAATTCATATCCGTTCCTGCCATCTAGAACGATAACATCGTCCCGTTGAAGCTGCTCATAAAATTGCTGAGGCGATAAACGTTTGCCGCTGATGGTATTCGGATCTAGAGGGGTTTCGTACCGTAACGTGACTAGCTCCTTCTTAGGCCGAACAAACAGCTTTTTGAATGCATGGGTCACCGCCTCATCGATTTTGAACAGGAGATCGGTAAACAAAGGGTGCTGATGCATATACGACATGTAGGCCTCTGTCTGCTCCCACGTTCCGGAGATGGTACCGTTAATCCCTTCAGCAGCGATCAGAATTCTTCCTTTGACGCCAAGCTCTTTGCAGTACGCCAGATGTTCTGCGGCAAAGGCTTCGTAATCTTCGATGGAGACATATTTATAATAAAGTAAAATACGGAACGGTTTTTGACTAGACACTATACAACACTCCTCATAAATAGATGATCAAGCAATTCCTATGAACTTCATTATGAAACATAATAAATGCAAATATATAAAAAGTAAACTCAAAATAACCCCACAAAGTGGGGCTTTGCTTCGAAGCTGATTCAGGTACTTTGCGGGGACCCCGAAACTTATAAATTCAATACCTTCAAATAAAGCTCACCTCAATTGGGATGAGTGTTCGTATCGTTAGCTTTTGGACGTATTCGATAAACGCATTTTTTTCCGTTTTTGGCCAAACATTCTGTTTGTTCTACCTTTGCATGGAGTAATGATTCAAAAAGACGGGTCTCACAGGTACAAGCATGCGTATATTTGCTCGCAATTTGGTAAATGGGACAATTGTATTCCGTCATTTCGAATACGCCATCCGTACGTTTTTCCCATGTGGCCATATATCCGTTATTGGATTGAATTTCGGCTAGAGCGGCGATCTTGCTCTCCAAATCCTTACCCTCTAAATGCTGTTGATGACGTTTTTGCAATGAAATTTGCCTAAGTTCAAACAAGTGATTGACTTCTCTTACACCAGACTCTCCCTCAAGCTCGGACAGAAGCTCTAATGCCACGGTATGGTATTTATTCGGGAAGAATCCCTCCGCTTTTTCTGTCAAACGATAAACTGCCATAGGACGTCCCATTGTTTGCCTTACGGTGGTATATTCGATTAGATCTTCCTTCTCAAGGACAGAAAGATGCCTTCGAACAGCCATACCGGTAATGCCTAATTGATCTGTAATGGCTTTTGCGCTCAATCCACCATTCGTTTTGAGCATTTGCATGATTTTGTCACGAGTAGACAGATCCACATCGTCTTTCAATTCAGCTCACCTCCGATCAAGAACAACCGTCAAATCAGGATCGAATTGAAATCGTCCATTCCCCTGATCTAGTAGTATATTATATATATACGACATTGTATAGATATGAAATATTATAGATATATTAGTTGATTAAACCCCAGCCTGATCCATCATGCCGATAAAATGATCCAGCGCCGCGGATCGCCACTTCTTCGGATGCATCACCCATTGCAGATAGATCCGAAGGTCCGGATGATGGAACGGAATGACTGCGAGTGTCCCGCGCTGGATCTCTTCCTCTGCGACGACGCGCGGCAGCAGCGCAATCCCGAGCCCCTTCATCACGCAGTGCTTGACCGCCTCCAAGTTCCCCAGCTCGAACACCGTGCGGTATTTGATCTGTTGATCCTTGAGTAATAGCTCGAACATGCTGCGGTAAAGGCAGCTCCCTTCGGTCAAGATAAATTCGCAATCCTCCAGATCGGCAACTTCAACCTGCTCCCGCAGCGACAGCACATGGCCCGGTTCGGCGACGAGGACGAGCGGCTCTTCCCGCACGACTTGGCATTGCAAGCCTGGGTCGGCCGGAATCCGATCGAGCAGCAGACCGATGTCGTAATCGCCTTCTTTCACCTTCGCGAGCAGCACATCCTCTCGGTCCGGGAAGAGATGGACGGATAGCCCCGGCATCTCCGCACGCAACTGCTGCAAATACGCAGGCAGGACATAGGCCGCGAGCGAATCGATCGTGCCGATCGTCAGCGTGCCGCCCATCTGCTGCGAGATTTTCTCCATCGACTCGGCGTACAAGTCCAGCATCGGCAGGACGAACTTCAACAGCTCCTCCCCGGGCGGCGTCAACCGCATCTGTCTGCCTGCCCGCTCGAACAGCGTAACCCCATACGCTTGCTCCAGCTTCTGGATTTGCGCCGTAATGCTCGATTGCGCGTAGCCTAATGCTTCCGCTGCACGGGTGAAGCTGCCCCGTCGTGCCACTTCCCGGAATGTCTGAAACGTCGTCATATCCATGGCCTGTCCACCTCTTATATAAATTATCAGTAATTTCGATACCTATGATCATTTATTATAGATAACTCCGATAGATAATTCCATGATAAGGTGAAAGAAACGAATCTATGCCCCATTCATTTGAAGGAGGACTCCTATTCATGCTAACTGAACAACAATTACACGGCGTCTACGTCCCTGTCGTGACGCCATTCGATGCGCAAGAAAATCTCGACCTGGAATCGCTGCATCAGCTTGTCGCAACCATTGCGAAGAACGATGTCCAGGGCATCGTGCTGAACGGCACGACCGGCGAATCGCCTTCGACCTCTAAGGAAGAGATCGAACAGATGATGGCGACCGTGCAACGCGCATTGGCCGGAACGAACATCCCGCTTGTCCTAGGCGCAGGCAGTAACGACACCCGCTCGACGGTATCCCGTATCGAACAGGCTGGCGCACTCGGCGCAGAGGCCGTGTTGGTTGTCGTCCCATATTACAACCGTCCATCACAGCAAGGAGTAATCGAGCATTTCCGCAAAGCGGCGCAGGTCGGCGTGCCGGTTATTCTCTATGAAATCCCGCACCGCACAGGGCTGAAGCTCGAACATGATACCGTTCGTCAGATTCTCGACATCGATGGCGTCATCGGGATGAAAGATAGTACGCCGAACACCGATCTCGTCACAGCCCTTGTACAAGGTGGTCAGACCAAACCGATTCTATGCGGTGAAGATACGCTGCTCTACCCGTCGCTAACAGCCGGCGCGAAAGGCATGATGTCCGCCACCGCAAATGTGCACACCGATCGGTTCGTCGCGTTCTATCAAGCATTTACATCTGGTCAGCACGCCGATGCGGAGGCGCAATTCAACGCGCTGCTGCCGCTCATTCGCCTGGCGTTCGCCGAGCCGAATCCGGCTCCGCTCAAATGGCTGCTCCACGAGCAAGGCATCATCGAGCATGGCACGCTGCGTTTGCCGATGCTCCCGATCAGCCCCGCACTGCGCGAACGCCTCTTGCCTTTTGTACAACAATTGCAAGTATAGGTTTCACGGCGTGTTCGGATAACGCACGACCGGCCATTTCTCCTTGCGGAGCGCGTTTAACAGCTCATCACCAACATGGAGGTTATCTCGCACGAGATCCCTTGGGGTTAGCGCCATCCATTGATTTAGGGAAATATCAGCGAACCGGTCGCTCTTGAACATTTCGAGGAACCATAGCGTATCCGTGCCTGTATTCTGAATATAATGCCCGAACGCAAACGGCACGTACCCGACATCGCCAGCCCGGTAGTCGAAGGTGCGTGCCGCTCCATTTCCTCCGAAGACGGTCATCCGGCCCTGTCCGGTCAAATAATACTGCCACTCGTCATTGTTCGGATGCCAATGCAGCTCACGCATGCCGCCCGGCAAAATCTCAACAAGCGCAGCTGCGACGGTCTTCGAGATCGGGAAATTCGACGAATCCACAATCCGCACGCTGCCACCCGGCGTAATGAGCGGCTTCTGGGCGAGCAATCGATGCTTGAAGCTCAGCGGAATCGTCCCATACGGCGACTGTACCTTCTGGCTGTCGATCGGACCTGGCACCTGATCCTGAAAAATATAGACCTGCCCCTTCGGAATATCCTCGAACGCTTTTTCTGGAACCCCGAAATTCGCTGCCAGCACATCGCGCGGCGTATGCGCGAACCAATCGGAAATCGATAAGGTATTTAAATCGGAAAAATGACCGTCGTCGAATACCAATAGAAATTCGCAGCCATCCTCGAGCCCTTGAATCGAATGCGGTAGCCCTGGCGGAAAATACCACAAATCCCCGTGCTCGACATCCGCAATAAAATTTCGTCCTTCAGCGTCCACGGACGTGATCCGCGCCTTGCCCATAATCATAAACGCCCACTCGGCCTGCTGATGCCAATGGAGTTCCCTGACGCCCCCTGGCGTCAACCGCATATTGACACCTGCAAGCGTCGTTGCGATCGGCAGCTCTCTCACGGTAATCTCCCGCGACCATCCGCCTTGATTGAGCTGCATATGTGTATCCGAGAATGAGAATTTCATATTCGGAATGAGGCCGTTGTCCGTTATTGGCGGGACGAGCATATTCGGATTCTCACAATCCCGCATCACGTCGCGAGGTCCAAGATCGGTAGCGCCCGCTCCGTCCTCACGCCGTATTGGCTGCGGAATGTTCCCATTCCTTACGCCATCCCCCGTTGTCGTTCTCTGACGATGCTCCATCAGACACACTCCTCTCCTATGGATTCGATTCCGCGCAACATGATCCGTCACCAAGTAGCCTATGCCCCATTCATCTCGTCTTATGACTTGAAACCATTCGCTGCCTGTGATAAGATACTGAACGAGCGTTCAGTATGCATGATTTTGGGAATATGATCCGTCATAACGATTGAGGGGATTCTAATGAATAAGAAGCAAATCCAAAGTGAACAGACCAGGAAACGAGTAGCTGATGCGGCAAGAGCCCTGTTTACACAGAAGGGATATAAAGCCACATCGATTGAAGATATCGTCGAAGCGACGGGCAGCAGCAAGGGAAATATTTATTATCATTTCAAGAGCAAAGAAGGGTTGTTCCTCCACTTGGTCGATGAATGGGATCAAGAATGGGAAGTGAAATGGAAGCAGAAGGCGTCGCAGTACAATACAACGACGGAGAAGCTGTTCTCGATTGCGGAGGATCTGGTCCTCGATGACCTGAATCACCCGCTCACGAAGGCTGCGGATGAATTCTTCAACACCGAAGAGATTACGCCCGAAGCGGAAGAGCGTATCGCAGAGATGGTTGCGCGCCACTTGCTGTTCTATCAGGAGCTAGTGCAAGAAGGAATCCAGCAAGGGGAATTCAAGTCGCTGAACGTGGAATACATGGCGCTCATTTTGGAAAGTCTAACCTACGGACTGAATCAAATGTCTCGGAAATCCACGCTCGAGGAGAAACTTGGTCTCTATCGAATGGCTATTCAAGTCGTCCTGCGCGGCATTGCAACAGAGCCTTAGCAAGGCTTAACATCCAGCGGCCCTCTCTAGCAAAAGATAGGGTCGATTATTTCCATAGAATCCAGACTGAACATTCAGTATTAATCTATTTTTTCATAAGTTGAGGAGATTATTATGTCACTATTACTACGCAATCGAGGAGCGTTGCTGCTCCTGATGTTAAATCTATTTCTAGTCTTTACAGGTATTGGCCTAGTCATTCCGATCATGCCAACCTATATGAACGAGCTTCACATCTCGGGAAGCATCGTAGGTCTGCTCGTTGCAGCCTTCTCCGTGACGCAGCTCGTCTGTTCTCCGATTGCTGGACGTCTGTCCGATACGATCGGTCGTAAAAAATCGATCATTGCCGGACTCATCGTGTTCGCCATCTCGGAATGGTTGTTCGGGATTGCGAATGCCCCTACGCTCCTATTCATCTCTCGGATGCTCGGCGGAATCGGTGCGGCGCTCATTATGCCTGCCGTCATGGCGTATACTGCCGATATGACCTCTGTTGAAGAACGCGCCAAAGGGATGGGACTCATCAACGCAGCCATTACCACCGGATTCATTATTGGTCCCGGCATTGGCGGATATGTCGCCGATTTCGGTATCCGCGTACCGTTCTACTCAGCAGCAGTAGCCGGCGTTGTCGCAGCTATCCTAACCTTCCTCATTCTCCCGGAATCGCGGCCTGTAGCGAAGCGTACAGCAGATTCTGCCGAGCCAATGAAGAAGCAGCCTCTGATCAAGCAGGTGCTGCAATCGTACCGCGAGCCATACTTCATCAGTCTGGTGATTGTATTCGTTTGTTCTTTTGGTCTTGCCAATTATGAGACGGTCTTCGGCCTCTTCGTGGATCACAAATTCGGGTTCACAGCGAAAGATATTGCCTTCATTATTACATTCGGTTCCATCGCAGGCGCTGTGGTCCAAGTGACAATCTTCGGATGGCTGCTTAATAAATTCGGCGAGAAGAAGGTCATCAGCACCTGTCTGATCATCGCGAGCATCTTCGTGATGTTAACCCTTGCCGTTCATACCTTCTGGCTCATTATTGTCGTGACGTTCATCCTATTCCTGTCGATCGATATCCTGCGGCCTGCGCTTGGTACGCAAATGTCCAAGGTGGCCGAGGATCAACAAGGATATATCGCTGGACTGAACTCCGCATTCACGAGTCTTGGCAATATCGTCGGACCTGCCGTCGCCGGTGTGTTGTTCGACATGAACTTGAACTTCCCGTACATCTCAGCGGCGCTTATCCTATTCCTAGGATTTATTCTAGCGTTTCGCTCCAGAATCAATGCACCGGATCCTGTGCGGATGAAAGTAAAAAATAACGAATCCTAATAGAATAAGCTAAATGTGAAGAGCGCTTTTGATTAGAGCGCTCTTTTTTGCCGCGTGCACAGCTGATCGTGAAATCCAAAAATGATCATCATGCTGCTCCATATCCCATATAAGTGGGATATGACATCATGGAACCATATGGTATTGTTAGATGGAGGTGATCTAAGTATGGAGCTTAAACACGAACGTGTATCCACTCTCCAGAAGAAATCAAACGAAGCAGAAAACTACATACACTCTCCTGCGGAGCAGCAAAGACTCTATAAACGCACATTATTTATCGTCGTCATTTCTCAAATTTTCGGGGGCGCCGGTCTCGCTGCGGGGGTAACGGTCGGGGCATTGTTAGCCCAGGAAATGCTCGGAACTGATCGTTATGCCGGCATTCCTGCAGCCCTGCTCACATTAGGTTCTGCACTCTCCGCATTCCTGATCGGCCGATTCTCTGAGCGATCTGGGCGGCGGCTGGGACTTGGTGTTGGATTTCTTGTCGGCGGCATCGGCGCGATTGGCGTGGTCATGGTCGCGATCCTCAGCAACGTCTACTTGTTGTTCGTCTCACTATGTATCTACGGGGCGGGGACCGCTACGAACCTGCAAGCACGATATGCAGGGACAGATCTAGCTGGGCCGACTCAGCGGGCAACCGCCATAAGCATTGCGATGGTCTCAACGACCTTTGGCGCCGTAGCGGGTCCAAATGTCGTCGAGCCGATGGGACGATTTGCGCTCTCGGTGGGCGCTCCAGCGCTGGCAGGTCCTTTCATGCTCGGGGCCGCTGCATTTATCCTTGCAGGACTTGTGCTGCTCGTATTCCTGCGGCCAGATCCGTTATTGATCGCGAAGGCTTGGGACAGACAACAGACGAAGAAATCTGCCGGAGCGGATTCACTGGCAGCGCACAGCTCTGTCCATCACAATCACGGCCTCATTGTCGGCACAACGGTCATGGTCTTAACCCAGCTCGTCATGGTGGCTATCATGACCATGACGCCGATCCATATGAAGCACCATGGGCATGGACTTGGCGAAGTGGGACTGGTGATTGGCATTCATGTCGGCGCCATGTATCTCCCGTCTCTATTTACGGGCATGCTCGTCGATCGGATCGGTCGAACCACGATGGCTTACAGTTCAGGCGTCACGCTGCTCGCTGCCGGATTACTGGCTGCACTCGCCCCAGGAGACTCGCTCATTCTCTTAATCGTCGCGCTTGCACTTCTCGGCCTGGGATGGAATCTTGGCTTTATTAGCGGCACAGCACTCATCGTGGATGGAACCTCCCCAGCAACACGCGCCAAAACGCAAGGCACCCTGGATGTGCTTACCGCCTTAGCGGGAGCATCAGGCGGCGCCCTCTCCGGCATGGTCGTGGCATCCAGCAGCTATGCTGTATTGTCTTACGCAGGCGGGTTTCTCTCCCTGCTGCTTATCCCTGTGGTGATCTGGACGCGCCGCAAATCTGCAGCGAAACAGACAATCTCGATGTAACACGAACGACCTCGGCAAGGCAGTGATGAAATGCTGCCTTACCGAGGTCGTTCTATTTTCTACCCTCACGATACAAAATCGCCCGAATTGCAAACTGCGGCAAGATCAACTGTCTGCGCCATCGATGCGGCTGTTGAATGAGACGATATAACCACTCTACATTCCAACGCTTCCACACTTCAGGTGTCTGCTTCACTTTACCCGCAATGACATCGAGGCTGCCCCCGACACCGATGGCAATTTTCGCCTGGAGCTTGTCCTTGTATTGATGAATCCATCGCTCCGCATAAGGCGCACCTAACGCGACAATTAAGAAATCCGGTCTAGCCGAACTAATCTCAGTTATGATACGTTCCTCATCCTCCGGCTTGAAGAAGCCATGCTGATTCCCACATATCTTAAGATTCGGATAGGTGGAGCGGATAACTTCGCAAGCCTTGGGATTCGTTACAGGATCCGCCCCAAGGAAGTAAAAGGACCACCCCTTCTCATTCCCTGCAGCCAGCAGCTGAAGGAGCATATCGTATCCTGTCACGCGTTCCGGAAGATGGTCGCCCTTGATACGTGACACCATCACGATACCAATCCCATCCGCCGTAATCATCCCCGCTTCCTCAACAATAGAACGCAGTTCGCTATTTTTCTGGCAAGCCATCGTAATCTCAGGATTCACGGTGACGACATGGAACAATTCTGACCGAGGCTCTTCGACCACTTGACGTAGAAGATCAACAGATTCCTCTAACGTCCGCTTCGGGAATTGTATTCCCATGATCGCTGCTGTATCTTTCATGGAGAAACCCTACTTTCATGGTTGTTTGTCCCTATTTTAACATTGATTAGGTAGAGAATCATCATGCCAAAAAAGACCCGCACAAGGCAGGCCTTTCTTCCACAAGCGATAGCATCCGCTCTACTCCCGGTCCATTCCCCCATAAAATAAGAGATAGTTCTCCATCTGACTGCTCCAATAAGCATCATCATGTTTCCCACCCGGCGTAGAATGGAACTCGAAAGACTTCGTTTTCTGGACGTTTAGAGTATCCCTCAGCTTTTTCGTTGCCTCCTTAAAATCATCCTGTTCGCCGCAATCGAGGTATATACTGACCTTATTCAGTTTCTGGCTGGCCGCGAGCGCAAGTGGATCATTTTCTTGCCGAGTCGCATCGGTCGGGTAGATCATCTTCTCAAGCACGTCCCACATCGGGCCTACGAATAAAGCGGGCGCGTGGCCCCCGATTTTACTATACAGGTTCGGGTGCCTAAGCCCGATATGCAGCGCCGCGAATCCCCCCATGGACGTCCCGCCAATATATCTGCCCGTCCGCGACTTCATCGTGTTGAAATGGGTATCCACGAAGTTCACGACGTCTTTCGTCAAATAATCCTCGTATTTGCCGGTCTGAAGCACCCCTTCATCCCCTGGCTTGCCGCTTCCTTCCATATATCCTGTGCGGTCCGCGGAATTGACACCGAAGCTGTTATCGATTTTCGGAGCGACGATGATCATCGGCTCGATCTTCCCGCTGCTGATCAATTCATCCGCCTTTTTCACGACCTGTAGTGCCTTAAACCAATGATCCTCGTTCAATTTGTAGGAATGCAGCACATAGAGCACGGGGTATTTGTCCTGCGCACCATAGTTAGGCGGTAAATAGACATTGACATTCATTTCTTTCTGCAAGGACTCGCTGTAGAAGACGGCCTTCAACGTTGTCGAAGACGCATGAGGCTGCTGCGGGGCGGCTAAGACGGCCGCCTGACTTAATGAGAAGCTAAGCACGACTGCACATAGAACTTTGAACCATTTCATCCTTCCATCTCCTCTTCTAGATTTCAAAATCGATCTATGGAGAAGCTTATCAGGACGGCACCCCGGATGGTACTGATTATCCGCAGGATGTTCCTGCAAATCGACAGCATTTATCTAATAAAAAAAAGCACCCCTTCTCGGAGCGCTGTTAAGCTATGATTGATGAAGCATCCAGCAATATTGGTTGCGATATTCTGCCGGTGAATATCCGGAATGCTTGCGGAAATTACGAATGAAATGCGCGTCATCCTGAATGCCGATCAACTCCATGATCTCCGTTGTGGGCAGTGTCGTGTTCCGAAGCATGGCATCGGCCATTCGCATCCGAATATGATTCAAGTAGGAGATGACAGAGTAACCCGTGGATTTTTTGAACGCCTCATTGAGCGTCGTCTTATTGACAAGGAACAACTCGGTTAGATGCTCTAATCGAATCTTCTCTTGATAATGCGTATGCAGATAAGTAACGACTGGTTTAATGGATTCCGAGACCGCGTGCGGGAGTGGATACGGGGTCAAATCCGTCTCCTGATACACCTGACGAATGAGAAATAGGAGCTCCATCAAATACGAGCGGCTGCGGCATGGCCAATAGGTATCCGGCTGCTCCGCGAGATTCCAGCCTATCGCCTCCATCATCTCCTCGGCACGTTTCACGACGGCAGGGTCCAGCGGCAATGCGCCATAATAAGAATCGGAACGATCTGTGAAGGACTCTAGTACCCATAAATCCTGATAATCAGACGTCCCCCCTTCGCCAGAACCGTTCAGCAATGCTTCGAGCCGCGCATTCAATACGCTTGGCATAAAGTTCAAGCGCTTCATTCGGAGCGGTGCTTGAGCCAAGAATCGTACTTGCTCGCCCCCCTGAAAACAACACACCCCTGGCGCAAAAATCGGATAACGTCGATCTGCAATCTGAAGCACCCCCGTCCCTTCGCGAATTAAGAAGATCCGAAATACCGATGCAAGTTCAAGCGGCTCGTCCTCCCCCCTACTTGCTTGCTCATAGGTCATGCCAATCTGATAGCCTTGATGATAGAGTTTCCCTTCCGTCCAGAGCTTCATCCTACCGCCGTCCCTTATCCATGGAATATACATCCGAATGATTGCTTCTTCATCGTACGATGATCAACGCCGTCCGAGAAGGGATAAATTTGCTGAATTCGAGGGATGTAAAAAGATAAAAAAAAGAACCCCCGGATTACGAGAGTTCTAACTCCATGCGCTTTCAAACAAAACTATTCTCTCACTTTACTTCATTGCCATAAACTTCAATTTGCGTTAATGCAGGGAACGGCGACGGGTCATCTGACTTGATTAAGTTCTTCAATGTCAGTGATTCTACCCGACGCGGCTCAAGCTTAATGACCTGCTTTAAATTCGTTTTCGTTAAATGAATCGTTATACAATCACCATTGGAGAAGCAGACAGTTACTTGCTTCCAATAGTTATCGTGAGGAAAGTCAGCACGCAATGTAAGTGCGAGACAGTCGATTTCTACGGTACGCCCAAATTGCACACTCATTTCTGCGTCATCTTGTTGGTTAATGCCCCACGACTCAAATGGCCATGCCCCGTGACCGGCATTAAAGCAATTGCCATCAATGGCATTGCGAGCAGCAAACACGGACTCACCGCGGGTTTCCACATTCGCAAGCGCATGCGGGTAACAACTGTTATTCTCATGTTGGTCGAACGGATTAAGGGCTACATTTTTATAACTGGAGATTTCCGCTGCAGTCGCTAAGCGCACGCTAATGGCATGGATGCCACCACTGAACGATTTAGGGGAATAGGAAATTTTCTTCTCTCCAAACGGAATTGTAAACCGATAGCTCGTTGTCGCTAAATATACGAACGCTTCCGGCATGGCATCATCAAGCTGCAAACATAAATACTGGTGGGGATGCTCGCTCTTAACAACAATTTGGTCACCCTCTTGATAAGGATGATGATATACAAGCTGGGCTTGCCCCTGATCAGAGTCCATTGCCAATACGTTATTATTCATATCGTGAATTTCAATCGTAAGCTGAGTTAGTGGTGTCATACGGTGATTACCTCTTTCCTCGTTTGTTTTTGGGATTGATTTACGAGCACCTGTTCTTGTGTTCACTCGGTGTTACGCCCATATACTTCTTGAACACTTTAGAGAAATAGGTACGGTCTGAGTAGCCTAGTGCCAGTGCTATCTCTTCCAGCGTTTGCCCAGATGTTTTCAACATTTTAGAAGCAATGTTCATTTTATACTGATGCACATAATCTGTGAAATTGCTCCCGGTCATACGTTTGAAATAGCGTGAGAAGTAACTTGGATTCAAATACAGATAACGCGCAATATCAATGGAAGTAATACTATCGGCTAAATGTTGTTCGATAAAATGTTGAATTTGATGTAACTTAGGCTCACTGCTACCAGCTAATGTGCCTCGCCCTTGTTTCTTTTCCTGCTTATCGTGAAGCATAGCCATCGCGATGATCAGACGTTCCGTTAATGCAAGCACATCGTCAAAGGTTCGTGCCTGCTCAATATATTCGTAGATTGCTTCAGCTTCATCCAGTCTAACAGACGCTGCAAATGCCAACTCGCGTAAACAAACTTTCAGCTCATGCATCAATGAAGTAGGCTCAATCGATCTCGCTCCAAAATTGTCCTTGATATCCGCAAGTACACGCTTCATGCCATCCATATCGCGAATATCTAGTGCCTGCTTTAGTTCAGCTTTATAGTGGTCGAACTCCCCTGTGCGCAAGGGCAACCACGTTGGTTGCATCCCCTGCTGACGATCGCCAATCAGCATTGACTCCCCAACATAAAACTCATATTTATGGCGCAGTAGTGAGTGATACCACGCACCAAGCTGCTTCAGTTGCAGCTTGTCACGAACCGTGACGTTTACCAGCTGTAATCTCATAAATTGCGCAACCTGTTCTCTCAATTTGAGCAAATAACTATTGAAGTGTAATACGTTGTTATCCGCAAAATTATCGCGATAGTTATACACAATCACAAGATGCTGTTGCTGCAAAAACGGTGTGATCCCTTCGTACGTTTTCGCTAACTCTTCTGCAATATTGTAAACGGCGTAGCAAATTAACGATAACGATTGCTGTGGGTAATGTTCAACGTAACTAGCATATTGCACATGCACAAGACTGAGCCTAAACCAAGGATAGTTCCAACCCACGCCAATACCGGCAGCATATTTAAGCATCTCGTCAACGTTAATGCCATCAAGCACACGCTGTAATAAACCTTGTTTGAACAGCTGATGATTGTAGCTTGAAGGTTGTGTACTTACAGACGATGATTGTTGTTGCAGTGAACGTACCAACTTCAACAAACTTTGTTGCAACTGCTCTGATGTTAACTGATCTTTAATTAAATAATCGTCAGCCTGAAGCTTAAGTGCCTGCTGCGCGTAGTTGAAATCTTCATGACAGGTAATGAAGATGATGCGCACATCGGGTTTGATGCGGCGAAACTGTTCTGCGAGCTCAATTCCATTCATCTGCGGTAGGCCAATATCCGTCACGACAATATCTGGAGCGGTCTGCTGAAACAGGTATAGCGCTTTTTCACTAGAATAGGTGGAAGCTACAACTTTTAGCTGTAATTGTTCCCAATCAATCATCTGCCGCAATAATTTGAGCATTGGCACATCATCATCAATAAGCATCACTTTGTATACCACTGATTGTCACCTCACTTGCTGTCACTGGAATCTGCATCCGTGCAGTTACACCGCCATAACTGTTATGAGCAAAAGAAAGCTTAGCCTCTAAACCGAATGATAGTTTCAAGCGTTGAGCTACATTAATCAATCCGACCCGTTTATAATTCGGATCTGGTTCATCACTGCAATTTAACACATTTTCATTCAGCCGTTGCAACATGGACTCATCCATACCTACTCCGTTATCGGCAACCTCAATGACGATTTGATCCGAGTCTTGAAAGACTGAAATCCAAATTTGAGATTGCTGGCGCCTAATATCATTGCCCTCTAAATCTATAACTGTATCTATATCTATATCAGCATCAGCGTCAACAAAACCATGAATAATGGCATTTTCAACTAACGGTTGCAGTAATAACTTGGGAAACTTAAGGGATTGTAATGGTGGCTCTACATCGATTTGCAGTTGTATCGAAATATCACTACGCATTTTCATAATATCAATATAGTGAGTCATTAACTTACATTCTTCTTGTAGTGTTGCTGGTGTATTGAATTTCATATAGGCACGTAATAGGCTCATTAACGAGTCGATCATGCCACTATGCAATCGATCATGCTTCAGCATTAAGCTGCACTTGATCGAATTGAGTGTATTGAGCAGAAAGTGGGGCCGAATTTGCATAAACAACGCCTCCAGCTCCATCACGCGTTTCTTCTCTTGTTGCTGCTCCATCTCATAAATGGACTGCTCTAGCCGATCTAACATCAAGTTAATCGTCTTGCTAACCGCAGCAAGCTCATCCTTTCCCTTCACTTGCAGCCTGACATCTAGCTTACCGTTACCAAATTGTCTTGTAACCTGTTGTAATTGCCCAATTGGGCGATGCAATCGTTTGGAGATCAGCAGTGCAAACAAAGAAAATACAAAGACAACGAGTATGACTTCAGCAAGACCCAAATAAAATGTCCTTAAAATGATACCCATAAACACGTTGTTGCTCATCTCGTACACAAGCTTCCACCCGTACTTGTTCAGCACGACTTCCGAACGCAATGGATTGTCCGTCTGATTTGTCCCTGCTGCATGCAATTGGGTTGAACCAGCTAGCCTGTTACCGTTAACATCCAAGAGGGCAACATCCCCAAACTGAACGGACTTTAATACATTTTGGAAATAAGACTGTTCAATCCCAATCAATAGCACGGCCATATACTGTTTACTGACGTGATCTTGTATGACGCGAGCGATATAATATTTACTTGCTTTTTCATCGCCGAATAGTCCTAACCACTGCAACCGTTCTGGCTGCTGTAAATTAATTTTGCTATACAACTCAGGTAGATGTGCTGCTACTTTATCCGGCGTATCCTCTCCTGAAGGAATAATAAACTGCTGGCGATTAATTAAGTACATCTGTGCCGACGGAGTCAGCGTTGTAGAATTTATAAGCGAAAATACGGCTTTGATTTGCATGAAATTTTCATAATCCTCATAGCTGCTTAAGCGCTTCGTATCAGCAAATTGACGTAAGTAATTATTGAAGCCTGCATCGTTCACAATAAATTGGGAAGCGAACGTAGAATCATCGATCGTTTTGCTAAATTCTGTACCGATGACGTTCAACATATTTTCGTTCGTTGCTTGAAACTTATCCATCATCGTTTCCTTCACTACATAAAAAGAAAGCACCGATATGGAACCAATCGGCACGATAATAAAAAGCATGAAGGAAAGCAACATTCGTTTGTAATAGGTTAGATTGAACATGATGTTAATGTCGCTTCCCTTCACTTTATCTTCGCATTTCTACTTGCGCTCATACCAATAGCCAGGAATACCGCGTACAAGACGCATCAGCGCTTCCAAATAGTAATAATCGCCCCAAATCATATAATCATCAGGAGACAAACCACCATGGACATAGTATGAGCCATGCTTAAGTAACCCTTCTGCTGCATCGTCACCGATTGTAGCATAGTTGTTAATCAGCGACTGCATACTCTTGGCCAGCATCTGTTCGAAATAGAGACGATCTGGGTCAGCACCATCCAAATGGGAGATAAGCTCCACCAGTCCGGCTGCTACAATCGCTGATGCTGAACTATCACGGTAGGTATCAGCAGCTACAGGCGCATTGAAATCCCAATAAGCAACGCTATCCTCAGGTAAATGCTCAAGAAAGTAGCGAGCCATACGCTTAGAAGTCTCCAGAAATGCCCGATTTCCCGTATAGCGGTAGGAAAGTGCAAATCCATATACGCCCCAAGCTTGTCCCCGCGTCCACGTCGAACCGTTGCTATAGCCTTGATGCGTGGCACCGCCGATCGGAACACCCGTCTTGGTATCGAAGAAAAAAGTATGATACGAGCTATCATCCCCTCTAACGATATAGCGCCGTGTTTTCTCGGCTTGGATTGCTGCCGCTTCACGATACGTAGGATCATCCGTCTGCTCGCTTGCCCAATATAACAATGGCAAATTAAGCAAGCAATCGATAATAATTCGACCCGCTTCTTGCTCGTTATCTTGCGCTCCCCAAGCTTGAATATAGCCGCTGCCATCGCTCGTGTTCCGCCAGCGTCGCATTAATACGTCGGCTGCAGCCAGTGCCAGCTCACGAGCACTCTCATCGCCCGTGATCATCCACTGCGCTTTGGCAGATAAGCTGTATAGGAATCCAATATCATGATGATCCAAGACAACATGTTGCTCAAGCCGCTGGCGAAAGCTAGCCACCGTAGCTTCTGCTGCCTGCCGATAGCGTTCATCTTGTGAATATTCATAGCACAACCACAATATGCCCGACCAGAAGCCATCTGTCCAATCGTCGTTACCGTTCAAGTTATATTTGCCATTCAAGCTAACATGCGGAAACTGAGTTCCAAACTTGTCAATATTGTTTAGCGTTTTCGATAGAATGTCCTCAATCGCTTGTGTGTAAAGTTTATTTGGTTGCATTACCGTTGTTTGCATTCCTTTTGTAGACACCTGCATTTCAGTCCTCTCAATAAATAACTTCATGCTCACACTTAATATAGTGGATACGGGCCACATAAAGAAAGCGTTTTATTTTGCTGATATGTGCACAATTTTTACCTTTTGATCTCGTATTCTCTTTCCATCTATTAACCTAAGCTAAGTTTACTATAACTGTAACTCCAAGCGAAATATCCAGCTGATACGTATGTGGCGCGGGTTGTGTACAGTCACTACTAAAGGCAAGCGGAACCGTGCTATATATTACACAAGGCTTGCCAAGCGTAGACGTTATCTGCGCCTGTAGCAGCTTGCCTGCCTGCCATGCCATATCAATGGTAAAGCCACCTCGAGCACGTAAGCCCGTAACATGACCCTGCTGCCATGCAAGCGGCAAAGCTGGCAGCAACCGGATTTCATCCCCATGCGATTGCAATAGCATCTCTTGTATCGCTGCTGCTCCGCCAAAGTTGGCATCAATTTGGAATGGAGGATGGTCACCGAACAAGTTCGGATGTACTGCTTTGCTTAATAAATGTCGTAGACTCAGATGCGCCTGATCTCCTTCATCTAGCCTTGACCAGAAGTTGGCGATCCACGCTTGACTCCAACCCGTATGTCCACCGCCATAGACTAAGCGCCGCTGCAACGTGAATTTAGCAGCTTGTCCAAGTTCGGGGCTGCGATGAGGAATGATCTGTTCTCCTGGATGCAAAGCGAATAGATGAGAAATATGGCGATGTCCCAGCTCGACTTCATCATAATCAACCGCCCACTCCATAATTTGTCCATGGCGGCCGATTTGCGGCTGTGGTAACTTACTGCGCGCATGCTGCCATTGTGCCATCTCTTCTACACCCAGTTGCAACAGGTCACTCGCACGAATACATGCCGTAAACAGCGCATGCAAAATTTGCGAGTCCATCGACGGACCATAGCATAGCGCTCCGACTTCACCCTGTTCACTGCGATATGAATTTTCTGGTGATAGGGATGGTACGGTCACAAGCTGTCCTGATGGCAATTCCACTAAGAAGTCTAAGAAAAATAGTGCCGCTTCTTTCAACACGGGGTACGCACGCTCACGCAAGAACGAAAGCGAGCCGTTATAACAATAATGCTCCCACATATGCAGCGCAATCCAAGCACCACCCATCGGCCACATATTGGCGCTCACGTATTCACCGTAAAGACCTGTATCCGCCCATAGATTGCTGCTCGTGTGGGCAACAAATCCGCGTGCACCGTAGATGTTGCGCGCTGTTTTGCGCCCATTGATGACTAAGCGTTCAATAAAATCAAATAACGGCAAATGACATTCCGCTAAATTAGCCGTCTCGGCAAGCCAGTAGTTCATTTGCAAGTTGATGTTAAGATGATAATCCGATTCCCACGGAGGAGTAAAGCTATCGTTCCAAATCCCTTGCAGGTTCGCTGGTAGCGTTCCCGGTCTGGAACTGGCAAGCAGCAAATAACGTCCGTACTGATAGAACAGAGCCTCCAACTTATTATCAGCTGCACCTTGCCGATACCGTTCTAGTCGCTGTGACGTGGACAAGCATTGCTCGCTATGCAACTGCTGCTGTGGCTCAGCCCCTACTTCTGGATCCAGATCAAGCGTCACACGGTTAAACAGCGGCTTATAATCATCCAAGTGCCGCTGCTTCAATGTCATATAGGGCACCTTCGCAGCTTGCTTCGCTTGTTGCCAAGCAACAGCATAAGCATCAGCACAGCGAAATGAAGTCTGCGCGGCTACAATCAACGTAACTGCACTAGCCTCACGAATATCAAGATAATTGCCCGCCATCTGACACTGTCCACCTTCAACGACTGCTCTAAGCACAACGGCATAACGTACGCCATCTGCTCCCAATTGTCCTTGCATAGCGATAGCCTGTTCATCATCGGTGTGGACAAATTCACCGTTGAACGGTCTACGGTCGATTTTAGCTGTAAATGTTAAGCCTGCTGCGTCGGTTGTTGTCATCCGAATAACCAGCACTTGGTCAGCGCTACTTGCAAATATCTCGCGGCTGTACTGAATGGCATCTTTCTGAACTTCACCTGCTGCTAATTCGTAATTCACCTTAACCAACGCATCATCCAAATCTAGTTCACGACAATAATGATGGATACCATTAGCTTCTGTATTCTTATCAAAATCCAAAAACAAGTTACCTAATGTCTGATAAGGGCTGAAATATTGCGGAACGTTCGTCATACGCGTCAATACTAACTTCTCCGCCTTGCGCACATTACCTTGCAGCAGCAGGTTTTGGATTTCCGGCAACGTCGCTCGCGCAGCCCTATTATCGTTATCCCTTGCACCACCATACCAAACCGAATCTTCATTCAATTGAATCCGCTCACGCTGTACACCACCAAATACAACGCCCCCTAAGCGCCCGTTACCGATTGGAAATGCTTCTGTCCATTTGCTGGCCGCTGTATGCTCAAGCAAATACAATCTGTTCCCTTTATGGCGGATACATGCATTCATTTCACTTCTTATACGGTTCATGATAGCTCCCCTCATTTCTTCTAAAAAAATAAATAGCTAGATAAAAATTGCCAGCCATGAACATTCAGACTACACATCCATGGCTGGCAACTACATAAAGGCTTACTATGACTAATCCTGATCCTGACTATTGTAAACTTCGAATGTGGCCAAATTGGGCCACCAGCGTGAGCTGGTGATCGTAAGACGCAAGCGACTGCTGCAAATGGCTGGGAAATGACAAATTCGCTTGTGACCGATAATCGTACCATCCAGAATTGGCCGCCACTCCCCTGTGCCTGCAGCAGCATCGGCTTGCCAATACGCCAGACTGAAACGCTCAATTCGCTGTGTATAGCGATACTCCTGGAGAACAACATGATCGAACGTTTGCTCCGTTCCGAAGTCTACCGTGATACTCGCCGCTTCTGTACCTTGCTCAGGGGCCCAAAATGTATCTCGATTGCCATCCAATACATTAGCCGCTTCATGCCCAGTCATCGATTCACTAGCTGTAGCAGCCGCACCGCTTGCCACATTCGTCTCAAACGTATTCCTTATCCAAGCCCCCAATTCCTCTAACCGCTGTACATCATTCTCGTGGAACAGGCCGCGCGTATCAGCAGGAATATTAAGCAAGAGCATCGCATTGCCTCCAACTGAACCGTAGTACACGTTACGCAGCTCATCCAGCGACTTGACTTGATCATCTTGACTCGCATGATAGAACCATCCTGGACGAATCGACGTATCCACTTCTGCTGGATACCAGACAAGCTCCGATACTTTAGCAATAATGTCACGGCTGCCCAAGTCTTCATCTTCTGAAGTGAAACGCTTGGCGAATTCAGCATCATCTTCCTGCTGTGAATGTTCCTGAATTCTCTCCTTATCCTGCAGCTGCGCAGGTACGACGCTCCACTCTGACTTACGACAATGCCCCGCCTCATTGCCACACCAGCGCACATCCGGTCCACAAACCGAAATACTCGCCTCTGGCTGCAATTCACGAATCAGTGCATAATAGCCATTCCAATCATATACCTGACGTTTGCCGTTAGGACCTTCACCACAAGCCCCATCAAACCATACACAGAAAATATCCCCATACCCCGTCAACAGCTCGCGCAATTGATTCTTGAAGTATTCATTATAAGCTGGCGAATCTCCATAACAAGCCTCATGCCGGTCCCAAGGCGATAAATAAATCCCAAACTTCAACCCGCCTTCACGACAAGCATCCGCCACCTCACGAACAACATCACCCTTGCCATCTTTCCACGGGCTATTCTTCACCGAATGCTCTGTATACTTACTCGGCCACAAACAAAACCCATCGTGATGCTTACAGGTCAGAATCAACCCCTTCATCCCTGCAGCCTTACAAGCACGCACCCACTGCCGTGCATCCAACTGCGTCGGATGAAAGATATCCGGCTGCTCCTGCCCACTTCCCCATTCCTGATCCATAAACGTATTTACCGTAAAATGCACAAAAGCATAAAATCCCATCTCTTGTATCACCAACTGCCGCTCCGACGGTCGCACCAACGCAGCCGCCTTAACTTGGTCTGTTCTCATAACTCCACTGCTGTTAATCACCATTGAACCCCCCTCTCATTTTTCCTTTGCAACCTATTGAAAGATATAAAAAAATAAAATACGTATCAATATAGAAATTAAAAACCGAACTTAGGTTAATAATAGCAAATCAAAGATATGTAGAAACACGCATTATTTTTTTATAAATATGCAATATTTTGACCTTAACATCGAAAGCCAAGATCCTTAAAATCGGACCTTGGCTTACATCTTAAAGAATACTAGCGAGGGTATATCTATGAGTTACTAGTACTTAGCATTGCTAGAATCAGAGTAACCGCATCAGCTCTAGTAATAGAAGCATTAGGATTAAATTTACCATCCCCATTCCCCTTTATCAGACCTGCTTCTGCGGCCACTGCGATATAGGGTTTAGCCCAACCTGGCATCTGATCTGTATCATCAAAGGTCAGCGTTACATTTGGATGTACTTCAAGACCCAGTGCACGAACAATGATAACAACGATTTCACTTCTGGTGATTTCTTTATTCGCACGGAATGTACCATCTTCATAGCCTGAAATATATCCCGCTCTAACAAGTGCTTGAATGAATGGCTGTGCCCATACTGGTGTTTGACCTTGATCCGCAAAACCAAATGCTGTATTCACTTGCTCCAATTTCAGCGCTCTTGCTAGCATTACTGAAATCTCACCGCGAGTTATCGTACCATTCGGCCTGAACGTTCCATCCTCATAGCCACTTACAATACCAAGTTCAACGGATTTTTCAATGGAAGCCTTAGCCCAATGATCTGCGATATCAGACAAATCTACTTGAGGAGTTGCTGGATCAGTAGGTTTCACGGGTTCGATTGGTTCAGTTGGTCTAGGTGTTGGCATTGTTGGCGCTGTTGGTGTTGGAGCCGGTGATGGCGTCGATCCGCCACCTGAAGCGTTAGGTCCAGTCCTTACATTTACATATAGACCATCACTCCATTTTCCAGCTGCGTCGCCTGCTTTAATCTCAAAGTTATAGCTTGTATTTGGTGAAAGACCACTGACTGAATAGCTAGTGATGTTACCTGGTAATTGAATGAGCTCCATACCATTCTTGTAAATCTTATAGCTTATTACACCGATATCATCCGTTGCTGCTGTCCAAGAGAGCATTAGACTCTTTTTATCAACACTTGATGCTAATAATTGTGCACCCGTAGGCCATGTAGGTGCGGTTTTATCTACCGGTCTATCGTCTTTATACGTTGCTGTTACATGAACTGCTTCACCAGGCATGATGAACGTATACATGTTGGTGCTCGTTGTATCTTGGGTTAACGTCAAGCTTGCTGGCGTTACGATCCACTTGTCGAACGTTTTACCCTCAGGCGTATCCAGAGTTACCGTTACGGACTCACCTTTCTTAGCAATCTGTTTATCTGCTGTTACACCTTCCACGGTTACGGTGTAGGTCTTTCCGAGATCAAATGTTGCCGTATACGTCTTGCCAAGCGATCCCGAAGTGTTGACTTCAATGCTAACTCCATCTTGTATCGGTGAGACTTTCATCCCCGTATCTGCTGTTAGCAATGTCAAGTTCGGTTGATGGACTTCAATCGTCACTGTGTTCTGCTTTTGCGTTGGATCGGATATCGCAATGGTCATTTCACCGCTGTCTTCTTTCATTAAAACTGTAGCTGCGGATTTAGCTTGGATGCTTCCCGCAGTATCCGCACTCCAGAAATTCGCCGCGGTGATGCCAAGCTGCATATTACTAACAGCCTGTACCGTTGATGTGTTGCTCAGCACTTCTACTGCTGGATGTTCACTATAAGCTTGTGTTTGTGCCGCTGTCTTGCCTGGAAGCAGCACATATTCGTAACTAGCTGCTTGTGGATTATTTCCATGTTCAAAGGCGATGCTGGCATAGTTGCGCGTCAGCTGATCTTTCGATTGACCGTTGTTAATCTCAGACCACGAGCCTGTTCTCGCCTCACGTACGACATGCAGTGTGGGTGCAGTTGGGAAGTAATAGCCCATATCCGCACCAGAACCTGCACCATTGCCCGCTAGGTGCGCCCAATCTACAGCGTCAATATCTCCTGCATAATCTAGTGCAGTAGGCACCTGTACACCGTTAATCACAAATGCATTATTACCGCTGCTATTCAACTTACGATTATCAACAATCGTTTCTACCGGTTTTGTTACGGCCGATGTTTTATGAATATCTGTACCGAGGGCAACAATTTCATCATCGAACATAAACCATGATTTCTTCCCACTTAAATCACTGCCCGTTACTTTCGATAATGAGAAATCCATGCCGCTTGCGCTATATAGATGATCTAGTGTTGCACCGCCAACATGGCTTTTCGTATTATAATAGTACGCCCATTCGCCCGGCATCTTACCTTCTCCGGAACCGTCTGTCGTCGTACCTGGCAAGCGGAAACTATTAACCGTTGCCCAGAATCCATCGCGATATTGCAATAAGTCTTCGTTATAGATATAGGTCATGCCAAGACCGGTATCCCAACCTTTTAAATTTTCTTTATTGCCCATTTCAAAGTCGGAAATGCGGTCTGAGAACATACTTAGCCCAAAAGCGTAGTTGGGACGATGATGCGCGACACGGGCCATCCCGTTGAACATATAACTGCGCGACAGCTCACCACGCGGTGTGACCGTATCATCGTTCATTACTTTCTTCAGCAACATGACACTATAAATCGGCAAGCCTTTATAGTAATTATTAAAGGTGGTATCCTTGCTTACCCATTCCTTAACCATACTGCGAATAGTAGCGCTAATCTCTGGCGGTGCACCCTCTGCTAAACTTGCTAAGGCTACAATCGTACTGCGAGCCGTACCCGATTCGCTTCTGGAAATCCCCCGCCCGTTAACCATATCCATGTACAGCCCTTTGTAAATAACTGGTTCAAACGTATCACTTACCCACTTGTAAATGTTAGCCACCCGTGGATCAGTCACTGGCCATGGTGAGGTGTTGAGCAAATAAGTGATGTCCGCCGTACGGCTGAGCCAGACTGCACCATAGCCAGCTGTGTACGCGATGTTCGCATGCTGCACCAGTGAGCCATCTTCATATACGCCATCACCATTTGTGACATAGTTAAACTCTGAACCAATCGAATCCCGTCCTTGCGTAATTTTAGCGCTATTTCTTCCAATTACGCCGCGAAGCGTTACAACAAGCGCTTTGTCCAGCAAATTGCCACCGGTCTCGATCACAGAGCTATTTTGCACCCGCTTTGTTGGGTTAGGACAATACTTATCCATTGTCCGCATGAAGTTGCCTATTTGTTGATCGTTCAACGCATCATACATCAGGATCAAACAATCATTTAACAGCTGCGGTGCACCGATTTCAAATCCCCACCAGCTGCTAGCGGTACTATAAGATAAACGTTCGTTATAACGCTTAGCATACATCCAATCCAAGGCACCTATAATGGCATCTCGCAACTGTGGATCGTGATAGAAACGGGAGGATTCCGTATTGTAAGCGGTTGCCATTGTTTTAATACGAGTAAACTCGCTAACGATATTGTTGGCATGCTGCTCCTTCGTATCGGCGCTATCCGTAAGATCCGACCATAAATATTTGCGACCGCTGTCATTAGGACTAAGTGTATCAAGATAACCGCTCTTTGTGTCATTGGATACGTTATTATCGAGCGCCGTTACGAGTTCCTGAATATCGGAATCAGCAGCAAGGTTATCTCCTCCAACTAACTTCTGCTTCCAGCGTGTACGCAGTTGATCGTAAGCAGCTGCTGTTTCTGTGGAGTCTACACCAATGTTACTTTGTGCCATTATCGTCTGGTCTTCTGTTGTAACCGTGATTGTTGCTACACCCGCAGCAACGGCTGTTACATGACCATCTTGATCAATGGTAGCTACGTTCTCATCGCTAGTACGCCATATGACTTTGGGAGATGGTAGGTTATTCGGAGTGACGGTTAATGTTAGAGGCTTCGTCTCCCCAACCGTCATCATCCTTGCCGTCGGTTCAAGCGTTAACCCCGTTATGCCGTCATACTCCTCCAGCTGAATGTTATCGAACCACACTTTGCCGGTGCTATTTTCTAAAAATAGTTCAACAAAAAATTTGGAACCACCCGCCGGCACCGTTATAAAAACTTGCTGCATTGTCCAATCGTTCGTACCATACACCTTCACTGAACTAGGTCCATCTATTAATTTTGTGTTAGAAGCATTCTGCACAGAGGTGCGATAATAAACGCCGCTTCCGCCTGCAATATTTTCGGTTTTATACCATACGCGCAAGCGGTACGATTTACCTGCCTCAACGGGTGCCTTTGCATTAATGGATACGCGGCTTGTTTTGGAAGCATCAATCAACAACGATTTCTGACCCCTATAATATGTATAGGTATCGACCGTTACACTTACTGTTCTACCCGTTGGTTTACCAGAACCTACCGGGATCCATGTGTCCCAATTCACAGGTACTGGGTTCGTATCCGTATATTGCGTCCAAGTGCCGCTCGGCACTGCAGTCGCTTCGAAATCGCCATTTGGAAATAGATTGGCATCGGCGATCGCTTGGGGAGAAGCATCTGCTAGCAGCGGGTGTATGATACTTTCGCTTTCACCGGTACCATAAACGTCGCTGGCAACGCTTTCATTTTCATCTACACTGCTAGTGTTGTTATCGATCTCTCCAGCTAATAACACATTCATATCTTGCTGCCAATGACCATCTTCTGATGACATCGCCATACCCGTACCAACAGGCAGCAACGTGACCATAATCGTACCTACGAGTAACAAACGAAGTATTCTTTTCAACGTTCTCCCCTCCATCCCATGATTACCTTACTGAAAAGGCGTCCCTTTACCCACTAATGCACTTCACTTAGCATGGAGTATAGAGACGCCTTGGTACAGCTGATTGCTATTCAATACGTTACTTGCGAATCGTTACTTTTTCTCTTTCTCATTAATAATCTTCGTTGCTTCATCAACCATCCATGCTTGTACCTTGTCAATTGGCTCGTTGCTAAGCATAAATTTGCTGAAGCCGTCATCGATCACTTTTGTTAAATCAGAACCCGAAACTGTAAGCACCTTGGAAGCATCCAAATACTTAATGTCATCGCCAAACAGCGTGTATTTCAACGACTCTACATCGTACTTATCTTTATTTTGGCCGATCATGCGATCGAGCAGTGCTGTTTGGTCTGCTTTCTTCCAACCAGAAAACTCTTGTCTATTCTTTGAATCTGTTGTAGTCATAAAGCGCATAAGCTTAAACGCCTCATCCTTGTGCTTTGTCGTTGAACCCATTGTTAAATGTCCACCGCCAACAAAGTATTTACCATCCTCATATTCTTTAGGCAAAGCATTCTTCGGTGGCAAAGGAACTGGTGCGAAAGCAGTCACAAAATCATGTGGATACTGCTCAAGATTACCTGCATCAGGAATCGTGAAGCTGCCTGTCATAATCATCGCTGCATCTCCGCCGAAAAATTCACTGCGATAGTTAAGCTTAGATGCTAACACATCCGCATATGGTTTCGCTGACTTATCAACATTCTCCATGTCTTTGCGAAGTTGGAAGAAGTACGGGTAAGTTGGGTCAGAAAGAATTGTACTGCCATCCTGATAGCGGTATGGATCTTTCATTACCGTTTGCGCTGGACCATTCATATACAACTCCCAAGTGTGGAAGTATGTTCCGTATCGTTTGTCTACGCCTTCACCTTTCGTTAGCTTCTTCGCATATTCACGGTAGTCATCCCATGTCCAACCGAATTTAGGAACGGGTAACCCAGCTTCATCCAAAGCATTCTTATTAAGTAATACATAGGTATAGCCTGATGTATATTGCATCCCGTAATATTTGCCGTCTACTGCCGGATTAACAGAATACTCATCTTCTGCTTTCAAACCTTCTTTATCATAGAGGTCATTAAGTGGCATAAATGCACCGCGAGTGGCTCTTTCAATGACTGCTCCTGTACTTGGCATTTGAACAACGTCAACTTCATCACCTGACGAAATGAGGAAGTCTAGTTTCTTCAACATTTCTGTTGAATTACCTGGAACGAGCACGACATGCTCAACTTTAATACCAGGGTTAGCTGCTTCAAACTCACGCAGCATTCCATCTGTAGCTGCTTCTTGAGCTTCATTATCCCAGTTATAGTACTTGATCGTCACTTCTTTCTTATCCGTACCTGTCGATTGTGCTGGTGCGTCAGCCTCTTTGTTTCCACAAGCGCTTGCAAACATCGTTAATGTTAGCAGTATACATGTGGAAATAAGAAAATTACGTTTAGCTTTTCTTGCCATGTGCGAATTCCCCCTAAATGTATTGTCTTAATTAAGACGCCTGTTAGCGCTTACAGGCACAGTATATAACGTTTGTAATTTGCTTGCGTGTACAATTTTGTGCTTGTATGTTAATGATTTTGACCTATTCGCAAACGCCAAGGATGTCTACGGATGGATCGTGAGTCCGTATTGCTTACCCTTTCACACCACCAAGGGCAATCCCATCAATAACTTGTCTCTGCAGAACAACAAATACAATCAGCAGCGGAATAATCGCTGATAATGCCGCCATCATCATGATTGCATCGTTGGTCGTGTAATCATCTCTAAACAATGTCATCCCTAATGGAATAGTATACAATGATTTCGTTTGCAAGAAGATTAGCGGATTTTGGTAATCATTCCAGGACCAAATGAACTTAATAATCGCAACGGTCGCGATTACGGGACGACAGAGCGGAATCATAATCGAAGTGAAGGTACGTATTTGTCCTGCACCGTCGATTCTAGCAGCTTCCAAATACTCATCATTAATTCCGGCCATAAACTGACGTAACATAAAAGTAAAATAAATCGAAAACATACTCATCAATATAATCGCTGCATGCGTGTCATACAACCCCATCCAGCGAATAAGCATAAAACGCGGAATAAGCGTCGCTTGATCAGGAATAATCATCAATGACAGGAGTATCGCAAATACGAAGTTACGACCGCGGAATTTTAGTTTCGTAAATGCATAAGCTGCCATCGTCGATACGATGAGTGACACGACAGTCACAATAATTGCTACCTTAAATGAATTGAAATAAATTTGGGCAAATGGTACTTTATTCATCCATACGGCCTTAAAGTTGTTGACAACGTTGATGGATGATGGAATCCATTCAATCGGAAAGCGCATAACATCTTTTTCGAATTTAAACGCCGACGATACCATCCATAGTAACGGAATAATAAAGAAAATGGACAATGCTCCCATGAACACTGTAGCGATAATTTTAGAAATATTTTTACGTAAGCTTTGCATCATACTCTCCCTTTCCGTTAAAATGAATCATCTTGACGCATCTTCCACGTTGCCGCTGTAATCAGACCGATGATTGCAAACAACAGCCAAGATATCGCCGATGCGTAACCCATATTGTAGTTGACAAAACCTTCTTGATAGATACGGAATACAATGACCGTTGATGAATTATCAGGACCACCTTCGGTCAAGTACGAAATAATATCGAACACTTTAAATGAACCAATCAGCATCGTAATAAACAAGAAAAATGTCGTTGGTCTTAGCAGTGGGACCGTGATCTTGAGGAACTTCTTCATCCCTGTCGCCCCATCAATTTCCGCCGCTTCATATAACTCGTTGGAAATACCGGACAGTCCCGCCATGTAGATAATGATCGTATAACCGAGCCCTGCCCACGAAGTAATAATGGCAATGGCGATGAGTGATGTTTTCGGATCAACGAGCCATTTCGGAGGATTCGATATGCCAAGATCCATTAGGAATTGGTTGATCGGACCTAGCGAAGGATGGAACAATGCGCTCCACACCGCTGCAATAGCGATAATCGAAGAAATGTACGGTATGAAGAATACAACTTTGAAATAATCTTTAAAATAAACTTTGCTATGGATAACGACCGCAAGCACAAGAGCAATGATAATCGGCACAGGCACGGTTAATATCGTGTACAGGATGTTGTTGCGCAAGGCTTTCCATATCGTCGGGTCTTCAAATAAATGAACATAGTTCTCGAACCCGGCAAATTTAATACCTGATACTCCAGATAATAGATCCCAATCTGTAAAACTTAAGTACAATGAGAACCCTAGGGCAAATACATTAAGCAGCAGCATGCCGATAATCTCCGGCGCTAGAAACAGCCAGCCAACTAATGCTTCCTTTCTCTGAGGCGTCCAAAATTTCTTCCCTGCGTGCTTCGAGAGCTGATAACTTGCTTTTGTCTCTTCCACGATGTATATCTCCTCTCCCCAACTTATAATCTTGTTGATTTCATCATAAGCGTCAGACTAGGGAGAACAAAGGATGGATTATGACCATGTGCGGGTAAAATTTTGACTTTTGTCGTTAGCGATTTGCTCGTTGATCTTCGGATAAATATCCAGCTTCCTTAGTCACAATAAAATGGGGACGCGAAATCGCTCGCGTCCCCATTCATCATAACCACTCACTTAAAACCCTTATCAATCAATCAGCAAACACTCTTTCTCTACCGATTCATTAGCTGGATTCGTATCCAGCATGCCCTTAACACCATCTCCATTCACTCCAATTTCACGGCTCCGATCATAACACCCGTATCTCCCGGGTCCTTCAGAGCAATCCGAGAGATCGCCCAATACGCGAAGGATTCTCGCTTGATTTTGTCGACCGTGAGTACAGCACTACCCGTTCCGATCACTTGATCCTGCGCGACGAGCGGATAGTTAAATGAGATTTGAACTTGATCCGGCGATATCGTCTTCGTCTGAAGCGCATCCACTTTGCCCATATGCGGGCTGGAGACGCCTGTCACCCAGAAGTTCGCTATGAATTCCTGCTTCGTCTGATCGCGAAGTTTCGGTGATAAGACCGCATATTGCATGCCGCCGCTTCGCCGCTGTACCCCCCGAATCCAAGTCTGCACCGCATCCTCTGGCGTATAAGCCTGCAGCCCATATTCGAGACTCGTGATCTGCATTTGCAGCTCCGATGCTTCAGGCATCGTAATATAGAATACATTGTCTTTGTAGACGACCTTGCCTCGAAGTTCATCGACGATCGACTTCAAGGAGACCATCGCGGTCCCGTTCTCCATCTTAAGGTTCAATGCACTGCTCGCAAACTCAACCCCGTTGATAAAAATCCGAGGATTTTTCACCGCTGCATAGATCGAACCGGACATCACGAGCAGCCCCGCAACGGATGCAATCAGGATCTTTGGCTTGATGCTCATCATTTCACTCAACCCCTCACAGGAAATATTAGGTATTATTTCACTGGAGGGAATGAGGTATTCCATCTATGGATGATGATGCGTTCGGTTAGTTCTTATGCAGCTGGAGCGCCTGATAATTGTTCGCGATGTATTTATAGCCAGAGTAGACGGTTAAGACTACGGCGACGAGCATCAGCATATAATCGATCGGCAGCGAAGTCATCCATGCAAATGGATAATTTCGCAGTAACACAGCGGCAATCGCAACAACTTGGAGGACCATTTTAAGTTTGCCGTGTCTGTCTGCCGCCAGCGCTATGCCTTTGGCTGCTGCGAGGACTCGAATCCCTGTAATTACGACTTCTCTGCCAATAATGACAACGGCCATCCACGCCGGAATCATGCTCTGCTCCACCATCATCAATAGTGCGGCTGAGATTAACAGCTTGTCTGCGAGCGGATCGAGCAGCTTGCCAAGCGGCGTCACTTGATTGTATTTGCGCGCGATATAGCCATCGAGCTTATCCGTCGTTGAAGCTAGGAGGAAGATCAATACCGCTAGACTAGATCCATACTGATTCACTTGACTTAGCCAAGGCATCCCCTCCACCATCCATGCCGGATAATGCTGAAGCGTCAGCATAAATAAAGGAATGAGCCCGATTCTTGCTATCGTAATTTTATTCGCTAGATTCATGCGGTGTCCCTCCGATCATGGAACTAGTTGGTGATCCAGAATCTTTTCAACACATTGCCGTCTTCTTCGATGAAATCCGTATCTTCGACCCCGCCATTATTGCGAATCGTGCGTTCCGATCCAATATTGGTCGCATCGCAGACCACAAGGGCTTTCGAGATCCCGAGCTCCTTGGTTTTGTGAAGCGCGAGAGCTAATAGCTTGGTCGCATATCCCTTTTGCCGTTCCGAAGGTCGAATCCCATACCCAATATGGCCGCCGGATTGGAACAACTTGTCGTTCAATTCATGGCGAATGTTCACCGCGCCGATCACCTTATCCTGCTCCGATACGAGCCAATACGTGGAATCAGGAACCCAGTTCTCTGGGATGTTCTCCCCGCGCTCCCGCTCCGTCTGGAACTTCACGAGTGCTTCGAAATCGGCTGGATCCTTGCTCACTACCCATGGAACGATATCCTCTCCACTTGCGATCCAATCCTGATAAAAATCTACATAGGCTTGCTCTAACGTTACTGTTGGTTTGACTAAACGCACCTGTTCAGACATGTGATTCACCATCCTGTTACATCATGAATTGTCCGATAAAAATAACAAATCCTTCGTAAATAATCAAGCTTGCTTAACCTTCTGTTAATACCTTTGATTTCGGTTTCGTCCCGCACGCCATCAAGAACACCATCATGGCACAAGCACTCTCATCGGTACTAAATGTCTCATACGATCGCTTCAATTGCTCGAATTCGATTGAACTGATCGTTCCACGCTGATGGAATCCCGCGAATCGTTCACTATCAAACTGCTGTTTAAATCCATCTATACCCTGAAAATCACTATGTTGAATAACCGCATCCATATCAATATGTTGATACCCTGCACTGGCTAGTAGACGTGGCAAGCTTCTTCCGATATGCCGATTCCCCCCATTCGCCGCTTGGGATTCCGCTATTTTTTTCAGAATCAGCGGTAGGATCTCCATTTCCGGTTCAATAGCGCCAAATATGCCATCATCGATATCGATAATCACAAGCTTACCACCGGGTTTCAGGACGCGCATGATCTCTTGTGCGGCTTGAAGCGGGTCATGCAGATGCAGAAATAATAAGCGCGCGATCGCAAAATCGAATTCATTTTCCGGCAGGTCCATCTGATATGCGGATGCTTGCACGAACTGAACACGTTTAGCTGGAACATGCTCCAATCGACCTTTCGCTCGGTCTAATAGACCTTGATCGATATCGATTGCTGTAATCTGGCTATTGGGTAGATTCTCTACGAGCTTCTCTGTCATGAACCCTGGACCACAAGCAACTTCTAGCACCTTCATACCATCTTGAAGTCCGTACCATTGTAAATTCCGAAATTCCTTCTCCCACCCCATCTGAGCTTGCGTTTTTAACCGATTGACCTCGGCTTCGATCCCGATGCTTGCATGCTGAACATGATAGGTTGAATGACGTTCTTTCATTGCTTAAGACTACTCCTCTCGCTTATGTCTTTGACGCAAAAATCTGCACCGGCCCGTGCCATATATCCTCTTGCAGTACTTTTTCGATATACACCCCGTTCGTATAATCACCGATAACGCGATTCCAGAATCGGTTCGCAGGAATATTGGCTGCCGTCTGACGAACTTCCCACGCACCTGGAAATTGATCGAAGATCGCGCATGCCGCTTGTCTGCCATAACCTTGTCCTCTGAACTTCCGCATGATGAAAAAATCGTTGATCGTGTTCGTCAATTCTGCTTCACTTAACTTTACGAATTCCTTAGGTACGCCTAGAGCGACCAAAGCGAAACCCGCTAATTCTCTATCTACTCTAAAAATCAGTGGACGACGATAGTTGTCTGTCCATTGATGATCCAAATATTTATAAAGATACAGCCCGTGTGAGGTCAAGGCATGTCCATCAAACTCACTCGAATCATACCGATAGAATTGAATAAGCTGATGGAGGAGCGTCTTGTCCTCGTAAGGGATAGCTGATATTTCGAGCATATGAATGGCCCTCCTCGCAATCTGTACATTATTCCTACGCTACTTCTTCACGAACTCAATGTCTTTGGTGCCGGGTTCGAAAAGCATTTTAACAGTTACCCGATCAATATTATTGCTCGCATCGATGTGGAAGGTAGCGGGCGTCTTAACCTGAAATGGCGTGTACTCTAATTCGAATGCATGATTGTTAATACGATGAAGCGGCAGTTGGATTGAATTAAATGTGACTTGAAGATTACTCTCGGTTGTATCAATAACGAGTTCTCCATAACCCGGATGTTCGTAAGTTCCTGTATACGCAGCAAGTTGATGCGTTGGCGGTATCTCTGGTTCTTTGGTTATTTCCTGGTCCTTCGATTCTTCAGGCTGGAGCGTTTTATCTTGATTCTCAGTTTCTTTCCCCGTACCGCGTATTCTGCCACTCCAATCGATCTCATCAAGCCCAAACAACCGATCGAACAAGTTATGGCGTACGATCCTTGGAAGCGAGCTTCCATTTTTATTAGCGAATATGACAACACCTAGATTCTCATCTGGTGAAAAAGCTACCTCCGCCGTAAAACCATCAATTCCTCCATTGTGATGAATCATTTGGTAACCACGATAAGGCTCAATACACCAACCAAGACTATAGCAGCACATCGGCGTTTCTTGTGTGATCCACGAGTCTGTAGGCATATGAGGCTTGAACACTTCTGCTAAAATTTTTTCAGAAATAATCCGTTGTCCCTGATGCACGCCTTTATTGAGAAGAAGCATGACCCATTTCGCCATATCCAGAAGGTTCGAATTAATTGAACCTGCGGGACTAATCAAATCAATGTTCCGGAATGGAATACGTTGTAGCTTATCTCCTTGATCCATATACGGTAAAGCGTAATTCGATTGTTTTTGGGAGACATCCACCGAAAGATTACTTGCATTCATCTGAAGCGGGGCAAAAATCTTATCCTTCACTACTTGCTCCCAAGACGTGCCTAGCTGCTGGCCGACGATGAAGCCAGCAACCATATACATAATATTCTGATACTGCCAGGAAGAACGAAAATCTTGATTCGGCTCTAAATACTGAATTCGTTCAATGATGTCTTCCCGCGAAAGAGACGAATTGTACCACATCAGGTCATGTCTTGGCAGCCCTGTACGATGACATAACATATCTCGAAGCGTAACCCGTTCGGTTGCGAGCGAATCATACATTTTAAAGTGTGGCAAATAGCTCTTAACGGGCATATCTAAGTCTATTTTTCCTTCATCTACGAGAATCCCCGCAGTCGTTGCCGTAAAAGCTTTGGTCGTCGAACCAATAGCGAATAACGTCTCCGGCGTCACTTCGAGACCTGCTTCTACATCCCGATAGCCGAAGCCTTCCGCCATGATGATCTCTTGATCACGGATCACTGCGACCGCAAGGCCGGGGACGTTCCATATTTTCATCTGCTCTTCAATGAATGGGCGAATGCCTTGTAGTGCTTGGTTCGATTTGGTCATGATCATTGCTGCACACTCCTTCTCCTACCTTTTAGTAGCGCAAATTTCAGTCATATTCTTACTTAATTCCTCATATTCCCTCTAGTTCCTGTAAACGGATGTGAAAAAGATTGAAAACACTTTGAACCTTAGGAATGTGCCATTATCGGAGAATAACTGCTAAAAGGCAGTTATTTGAGAGAACTTCCGGCTCAAATAGAGAATTAACTGCCCTTTAGCAGTTATTTGGGTAACTTGGCCGCTACTATTGGCGAAATAACTGCAAAAAGTCAGTTATTTACGCTAAATTAGCTCGCTCTGCCTAAATTAAATGCTTTTTTGCAGTTATTTGAGCGACTTTCTGGCTTAAATAGAGAAATAACTGCTTTTTGTCAGTTGTTTGGGCGATTTGGCCCCACTATAGGTGAAATAACTGCAAAAAGTCAGTTATTTACTTCGCGCCACCTCATCTCGTCTAAATTAACTGCTTTTTTGCAGTTAATTGACCTACTTTCTAGCTAAAAGAGAGAAATAACTGCCTTTTGTCAGTTATTTGGGCAACTTAGCCGCTACTATAGGCGAAATAACTGCAAAAAGTCAGTTATTTGCGCTAAATTAGCTCGCTCTGCCTAAATTAACTGCTTTTTGTCAGTTATTTGGGCAACTTGGCCGCTACTATAGGTGAAATAACTGCAAAAAGTCAGTTATTTGCGCTAAATTAGCTCGCTCTGCCTAAATTAACTGCTTTTTGTCAGTTATTTGGGCGACTTGGCCGTTACTATAAGCGAAATAACTGCAAAAAGTCAGTTATTTACTCCACGCCACCTCAATTCGCCTAAGTTAACTGCTAAATAGCAGTTAATCCCTCCGCGCCCCCCATCCCAGCACACCACGCACAAAAAGGCCCCTATCCCATCACGGAATAAGGGCCTTTTCAATTCAATTACTTCACTTTCTTATACTTCGCCGTCCGCGCATCCTCGATCACGCCGCTCCAGTTCATGCCGAACGCGAAGTCATACACATGATGCTCCGAGTCCACATGGCACTCCATGTCATGCACGACATCCTCGAGCTGCTCCTCGACCGTCCGCATGTTCGCGGGCATCTGCATCGGCAGCAGCGCGGAAGGCTCGACGCTGCCGGACAAGATCTCCATGATCGCCTGATCCTGCACGCCGAAGTTCGCGATGATCGCGTCCACCTCCGACTCGAATTCCGCGACGATCGTCGGATTCGTGAGCGTCATCGATACGACGACCGGCTTGCCTTGCATCTTCGCTCTCGTCTCGAGCACGCTATCCAGATCCGTCGTATTGTGCGGCGTAACGCTCTTGCCGAGGTAGGAGCGGTCGAGCACATCACTGCCGCGCGGATCGCCAGCCAGACTGTGCGCGCGGGCATGCTCCGCCGTGTACGTCCGATACTGCAAACTCAGCGGCACATAACCGTTCCCGCCTTGATCCGCATCTTCCTGACTATACCCCGTACCCGAGTTCGGGGTGCTGATGAACACGATCGCGAAATCCGCTTCATCCGGATTGTCCGTCACATCGAAGTACTTGGCCACGATGTCCATATTCACAGGATGTTTATGCGACTCCGGCGTCGGGAACCCGAACCAATCCTTCCCCGCTGGCAAATACCGCTTCGGAATATAGACCTTGCTCTTCGGCTGCATCGGAAGGACTTGATTCTTATTCTTCAGCATCACAATCGATTTCAACTGCGCTTCATACCCTGCACGCATGAATTCCGGATTGCCTACGACCCGCGCGCTCTCTTCCGCATCCAAATACGGATTCTCGAACAATCCCAATTGGAACATATTGCGGAGCAGCCGGACCGCCGACTTTTCAAATCGACTGCGCATAACTTCCTCGCCATGCTCAGCTACGCCCATCTGATAGGCTTCCAGCACAGGCTCGATCTCATTGTTGCCCCCGAACTGATCCACACCGGCCATGAGCAGTTTATAGTGGCGCTCCGCGATGCTTAACTGTTCCACGCCCCACGGTTTCCCGGTGAGGAACGAATCCTTGCTGCCGGACTCATCCGCCGTGATCAGCCAATCCGTGCAGACGACCCCGTCATAGCCATATTTCTCCCGGAGCAAATCCGTCACGAGATACTTGCTGTAAGAGTTCCCGACATTCTCGCCATATACTGGATCTTGATCCATGGACACCGTGTAATAAGGCATTACGGCAGAAGCCGTCCCTGTCTTCCCATCGAGCTTGAATGCCCCCTCTGTAAAAGGAAGCAGATGTTCATCGAAGTTATTACCAGGATACACCGCATATTTCCCGCAAGCGTAATGCGCATCCCGACCCGCTTCGCCGGAACCGCCTCCTGGCCAGTGCTTCACCATCGCATTGACACTGTTATAGCCCCAGCCGCCTGCAATCTCTTGATTGCCGTCCGAATTCTGGAACCCGTCAACATAAGCGCGCGCCAGATCCGTCGTTAGCTTCGAATCTTCCCCGAACGTGCCTGTGAAGCGGAACCAACGCGGGTCTGTCGCAATATCGATTTGCGGCGAGAGTGCTGTCGCAAGTCCAAGCGCGCGATATTCCTTTGCCGCGATGTCACCGAATTGACGCGTAACCTCCGGCGTGAAGGAAGCAGCAAGCCCTAGCGTCTCCGGCCACATCGAGATATGTCCGCCTGCGCCGGCATTGAATTCGGAATTCGCATCCGAGCTATGCCTTGGATCTGAGCTGTTATTTGCTGGAATACCATAGTCCGTCGACTCCGCAAACGCCTGCACTTTATTGCTCCAACGCGCCGCGACCTCCGGACTCTCCACGCTCGTCACGAGCACGTGTCTCAGATGGTCCTTGGCTAAGAATCCGATCTGCTCATCCGTCAAATCCCACGGCTTCGCGCCGCTCTCCTCATACTTTTTACCGTTATACGTGCTAGCGAACCATCCCGTACTCACGGCTGGGATCGCTTGATGTCGGCTATATAACATCAGTCCTGCGATTTGCTCAATTGTCATCTTCGATGCGAGATCTTGCGCCCGTTCATCTGCGGATAACCGCCAATCTTCATATTTATCGAGCTTGCCGTCTTTGCTTAAATCTTTGAAGAAAAGTCCATCTTGTTCTAAGATGGATACACCTGAATCCGTCGAGTAGCCGAGTGTCGGGCCACCGTTATTCGTGACGTACTGAATGGTATCCTGTTCGGTTGTCGATGATTGCTTAAGATCGGGCATCCCTGATCCCTCCTGCTCTATTTCTAAGCGAAGATATCGCTTACATTTCTCTTCCATTATATAAAAACCCGCCTATCCTCAGACAGGCGGGAACTATAGACTTTAGTAGCCATTTTTAACTTCTTTTTCAGCGTCTCTCTCACAGCCAACTTACCAAGGGTTAAAAATCACCCTAATTCAGAATAGGATTCTTCTGCTTGGCGATTAACCATTTTTGCTTCAACTGGATCGCATGACGCATCACCGTTCTGCGCCACTCGGCGCGTTGCGATAGGATTTCTTCCTTGAAAAAATCCTCCTTCGCACTAACCTCCAGCAGGGCTAATTTCACGGCATCTAACGCAAGATCGTCTTCCTGCAGCAGATAGTGTGCAACCTGGTACCCATAGGTCTCTAAACCTCTTAATATTTCCAACTGATGCCCAAAGCTCATCGTTCGATCCATCGGGCTGTACCTCTTTTCTAAGAAACACGCTTATTGATGTTCAGGTTATAGAGCTGAAGCAACTTCATTTCCTTCTCACGCTCCGCTTCAGGTCCTTCATACGATACTTCACCCACATAGAGCGCTCTCCCATCGGATAGATCTAACGTAGCAACCAAATAGGTAGTGCCCTTTCTCATATGCACGTACACCCGATGATCGGATAGGATCGCAGATTGAATCTCCTCTGCTCCGAATTCCGAAGCCTTAATCGATACATAATCCCGTTCTTCCGTACCTGTAGCCAAATTGTAACGGGATAGTGTCAGCGTATTTTTATCCATTGTTTGGTAGATGACCTGTTCGCCTTCTTGATAGTAATTAACGTTCGGATCAAATTGCTGCTTGGGATCCGGTAAGGCAGTCAACTTGCCCGTCTGATAGGAATACATATAGAGGTGGGCAGCGATCTGCTCACTGGAATACGAGTTTTCGGATTTCGATAAGATCTTATTCTCTCGAACCATAAATACGGCATAACCGTTAGACGACTCGGAATTATACAAATGATAATCTTCTATTTCAACATCCTTTTTCGTCTTCTTCCAATGCGTGATTTGTTCGCTCCGTATCAACACACCACTATCAAAGTTCAACACATAATGAAAATATTGAAGAGAAGACGACCCTTTTGCGTTTTGCCTAACAAGGACATGAAGCTGGTCATTGATCCGCTGCACATCTGCAACGTTGATATAATCGTAATCCGTCTGAACGGGTAGTTTCGTGGTATATTCCTTCACCTCACCGGTTCCAAGATGCAATCGTTCCACCGATAATTCCGATCGAGAGGCACCCGTCGCATAAATCAACCATTCCTTATCCTCGTAGAATCCTTCGAGTTGATCTTTGCCTCGCATGAACTGACGATGTTCACGAATCCATCGCGCCATTTCCCCATAGTTATATATCCATGAGCGTGCACCCAGAACATCATCGCGCAGCGTCTCTCGACTTCGATAGTGGCTGCCAGCCCCATTTACTTCGATCTGCTCCGAACGCATTCTCCCACTATAATGGCCAGAAAGCTCGATTCCAGCTCCCTCTTGCGGATCGCCTTGAATCGTCGTCAGCTTATATTCAGGCAAATGATCGGCTGATCCGTAAACATAATATGTACACAATATACCAAGCGCACAGACACCTAGAATGATCGATAATAGATAACGTTTCATCGCAATCCCTCCTTTACACCGTGATCTTCTTGCGAAGAAGCCAGAATCCAAGACCTATCGAGATCACAGGAACGAGCAGACACACGGCTAATTCCATCATGTATATTTCATTCGGATACCAATAACCTGACGAACGATCTAGACCGAGCAGCACCATCGGGGATACAATCGTGGCCACGCATGCAGCAGTATAAAAAATGCCATAGAGGATCCCCCATCGCCGATAGCTTCGCTCGATGAGTACCGCTGTGAAGATGACGAGAATACCGATAATCCCTAGTCCATACGAATAGATAAATTGCTCGAATTGCTTCGGCAGCAGGATTTCCAGCGCATAATTCATCGTGACCGCCTCAACAAAGGTCGAATCCGTTCGCATATCCACCGGCACGATCCATTGAAAGAGCATATTCTCCCCAACGAGCAGCAGCAATTGAAACGCAAGCATACAAAATACGAATAATAAAATAGCTGACAGCTTGGATACATAAAGCATCCATCTCGCCGACGGCAGCATAAGCAGCCGATAAATGAACGTAGACCGACCGAACCAATCTCGGTACCAGATGATGATGGAATACAAGACAAGCACCGTGATGCTCAGAAAAATCGGCAGGATAAACCACTCTTTTGCGTTTACGATAGCCCAGGGGAACGAGAGAACTTTAGGGATTGCATAGCCAACCTCTGCTTGGGTCAGTCCTTGCTCCTTGGCGGATACGACGCGCTGTACCGTCCAGATTAACAAACCACACTGAGATAACAGTGTCACCGCCATCAGAGAGAAGAGTATATAACGGAAACGATGAATTTCCATATTGACCAATTTCAAAAACCGATTCATCCCGCATACACCTCCCTCATCACATCAATGACGGACTTCCCTTCCGTCGTACGCATTTCTTCGCAATCAAAGGCAATTTGAACCTTTCCATTCTGAAGCAGAACTGCTTGGTCGATCAAATGCTCCATATCCTCGATTTCATGCGTTGTTAGCAGCACTCCGCGATCCTCAATGAGGTCCGTCGTGAACACTTCGGCGATAATCTCGCGACTGAACATGTCGATCCCCGAGAACGGCTCATCCATTAAGATGTAGTCCGTGTCTTGTGACAACCCGAGTAACAGACTGTACTTTGCCGCCGTCCCTTTGGACAGGTTACCCACACGTTCCGACCGATCCAGCTTGAAGAACTCGAGTAGATCCTTCGCGCGCGCATCATTCCAATTCCGATAGAAATCCTTCATGAACTGGATTCCCTCCGACAGTCTCATCCCGGTTGGCGTCGTTAGATGATCGGGTACAAAAGCGACCCTCTCGTACATCGCCGACCCAACCTTGGCATCATCAATTCGAATCAGACCGCTCTTCAGCGGGGTAAGTCCCATGATAGCTTTCAGAATCGTTGATTTACCCGCTCCATTGATTCCGATCAGACATGTAATCTGCCCTTTCTCTGCGGTGAAGGACACACCGTTAAGCACTTTGCGACCACGATAGCGCTTGTGCAGATCTATCACTTCAATCATGGGAACTGCCTCCTTCTTGACTCGTACGGGAACGTTCCTCCACATACTTCGTCCGGACAAGCTCCAATAATTCATCGACAGGCACATCAATTCTCCGTACTGACACGACAAATGCTTCCACTGCACCTTCTATAAGTTCCGAACGAATGGCTCGCAATATTTCAGCCTCCTCGGTGATCCGACTTGGCGAGTTCCCTTCTGTAGTAATCAACCGCTGCTCCTCCATTTCCTTATACGCTTTCTGCGCCGTGTTTGGATTTATTTTGAGCAATGCTCCGAGTTCTCTGCGGGAAGGAATAACCTGCCCTGCCTTCAATCGGCCTGTTGCGATCTGCTCCTTGAAATGCCTAACGACTTGCAAATAGACTGGGTCCCGGTTATTAAAAACAACACTCGTCCACCCTTCATTCATCTTCATGCTCACCCCTCGTCTTCATAGCAAGTGTGTGTACTATGTAGTTCATACACTTCATGAGTGTATTATGCCTGTAATACATCGCAGATGTCAATAGTTAACACTTCATTATTTTTCCGTGTGAATGTACCCTATAACGTCAAAAAGAAGCCTATTCCTAATCGGAATGGCTTCCTTGCATTGTTTATAAGAGGTTGTCTATCGTGTCCAACACAGCTTCAATATTATTCGAACCGATGCGATACTTCGCCGCCCTCTTCGCGATGTCACTCGCATGTTCCATCGCATAGCTGTAATGTACATGCCTTAGCATTTCAACATCATTACCACTATCGCCAAAAGCCGCCGTCATATCGTCCGGAATCTGCCATCTGTGCTGAAGCAGCTTGATGCCATGCGCCTTGTGAATACCCGTTACAATAATATCTACATCCCCGTGGCCACAGGCTACAGGTGTAACTTCCTCTCCCAGTTCACGCTTCAAGTTCACAATCGCTTGATCCAGGTCCTCGAGCGGAAAACGAAGGGCGAATTTAAACAATTGATCCTCAATACGGGTGAAATCTTCTACTCTTTTTAAGCGATGGTAGTATTGAATGGCATAGTCATAGTAGTCGTCGGATTCATCATGGCGCATGTAGGCACTTTGTTTGCCGCAGATCGCAACATTCGAGGAAGGGTACTGCTGCAGAATCTCCAGCGTCTTCGCAATGGTCTCATCGGACATGTGACCTGTGAATACTTCTTCATTCCCATCAACGATAAACGCACCGTTCTCCGCAACAAAAGCGATCTCGTCCGCGATGTCAGGAAAAAATGATCGCAGCTGATAATATTGATTGCCGCTAGCGACAACAAAACGTATCCCTTTTCTTTTCATTTCCGCATACTGCGCCCGAAAACGATCTCGATTATAGTCCTTTCGATCATTTAGAAACGTGCCATCCATGTCCACCGCAATCATCTGAATACTCATTTGGAGTTCCCCCTATTTTCATGAATTCAACACCGCACTAGCTTGATTACGATAAAATCTACCAATGCCGAGCAACAGTACCATCAAATAGATCACCGCGAAGCCAGCGATATACCATAGTGCAGACACCGTGCCGGAATGATCCATCGCATAGCCTATCAGTGCGGGAAACACCGCTGCGCCGAACCCCGCAAATGCGGTAACCAGACTCGTCACGAGCCGAGCCATTCCAGGAAACGTATGATTCGCATACACCATCGTAATCGAATATACGCCAGACATCGTTAGCCCCATCATGATGACCACCATAAAGCCAACCACAGCCTCTCTCCACAATGCAAACAAGACGATCATGACGAGCGTGCCGAACATATTCCAGCGCAAATACTGGGCATAGTTTACTTTTCGAATAATCCACCCTGTGGCCGCTCGGCCTATGACCATCGCCATCCAGAATAGCCCAATGCTAAGCGAAGCGTAATAGGGTGTGACCTCTAAATGAGTCAGGAAGATGGAAGACATGAAATGATTCAGACTCCCTTCAATCCCGCTATACATGAAAATCAAGAAGACGAAGGCGAAGAGAATGTATCGTTTCATCCGCTTGGTCTTGAATATTGGCGGCGGTGCAATACGCGCATCGAGCGTCTCTGCTGCTTCGACCCGCTCCTTCACAAAGGATATGAAGCACCATGCCATGGCCATTATCAATCCAAGACAAGCCGTTACGAAAAAGGAATACTGCCAGACCTGGTTCGCAATCAACACGCTGGCGATCACCGGCATACAGAGCGCACCGATACCAAATGATACTTCAAGATAACTCATGACGACCGCACGACGACCCACGAACACTTCCATCATGAGCGTTGCCACGACACATTCGATCGCTGCGGCACCGACACTATTCATGAAATTGAGCGCAACAACCCAACCGAACGGCGGAAGCGACCAGATACTGAACTGTGCGATCGCAATAATAACCGCAGAGAGCGCGAGGACGTACTTCTCTTTTTTCAACCCTTTCATAAGCCATGCGGAAATCGGTACGCCTGCAATAAAACCGACTGCACTCACGAAGACCATCTGACCGCCAACCGTATAGGATTGTTCATAGTGGGCGAGCAATTGCGGCATCACAGAACCGATCGTTGTGATAACCAACCCTGCTAGAAAATACAATGAATACGATGCAATCGCAAAGGTTCTCATGCCTTAACCTCCTTGTAGAATTAGAGATATACCTGCTGATGTTGTTCATTGTAAAGAATGAAATGCGTTTCAAGTCAAGCATGCATTTCCATATTTCTAAAAAAGAAATCGACATGTTACAATGAGTCCGAATGTACAGAAAAGGGGGAGCCTATGATGGCGAATATTAAAGATGTCGCTAGAATGGCAGGTGTCTCGATCGCGACCGTATCCCGTGTTCTTAATCAGCATCCTTATGTCACGAAGGACAAGCAAGAAAAGGTGATGGCTGTCATGAAGGAATTGAATTATTCGGTGAATGGCAACGCGGTGAAGCTGAGCCGAGGAAAGACGAATACCATTGGCGTCATCGTGCCGTATAACAACAATTCCTGCTTCGATGCGCTCATTAACGGCATGCTGAGGAAGGCGCATGAACTCCACTATCAAGTCCTTTTGTTACCTACGTATTATGAGAACGACATCGAGAGCAGTTATCTGACGTTATTGCAAAAGAAAATGATAGATGGCATCCTGCTCACTTCGCGTACCCTAGACCAAGAACAAATCCAATCCCTGTCCGAATGGGGGAAAATCGTATGCTGCGAGGCTTGCCCTGTGCCTACCATCCCATCCGTGTACCCCGATCGATATGCAGCTTTTGTCGACGTCTTCACGTATCTGAGAAACAAAGGCTACCAGCGCATCTATTTCACTTCTGCCCGAGATGCTCAGGCTAGCCCCAGTACGCGTCTTGGCATTCAGGTTTATCAGGAGATCATCTCCTCAGATTATGTAGACCGGCATTATGATCAGTGCTTCACCTATGAGGACGGCAAGCGCGTCGGCGATCGGATGTTCAATCAGCGCGTTGTCCCAGATGCCATCTTCGCGAATGGCGATGAGGTCGCTGCCGGGATTATCGCTTCGGCGAAATCACACGGCTATCATTATCCACAAGATTTCGAGATCGTCGGCGAGGAGAATACGCCTCTAAGTGACATCCTAGGATTCCCCAGCGTGGATTATCACCTAGCTGATATCGGCGAACAAGCCGTTGCCATGTTATTGAGCAGCGAGTTCGCGCAGCTTCCGGTTCGGCCCACGATTCATTTCAAGGATGAAGCAGCCTGTGACAATACACGCTAAACGTAGACCGTGACATCCCCTCAATATATAGCAGCGCGATTGCGAGTATTGCGAGCCGAAGGAGGATGATCATCCTCTTGAGATTGTATAAAAAACGATTTGAAATTGTGCATTGTCGGATCCCATCCGGTAGGTTACACTAAGTTCGACGAAATGAGAATGATTATCACTGATAAATACCTCTCTTTTTCGTTTAACAATCTACATAGGGGGGGAGTAAGATATGCCAAAGTCACGTCGCAACATGGTCGTATGGCTCGCGCTCATGCTTGTCCTTACGATCGGGTTAGCAGGATGTACGAGCAAGGGGGAAACCGCGGAGAGCGCAGATCAGCAGCCGACCGCAGCCAATACAACCGAAGCATCTACGAAAACGGATGAAGCTTCGGGTGAGACAAGAGTCGTGAAAGATGAATTCGGTGACGTTACGATTCCGGTGCATCCGAAGCGGGTCGCAGGGATTTATCTGGAGGATTATTTGAAGGCACTGGGCATAACACCCGTCGTGCAATGGTACCATCCGAGCTGGGGCAAGCAGGACTATCTCGCGCTAGATGTCCCAACATTTGATACGACAGGAAGCCTCGAGGCATTGCTCGATAAGAAACCAGATCTGATTATCGTGGATGGCGCGGTCGATGCTGCCAAATACGAGCTATATTCCAAAATCGCTCCAACGTACCGTTTGCCTGAGCGTATCCTGGACAGCCCGCCTGACATTCTAAAGACGATCGCTGACATTACCGGCATGCCGGAGAAAGCCGATAGCGTGCTTAAGGCATACGAACAAAAGATTGCCGATGTCAAAGCCAAGCTGCATGAAGCGGTCGGGAATCAGACGGTTGCCGTCGTCCGGTTGAACATCGGCGAGAAAACGCTCGCACTATTTAGCGTGAAGAATCGGTATATCGGCAATATCTATACGGAATTGGGGCTCACGCCTCACCCTTATGCACGAGATATGGCGGAAAACCATGCGGTTCTATCCGAAGAGAAGATCCCTGATGTGAATGCGGATCATATCATTCTCTTCCCATCGAACGGTTCTTGGACCTCTGAGGAAAATCAAGAGTCGATCAAATATTTGGAGAACTCGTTATGGAAGTCGATGCCTGCCGTGAAGAACGGACATGTCCACATTGCGGAGAGATCACATTGGCAATCGGGCGCGATTACAGCAAATATGATGAAGATGGACGATTTATTGAAGTGGTTCGTCAAATAAATCTACGAAGTAGAAAAGAAGAAAGCTCTTCAATCAACAGTTGATGAGCTTTCTTTTTTTCTTTATACTACAATTGATAATAATTCTCAATCAAGGGCGATGGTATGACGAATTCAACGGAACAACGCGTTCACCGAACTTTAATCTATCTATTACATAACATACGGCATGACATACATGCTCCGAATTGGCAGCAGGATGATCAGCGTCATCAAGCCCCTTCCCTGCTGTTCATCACAGGTGGCTCGGGGCAGTTGTCGATCGACGGCATGAGCTACAATCTAGGGTGTGGCAAGAGCTATTTCATGGCAGCCGGTACCACGTCGAGGTTGGCCGCTTTTGAAGATGGCTTGAAGCTCTACTGGCTCTCGTTCGAACCCTGGACTTACGAAGGGGACCACTTCGTCCCATGCTCATCTTCTCACGGCGGCCTCCCCTCCCCAGGCGAGTTGATATGCAGTCCCTTCTCCCAGTGCATCGCATATCTGGAATCGATCACCTTACATCGCAGCACGAATCACGAGCTCGGTGCGTTCTATCAACATGAGCAATTCCAAGCGTTAATGCGTATGGTGTTGGAGCAGAATGCCACTCTACCTGATGAGCGCAGCGTCCATGAAGCCGTCAAACATTCGATCGAGCACATGAAGCAGCACTATCAAGCCCAGTGGACGGTCGATCAATTAGCCGATTGGGCCAAAGTCGCCCGTTGGCACTACACGCCCCTATTCAAAGAAATTACAGGGCAAGTGCCTCTGGATTATTTGAACGAAATCCGGATCGAGCGTTCCAAGCAGCTGCTGCGCTCAACCCATGACCGTTTATATGATATTGCCCATCATGTCGGGTTTAACAATGAATATTATTTCAGCCGCCGCTTCAAGCAGACGGTCGGGATCTCTCCCGGTCGATATCGGCGCAATCACCAGGATAGCGTTCGCGTATTCGCCCCCTTCTTCGAAGATTTTCTCGTGGCGCTGGGCATTACACCCGTCGTGCAATGCACCCATGACAAATGGGGCACGCAGGATTATCTCGGACTGCAGGATGTACCAACGATGAATCTCGCGGCAGAAGATGTCGGTGCCTTGTCTCACCATAAGCCTGAATTTATTATGATTGGCGATGATTTCGAGCGCTGGCGGCTGCTTACACAATTGGAAGGCCTTGCTCCCTTGTATATGGTCTCGCATCTTGCTGAGAATTGGCGCTTGACCCTGCACACAACGGCTGATCTGCTCGGGAAGCCCGAGCACGTTCAAGACATTATTGCTCAATATGAGCGCAAAGCCCATGCGGCTCAGAAGATGCTGCGCCGCTCCGTTCGCGGGCAGACCGTCGCATGCCTTCGCATCACGGCACGTCGAATATTCCTCTACGCCGGCCCGGAGCAGGGCTTCACGGGGCCAATCCTATACAAGGATCTTGGCTTGACGCCGCATCCGCTCGTTCTGCGATTAGCCCATCACATGCGACGAATCGAGCTAGCGCCGGAATGGCTTGCGCGGCTGGACGCTGACCATCTCTTTATCACGTTCGACAAATCGGAATCCGTTGTCGATGGCGAGGAACGCGGCGTGCTTCATTCCTCTGCGTGGCTTGCGCTCCCCGCCGTCCAGAATCAATGCGTGTATGAGGTGGATTTCCTGACGTGGATGAACTACGGCGTGATCTCGAATAACAAAAAGATCGATGATGTGTTGAATGTGCTGGCGTAGGCGGGGCAAGAGAATGGCCGTTGAACGGCCAAAAGAGCCCTGTGGATCCATCGAATGGCGGCGGCTAACGAATCCTAATATGCTTATTGCGCGAAAACAGTGCTTTTGCGCAGGCTAACGAATCCTAGCAACGCTAATGCATGTTTTTTGGAATAATTACCGTTAAATCATGGGGAATAGCGTCGCTGTGATTCGTTACAATTGCAACACGCCGGATTTGGGGCAAATAAGCATTGCTCGATTCGTTAGCAGGCAGTCGCGCAGATGCGAAAGTGGGATTCGCATCTCCCTCCCCTTCCACAACATTCATCCCCCCACCAGTCGAGCAGCAAAAAGCCAGACCCTCACAGGTCTGGCTTCTCCTATATATTCCCGAGGATCAATCCCGCCGTCTCCTCGATCGCTTTATCTGTCACGTCGATGACCGGACATTGCAGCTGCTCGGCTAGCGCATGCGCATAATCGAGCTCTTCTTGGATCCGCTCCCGGGTTGTATAACTTGCTCCCGCAGGCAGCCCAAGTGTCTTCAATCGCTCTGTACGAATCTTGAGCATCTGCTCTGGATCCATGGTCAGGAGCACGACACGCTGCGTCGTGAGCTGGAACAGCTCTTTTGGCGGCTTCATCTCCGGTACGACGAGTACGTTCGCCGTCTTGTAGCCTTTATGGCCGAGGAAAATGCTGAGTGGCGTCTTGGAGGTCCGCGACACGCCGAGCAGTACAATGTCCGCATCAGGCAGTGTCTTCACATCCTGGCTATGATCATATTGCACGGAATATTCGATCGCTTCCATCCGGCGAAAATAATGTTCGTCCAATTGATGCAGCAATCCCGGCTTGCGGCTCGGCGCATCATGGAACGTGTCAATATAGGCTTGCATCATCGGTCCCATAATATCGACAGCGCGTATGCCGAGTCGAATTGCTTCGGACCGCATCATTTCTCGAAGTTCAGGCTGGACGAGCGTATAGGCGACAAAACCGCCGATCCGACTGACATCTTCCATAATGGCGCGTATATCATCTTCATGCTTGATTTGCCCGATTCTGCGCAATTGTACGTCTTGTCCGGCGAACTGCTTCATCGTCGCCCGAACGACACTCTCCGCCGTCTCACCGACGGAGTCCGAGCATATGGTGATCATCTGCTGTGGCTCCTGCCCCATTCATCCTTCTCCCCTTTTTCCAATATGGCTCAAGTCCAATCCAGTTATTTCGCGAGTTTTAAAATTACTTTATTCACGGTCGTCTTCGAAATGCGTCCGACGACTTCCCATCTCTCTGGCGATTTGCTCTCTCCATATGGGATAACGACAGGTAAGGTGCTGATATGATGATCATCCATTTTCCGGGCAACATCCAGTAAATGATCCTCTGGGGAGGCCGTCACAATATTCGGCATCCGTGTCATGACGACGCCAACCGGCAAAGTAGCTGCACTTGGGTTGCCAATCGTCACCTTCAGCAGATCCTTGCTGGAAATAACACCGAGCAGTACCCCATCTTCGTCCGTCACAATGAGTACCCCCGTATTGCCAAGGAACAGCGCAACAGCCGCATCGCTTACCGTGGCGGTCTCGCGCACAATAATCGGCGGCATCTGCACATCTCGCACCAGTACGTCTGGCGTTACCATGTTTTCATTACGATTCTGCTTGCCAAGGAAATAGCCGACCTTCGGTTTCGCATCCAGGTGACCCAGCATCACGAGAATGGACAAATCCGATCGAATGGTCGGCCGGCTGACGCCAAGCTGTTCCGCAATCTGTTCCCCGGTAATTGGAGCATGATCTTGTACAAGTTGTAGAATTTCATATTGCCGCGACGATAGCTGTATGACCCTTCACTCCTTAGTTCTTACTGAATTCGGTTCATCTTACAATTATCCTCATCATATCGTATCTGCACCTATTCGTCCATGTCCTTAACCGTTGTACGGATCATAAGAAACATCGCTCACAACGCTAGGTTCCGCAGAACATTGTCCACTTCTGCACTGGCTATAATAAACGGACGGCTTCTCCGTCTCGACCATATCGATAATGCTGTTGCAGCGCGAGCAGAGCACAACGCCCCATCTCAATTCGTTCATTGCTTCATTCATGCTGTTCCATCCCCTTTTCATTATGAAATAAGTCTGATATATATGATGTCACAATCTTATGGCATCAGAACGCAAGAGTTCATTCGCTATTGAAAAGTGTATGTGGGTTATATTGTACTTATTACGCCCTTTTTATGTGGATAGATAAAAGTTGTTGCAAAAATAAGATGTACATCATATGATTTATTGTGTCATAATAAATAGAGAATGTAAAGCCCATTAATACATCATAAATAGAGATGGAGGCCCCATAATGCAAAGACTATTATCGCTAGAAATGGTGCGAGTTACGGAAGCGGCAGCCATCGCGGCTGCGCAGTGGACCGGTAGAGGCATGAAAAATGAAGCGGATGATGCAGCGACAACAGCTATGCGGAGCATGTTCAAAAATGTGCCGATTCACGGTAAAGTCGTTATTGGCGAAGGCGAGATGGATGAAGCGCCAATGCTGTATATCGGGGAAGAAGTCGGCAATGGGGAGGGCGAAGCGATCGATATCGCGGTAGATCCCGTGGAAGGCACAGAGCTCGTGGCGAAAGGCTTGAATGGCGCACTCGCCGTCATGGCAATCGCCGAACGTGGCCAGCTCCTTCATGCGCCGGATATGTATATGGAGAAGCTAGCCTGCGGACCTGCGCTCGCTGGCAAGCTGAGCCTGAACGATCCGCTCGAACTGACGCTGCAGAAAGCCGCTTTTGGGCTTGGCAAGAAACGTTCGGAGCTGACGGTCTCCATTCTGGATCGCGAGCGTCATGCCAAGCAGCTTTGCATTCTTCGCGAAGCGGGCGTCAGAATTCGATTGCTGAATGCCGGAGATGTCGCGGGCGCTATGGCACCTTCTTTTCCCGAGTCGGGCGTTGATCTCTACATCGGATCCGGCGGTGCGCCGGAAGGCGTATTGGCCGCGGCAGCGTTGACCTGCTTAAGAGGCGAGATCCAAGGCCGATTGATGCCAATGAACGAAGAAGAATTAAATCGCTGCTATGCGATGAATATTATGAATCCGCATGATGTGCTGACAATGGAGCGCATGGTCGGCAAAGGCGACGTGATCTTCGCAGCGACCGGTATTACGCAAGGCGACTTCGTCGGCGGCGTGAAGTTCCTCGCAGGCGACCAAGCGGAGACGCACTCCATCGTGATGCGCGCCGAGACGCGTACGATTCGATACTTACGCTCGATCCACTACATGCCGAGCAAACCGCAATTGGACGCCTATTTAGGTCAAGTCATTTAATAGGAAGTTTAAAAGTTATCCTTTGATCACGAAGTATATCTTGAAGAAATTCAACATCGAATCTTGCGTTCACCCTCGAAATCCGGTACTCATTTAGGTTTCCCTAAACTCCGTTCCTCCTTCTTCAGGTTCACGCAACCTTCTCGGTGCTGAAATGCTAACTTTTAAAAACCTTATTATAATCCCTAAATCTTGTATGCATTCTTCGCGTTTAGTGATATAATGAGGACGCTTGATGAATTGAATACGACCCCAGGGGTGCTGGAATGGCCGGCTGAGATTGTGTCCCATATGACACTGACCCTTATACCTGATCTGGATAATGCCAGCGTAGGAACGAAGTTTATTTTTTGTGATATTCGCTTATGCTAACGTCTCCGGTTGGGGGCGTTTTTTTTATTTGTCAGACGAATGATAGAAAAAAAGGGGAGAACTGTCATCATGAAAAAATCACTATGGCTCATCTGTCTTACACTGTTCATCGTCATCGCAGGCTGCGGCGGCAAAACCGAACCTGCCAAAACGGCGGAACCTAGCGGTGAAGCGGCTCAGCAGGAAGCGCCGAAGGAACTGACGAAGGTCAAGGTCGTGCTCGACTGGACGCCGAATACGAATCATACCGGGTTATATGTTGCGCGAGACAAAGGGTTTTTCAAGGAGAATGGCCTCAATGTGGAGATCGTTCAACCGGGTGAAGGCGGCGCAGATATGATGGTCGCAGCGGGAAATGCGGAGTTTGGCGTTAGTTACCAAGAGAACATTACCCTTGGACGTACACAGAACGTGCCGATCGTCTCCCTCGCAGCGGTGATTCAACATAACACATCGGGATTCGCATCCCCGGTAGACAAGAACATTAAGACGCCTAAAGATTTTGAAGGCAAAACCTACGGCGGCTGGGGTTCCCCGAATGAGGAAGCGATGCTGCAATCCTTAATGGAGACCGAGAAAGCAGATGTGAAAAAAGTGAACAATGTAAGCATCGGCAGCGCGGATTATTTCACGGCGACGAAGAGCAATATCGACTTTGCATGGATCTACTATGCGTGGACGGGCGTTGAAGCCGAGCTGCGCAAAGAGCCAATGAACATGATTTATTTGAAAGATTACAGTTCCAAATTAGACTACTATACACCGGTGCTAGCGACGAGCGAGAAAATGATCGCCGAGAAACCGGACCTTGTTCGTGCCTTCGTGAAAGGTGCTGCAGAAGGTTACACGTTCGCGATTCAGCATCCGGATGAGGCAGCGGATATTCTCATTAAGGCAGAACCAGACCTCAACGCCGACCTTGTACGCGCAAGTCAGAAATGGCTTAGCCCGCGTTATCAGGATGATGCGGCAGCTTGGGGTGTGCAGAAGCGTGACGTGTGGGTCAACTATGCGGATTGGATGACGGAGCATAAATTGCTGACAGGCACATTTGAACCGGACAAAGCGTTTACGAATGATTTTTTACCGAAACAATAAAATGAGAGTTCAAAAAGTTGGCATTTCAGCACCTGAAAGTTTTCGTAGAAAACTGGCATCGTAAGCGATACTTGGGTTGCGTGAATCTTTGGATAATGCTTCCGTAGCGAGTTTTTCTTCGAATAACTTTCAGGAGGAACGGAGTTTAGGCAAAACCTAAATGAGTACCTAAAATGTTTCCAAAGGAAACATACTTCGTAAGCATATGCTCTTCGAAGGTGAATGCAAGATTCGATGTCGAGTATGCTTCCTGAACTACTTCGTGATGTATAAACCTTTATCGAAGCAAATCCTAGGGTGAGCGACCGCGATCGTAATGTAGGTTTAGACGCCAATCAGAAAGAACGTCACTTTCTGATGTGGACAAATGATTACTTTTTGAACAACCTCTAAAATGAGAGTGAGGCATGCAGCATGGCTAACGCATTACTAAGCATTCAAATTATTCCGAAAACATTAAACTACGAGGATGTCATTCCTTACGTGGATCGTGCAATTGCGGTGATCAATAACGCCGGCGTGAAATATCGCGTCGCACCGCTCGAGACGACGATGGAAGGCGAACTCAGCGACCTGCTCGACATCGTGAAGGTTATGAATGAAGCGATGATCGACGATGGTTGTCCAGCCGTAATCTCGCAGGTCAAGATTTTCTACAACCCAACCCATGGCGCATCCATGGAGAAGTTAACGAAAAAATATGATTAAGGATGTTGGAGAAGATGAGGAATAAACGTTGGTTCCAAGCAGGATGGCCGCCCGTGGCCGTCCTCTTCTCTTTTCTTGTGATCTGGCAATGTGCGGTGACCTGGGGGCATATCGAGGAATTTTTGCTGCCGAGTCCGCTGCGCATCCTAGAAGTATTCACTCAGGCAGATGTGCGTGCACGGTTATGGATGCATGCCGCTTCGACGATTCGCATTACGCTGCTCGGTTTAGGAAGCGGGATTGGACTGGGTATCGTACTAGCCGTCCTCTTGCACATCATCCCGTTTCTTCGATCCGGGATTTACCCGCTGCTCATCTTAACGCAGAACGTGCCGATCGTCGCGACGGGGCCGCTCCTCATCATCTGGTTGGGATACGGGATTGCACCGAAGGTTGTCCTCATTATGCTCGTCTGCTTCTTCCCTGTCGTCGTGTCGACGTTGACTGGACTCTCGCAGCCAGACCCGCAATACTTGAATTATATGCAGATGATCGGTGCGACGAAGCGGCAAATGCTATGGAAGCTAGAGCTGCCGAATGCACTACCATATCTTTTCTCGGGCATGAAGCTCGCGGCTTCCTATAGCGTCATTACGGCGGTTGCAGCGGAGTGGCTCGGTGCCAAGGAAGGGCTCGGGACGTATATCAAACTATCGGCGAATGGCTTCATGACGGCGCAAGTCTTCGCGACGATCGTCGTTATCGTAGCAGTGAGCTTGTCTTTATTCGGGATCTTCGCCCTGCTCGCGAAGTGGGCGGTGCGCTGGAAAATCAAGAACGGAGGTCGATGATCGGCATGAATTCAATTCTAATGGATGGAGCGCAAGAAATTCCTAAACTTGAAGTGTTACAGATCGATAAATCGTTCGAACGTGATCGACAGCAGCATACCGTATTGAAGAACTTGACCCTCGCCGTACATCCGGGCGAATTCGTCTCGATCATCGGGCCTTCCGGCAGCGGGAAGAGCACCCTCCTCCAACTCATTGGCGGGCTCCTCCAACCTGACGGCGGCGAGATTCGGATGGATGGCCAGCGCGTCACCGGCAGCAAGGGCCTCATCAGCTACATGCCGCAGCAACCAGCGCTGTTCCCGTGGTACACGCTGGAACAGAATGTGCTCATGGCACTCGATATCGCAGCATCGAACGCCATGAAGCGCGGCGGCCGTGCGGAGGGCACTCGCACCGCCGCTTCGCGGGAATCGCGGCGCGAGCTGGCACGTACTTGGCTCGCGCGTGCAGGGCTGGGAGGATACGAGGATCAGTATCCTCAAGTGCTCTCCGGCGGCATGCAGCAGCGCGCCTCGTTCGTGCGTGCGATGCTGAGCCCACAGGAGCTGATCCTGCTCGATGAGCCGTTCGGCGCGCTCGACGCGCTCACTCGATTGCAGATGCAGCAGTGGCTGCTCAGCATCTGGGAGGAGCATCGCCGCTCTGTGCTGCTCGTCACGCACAGCATCGAGGAAGCGATCTACTTGTCTGATCGCATCTATGTATTGTCCGCCGCTCCGGCGCAGACGATCGCAGAATTCGAAGTGCCGTTCGCTCGCCCGCGCGACGAAGCAATCATCAACAGCGAATCTTTCATCCGTATGAAGCGGGATATCTATCAATTATTGCAGACAGGAAGTGTTCAGCATGCACAATAATTTCATACGTGCCATGGATGCGCATATCCATCTTGATCAATACACCCCGGAAGATCAGCAGAAGCTGTTGTCCGAAGCGGCAGCAGCAGGCGTAAGCCAGGTCGTTGCAGTCTCCATGCGCTATGATTCCACGCTAGCGACGCATGCCCTTGCGCAGGCTTACCCCGAGCAAGTCATTCCGGCCTATGGCTTCCATCCAGAGCAACCGCTCCCCTCGGAAGAATCGATCGCTGAGCTTCTGCATTGGATACGGGAACATCAGGACGAGCGGTTCGCTATCGGTGAAGTCGGTCTCCCTTACTACAACCGTATCGAAGCGGAAGCGACAGGACAGTCTTTCGAGCTGGAAGGCTACATTAAGCTTCTCGATCGATTCGTGCAATTGGCGCATGAACTAGATCGTCCAATCGTGCTGCACGCGGTCTATGAGGACGCGGATATTGCTTGCGATCTGCTAGAGAAACATCAAGTCACCCGCGCCCATTTTCATTGGTTCAAGGGTGCGCCACATACAGTTGATCGAATGATTCGAAATGGTTACTTCATCTCCATTACGCCGGATGTATGCTACGAATCCGAAATTCAAGATTTGGTACGTGCTTACCCCATCGAACAATTGATGGTCGAGACGGATGGCCCTTGGCCGTTCGAAGGTCCTTTCATGGGGCAGCAGACGCATCCGAAGATGGTGCTCGATGTGATCCGAGTGATTGCGGACTTGAAGTCGATTCCGGTCACGGATGCCGCATCGATTTTGTATAACAACACCGTGAAGTTGTATACTTAGAGGATTACAACCCGAGGTGATCTTACATGCGTATTAATCCGAAGCAAATTGCAGCAGAAAAAGCCGTCGAATCCATTGAGGACGGCATGATTGTCGGGCTGGGGACTGGCTCCACCGCTTACTTCGCCATTCAAAAGATCGGCGAGCGCGTACGTGAAGGACTGAAGATTCAAGCTGTCGCGAGCTCGACCGTCTCTGAATCGCTAGCCCATGACCTTGGCATTCCCATCATCCCCTTCGCTGACGTCGAAGTCATCGACCTGACGATTGACGGAGCCGATGAAGTGGATGCCAACCTACAATTGACCAAGGGCGGCGGCGGCGCACTGCTCCGCGAGAAGCTGCTCGCTGCGAACAGCCGGCGCTTCATCGTCATCGTGGACGAGTCCAAGGTCGTAGACTCGCTCGGCGCCTTCCCGCTCCCTGTTGAGATCGTGCCCTTCGCGTACGAATTGACGGTTCGCAAGCTGCAAGCCCTTGGCTGTGAGCTGACGATCCGTCAAAAGGACGGATCGAACTACATCACGGACAATGGCAACCTCATCGCAGATTGCCGCTTTGGTTCGATCACGGATCCTGTGACACTGCATACCCAGTTAAATCTGATTCCGGGTGTCGTCGAGAACGGATTGTTCGTCGGATTGACGAGCCAATTGATCGTTGGACATGCGAATGGCACATTAACCATTCGATAGTCGGAACATGAATAGAGCGCCCTAAGGAGTGACAACACTCCCTAGGGCGCTCTTCATTTCAGTCGATATGGTGCCTCGCTTCTACCAGTATCCTCGAATCCCCTTCTCCATCCGCACAAGCGCTTCAAGATAATAGTAGTCGCCCCAGATCATATAATCATCCGGACCACGATTGCCCCGCACATGGTAAGAACCATGCTGGATCAATCCTTCGGCAGCCGGCAAATCCTTCGTCGAATAGTTCACGACAAGCGAGCGCATCATGTTGTCGAGCGCCGTCTGGAACAGTTCCCGATCAGGATCGTTCGGCTCCAGCCATTCGAGCAGTTCCAGAATACCGCACGCCGTAATCGCGGATGCCGAGCTGTCACGCGGCGTGCCTGCCACCACCTCGACATCGAAATCCCAATACGCCACATGGTCTTCCGGTAGATGTGCGATGAAATATTTGGCCAAACGCTTAGAAGCATCCAAATAGACCGGATCCTTCGTGTATCGGTAACTTAGCGCGAAGCCGTACACGCCCCAAGACTGGCCGCGGGTCCAAGTCGAACCGTCCTGATACCCTTGGTGCGTGCCGCCTCGAATCGCATTGCCATTCTCTTGATTGAAATAGAACGTATGATAGGACGAGCCATCTCCCCGCACAAGGAAGCGCAGACTCTTATCCGCGTGCTTCACAGCGATATCATAATAGCGGCGATCCTCCGTCTGTTCATACGCCCAATAGAGCAGCGGAAGATTCAACAAACAGTCGATGATGATGCGCCCGCCGTTCTCCGGATCCCCTTCGACGCCCCATGCTTGAATCGCGCCGAAATTCGGACGGTAACGCGCGACAAGCTTATCGGCCGCTTGTAATGCAAGCTCCTTCGCCCCCGGATTTCCGGTGATACGCCATTCTGCTACGGCAGACAACGAATATAAAAATCCGATATCATGATGATCCAGCACATGGTGACGCACGAGTCGATCTTCGAAATTGCTTAAATAATTCGAAGCGGATTTCTTGAAAAACTCATCTCCGCTATATTCATACGCCAGCCACATCATGCCGATATAGAACCCTTCGATCCAATCATCGTTTGCGCCCCAATCATACCGCTGATTCTCTGTAATATGAGGGAGTAATCCCGGATGCTTCTCAATATTTTGCCGAATCGTCTTCATGGCCGCTTCAATCGCTGTTTGCCACATTGCTCATCACCCCATCGCGTTAGTATGGATCCTATTTGATTACGATAACTTCCTCTTGCCCTTGCTTGCGTCTGAGTAAGATAACCTCACCGAATACTTGCGTTCCGTCTACGATATACGAATCGATATGATAACCAGGCACCTTGTGGCAGATCAGCACGATGTGCTCCTCACCTGCGAACGCCGTATGCTCTCCAAAGGTCAGCCGAACCGCTTCCGCTTCACTCGACGATACGGGCTGTCCTAAATAATTGTAGACTTCGACCGCTTCTACTTCCGGCGCATGAAGCGATCCTGCTGGCTGCGGGAACAGAACGTGGACCATCGACGTGAATCCTGTCGCTCGGCTCTGATACGTGACAGCTAGATTATCTTCGATGACGTTGTATTCTCTTGATATGACGCTATCACGCACCGTAACGGTTAATCGTTCCGGATGTACGGGAATGATGCGAAGGTTCGCCTCATCGGGTGATACCGTACAGCTGACCTTGCTCGATTCATCGAAGATCACTTCGCCCGGCATGAAATGGAAATGCTGTTCGAAGGTATGCTCAGCCTTGCAATCGAAGCTATCCGCGAGCACCCAGTACCCCGGCTTCACGAAAATAATGCGGCGCAATGGATAGACGGGATCAGCCAAATGACGGTACCCCGTGTGGCTTCCTTCCGCATAATCGAATGCAGGCTCCGATATCCATTGCACACCCACTGGATCAGCAATTCGGCCATAAGACCAGGAGCTGTCATATGTCGAGAAGTCCATGCCGTCCACCGTCGTCGTGTTATGCGAATCGCATTGCTTCAGCAAGCGCCTAATAGGCGTGTGGTCCCCGTAATTATAACGTCCCGCATCTGTTAACAGATCGCGGCCATAGGCATGTATGTCCAGATGAAGCATATCCGCATGGCCGTGGCCTCCACCCATAAACCCACAGTGGAAATACGCATACGCATCCTGCTCGGACCACCCGGAGCGCATGACATAGTTCCCTGTATGACGGAAGGCAACCGAGGTCATATCCGGTTCAGACACGCCTAACTGATCATAGGTCTGAATGCCCTTCCAACCGAAGGTCCAAGCATTCTCAAAATCGAGCTTAGCGAATCCGCCGTATTTTAACGTCTCGTCTTCGAAATATAGCGCCCCTGCGGAGATGAAATCCCGCAGATCATTATTATCGCTATCACCTTGCAGCGGTTGATGATGGTTCGGCTTCGCAATGTAGAGATCGGCATAGGCCATCTTCCGAACCACCGCCACGATCTCAGGCTCAGGCGTAAGCCCATTATTCCGTGAGAGCAGACAATAATCCAAGTAGCAATGCAGCACCTCATTGTGATACATCGGCGATTGCTCCCAATGCAGTCCATCCTTCAGGACTTGCAGCCTAGATGTCTCTAAAAGCCGTCGCTCGCTGATCTCTCGCCAAACCGCAGACGATTTCCATTCTTTCATGAAAATCGACACTTCGAATAATCCATGGTTCTCGAGCACGCTCCAGTTGCTGATCCGCTTGGCTCCTTCACAAATCGTGGCTCCTATATATTCCGCATGTTCATAGAGTGATGTGAGCATCTTGCCGAGCAGGGCTGGCGTGAAATGAGGTGAACGCTTCATATAAGCGAAAGCTTTAATCCAATTCTCGCAGCGCAGACCCGCCTCAATCGATCGCCACGTTAGCCCTGGCGGCGCCCCCGGTTCAGGAACAGGGTTCCGATCGATCCAATCTTCGAGCTGCAAACAGAATGTCTCCGCATAGGTCTCATCCCCCGTCAAGACATAGGCTTGGCCCAGCGCAATCCAGTACCGATGCCGATTCAGCATATAGGTCCATTCCGGATCCTCTGCGGGGATATAATTCCAATCAATCGGCCCGTTGAAAGTTACGGGAATGTTCGTCCGCTCCATATCCCATGGGAATTGAAAGACGAATATATTGCGTGCGACCTCGTCTGCGGTCTTACGAATCAATTGAAGCTCGTGCGAACAATGCTCCAGCACATAGGACTTCAACTGCGGCAGATCGGATTCTTCCCAATACAGCCTCGGCTCGCTCCGATCAAGATAGTGGCGATGCAGCGCCTCATAAGCAGCTGCTTCATCTCCAGCCGCGAACATTGCTTGCACCGTATCCAGTTCTTCTACTTCCACTTGCATTCGATTCTGATGAATCGTCTCCCCTGCGCTCATCTTGTCGCCTCTTTCCTGAACTTTTGGGCTCTATAGGCCGCTGCTCATTTTAGATTTGTACTCCCCAGGTGTCATATCAATATATTTCTTGAACACTTTCGTAAAATAAGTTCGGTCGGAATACCCCAGCTTCAGCGAGATCATCTCAATCGTCTCATCCGGGTATTCCAGCATTCGCATAGCTGCCTTCATCTTAAAGCGATGAACATAATCCGTGAAATTCTCGTCAGTCATCCGTTTGAAATATCTGGAGAAGTAACTCGGATTCAAATACAGATGCTGTGCTACATCAACCGAAGTGACATTCTCGGATAGATGCGCAAGTAAATATTGATCGATTTCTTGCAGCTTCATGTTCTTGGCCTTGGTACTGGCCTGCAATTTCGTATTCCCGAGCAACGCATACAGCTTCATCGCCATCATCATCTTCGTATCCTCGGCATGCATGGTGGCATCCAGATATGTATAATACCGATTATCGATCATCGCCTTTGTCGATTGCATCTCGATCAATCGCATCGTCCGAGAGCACTCCTGAACCAGTTCCATCGGGTCGAGCTGTTCGGTTTTTGCTTTCTGGAACAGCTTCTCAAGCGATGCGATTGATTGATCCGTCTGCAGTGCTTGAACCGCGCGAATCAGTTCATCTCGCTCCTGCTGCAGCATAATTTTCGCATCCCCATATTTCGGCTTCAACTTGGCCATTTCCCAGGTCATGATCGCTTCATCCGCGTAATAGGCATAGTATTTCTCTTTCTGCATCTGACGGAGTGTCCCGCCTAATTGCTCGATCTCCAATTTGTTCGTGTACAGCACATAACGCAGCTTCACCTTGAGATACTGCTCGCAATTCTCCGACAGCTTCTCCAGATAGCGGTGTAGATATTGCTGCGCATTGAACGTCAGGCTTTGCCGATAATTCAAGACAAAAGCCCATTCAGCTTGATCCGTAAATACAGTGATGCCGTCATACGTTCTGGATAACTCCTGGGCGATATTATAGATCCCGTATCGAAGCGTCGAAATATCGTGATACGAATATCTCTGCAAGGTCCCTGTCAGCGAAATCGAACCTGACGCGATCATGAACATCGGATAGTCCCAACGAATCTCCAACTGCTTCGCGTATTGCAGGAGCAGTTGGGCCGGGTTACCCGCAAGAAGCCGTTGATAGAAGGATTGCTTGAATACATCAATATTGCGTTTGAACTGCTCCCGGTAGGAGTTTTGCTCCGACATGGCCACCATGGCTTGAATGGATTGAATTGACTTCATCAGACTCTTCTCCAACTGCATCGCCGTTAATTCATCTTTGATCAAATAGCCATCCGCATTCATCGCGAGCACCTGTTTCGCATAATGGAAGTCTTCATGGCACATCAAGAAAATAATGCGGACATTCGGTTTGATTTTCTTGAATTCGGCGCTTAATTGCAGGCCGTCCATCTGCGGCATTCCGATATCCGTTATGACGATATCCGGCAGCAGCTCCTTGAACATCTGCAGCGCCTTCACGCTGGAGTAAGCGCTTCCGATTAAGGAGAGCGACAGCTGCTCCCAATCCATCATCTGCTGAAGAACCTTTAACATCGGTACATCATCGTCAATGAGCATGATTTTGAACATTTCGCCATTCCCCCCAAACGATTTATGATGGATTCTAGTTATTCATAGGCAGCTGCATGATGACAATCGGCATGGTAAATATAGTATATATCAAGTTGTTCTTCAGTGACAGGACCTACCTGTCCTAAAACAGATGGTAATGAAGCAGCTAACCCGCTAAGACTTCTTTACGTTCGTAATTCCAGAATGATCGCCCGTCCGCGTCATGCGTGCTGCACCTTTAACTGTAGTGAAATTTGATAGGCGACGTAGTAGATGATTCTGACAAGGTTGTGTAAAATTTTGACTTTCTGGAGGTGAGGAAGAATTCGGCGGGCTTGTCTACATACGCAAAGAGTCGTTAAGCTAACGAGCAGGATAGCTCAAAAGTTTCGCGAATACCCTGCATATCTACAAATCTAATGATGAGGGATAAAAAAATGAAAATGAATAGAGAGTGTATGCTTCGCTATGGTAATGAAGATTTCGATAAAGATTATATGAATTGGGGATTTGACGATGAGGAGGAACAACTATTTATAGCAACACAAATGCTGTCGATCTTTGAGCAACAAGGTAGCGACATTATTGACATTGCATGCGGCTTGTCTAGATATCATAAAATATGGCTGCAAAATGGATATCATGTAACCGGTATCGATGTATCTAAAACGTTTATTGAACAGTCTAAGCATAATAACCGTGATTATCCGAACTCGAATTATATCGTTCAAGACATCAATCATATAAACAATAACAATCAATTTGATATTGCTACATGGATTGATCCAATCGAAATCACAGCCAAACCAGTTAGAAACATATTTCAATTATTAAGAAGTGGAGGCATGTTCATATATGAGATGTGGAATGAAAACTTTGGAAAGCTTAAACACCGATATACTTTCAATAAGACTTGGTCACTAGAGAATGGAATATATACGCTCATACGCCACGAATATAATCATGCAACATCAACAATTGAGCACGAAGAAACATATATAAATACAATGACGGATGAGATTACGATTAAATATATTCATTCACAAACCGTAAGCACCCATTGTACGAGAGAGTTATTCATAGCTGCTGGATTTGATAGAATCGAAATGACCACATGGGATGGTAAGCCTTTTGATCCGATTGATGATACAACAAAACGTTTTTTAATGATAGGGCATAAAAACTAAAACGCTGCTGCCGAGCCCCTTCCATATTTTTTTGCAAATTGATACACCGAATCAGCAAATGTTTTTTTACGTAATATGAGATAAGTAACAAGGGCCTCTCTGTCTTGCATCGGCACACTCCAATTACTAGGAATTTCCCGAATCACTTCTTCAATAAGGGCTTCAGGCAAAGCAGGCAAAGAAAGGTGTTGCCCTAATCTGGCGATTACGAATTCATTTACCAGTTCCCTTGTTCCGTGGAAATTATTTTTACATTTGACCGCATAACGGTTTCCATCATTAAATAACAACAAATGTGCAGCTTTTCCAGACAGCGTCTCCAAATATTTTATCGGTTCTAATAATGTCATCGCTCCCCACCCCTTCTTTGATAGCATCTAACATTACAATATTCAAAAATAATGGAAGCGTATGGAGAAAAGGGACATTATTTTTCAAACATGCCAATACTGGTAGCGGGTAAAGCTCTATATTCACAATAATATACGATATGAGGGATTTCGGAATTAAGCGGGGGAAGGACAGGCTTGTACAACGAAAAATGGCTACCGACAGATAGGCAGCCTTTTGAGCCAACAGCCTTATTGATATCATTTTCTATTAGACATTATTCGAATCATTCACATCAGGATCCCATGTATTTGTAGCACTCAAACCGCTATTATTAGTCATAAAATCGCCAATATTAAATGACCCCGGACCCGCATAGGATTTAGAGGTACTTTCAGGTGATAATTGTATTGCATCACCAATCTGCACGATTCCACCAGATGCTACGCTATTGATTTTTATTGCACCAACTATGGAAGGCATACATTCATACCACCTCTATTGGCAACCAAGTTTAGTTGACGAATTTGTTTGGATCTTGATTCACTCTCTATTGAACAATTTGAACCAATTTGAACGATCGAAGAAGTATCGACTCCCGTTATTTGTAATTCACTTACGTTTATAAATTTCGATTCGTTAACAATGTTCATCTGAACAGGAATCAGTTCTGTCGGTTCGGGAATTTCTTTCGAGAAAATTGAATATTTGTTAAAATCCCCATCGGTTTCTATATAGGTTGGAGTCTCTTGTTGAAATATAAGAGCTTTTGAATCAGGGTTCAATCTTAGGGCATCTCCAACAATTAGAATTGCACTCGACGAGATGCTGTCAACCTGCATCAGTTTAACGGATGAGATTCTTACCATTTTATTATCGTGCTGATCATCGAGTCGCTGGAACAATGTTCAACGATTCAGGGGGAGTATCAGACAGGGATGAACATTTAATATCTTTCGTATCACCGACCATCATTATAGAAGAACCAGATACACTTATAACACGAATTGAATTTACATTAATTTCTTTATTTACGACTGTCATTTGAATCATGAGTTTGAACTCCTTTCTTATGGTTTTGAATCGATTCGAGATGCTGCTCAATTGCTATTTGAATGTCTCTTTTTACATGATCCAATATAAATTGTTTAGAAGTTGACAAATCTTTATCATGATCAACCTGGTTCATATAATGATGGATTCTGTCATGTAATTGTTTTTTTAAATCATTCGTCATTCGCTGTCGATATTCATGATCGACATTCAATTGGAATTGTTTTGAAATGGAATCAATTTTCCCCGGGACTTCGCTCTTTAAATAATGTTCCATCGTGTTAGACGTTGAATCATAAAGTTCGGAATGTTTATCCTTCGAACTGTGCACCACACTGTAACCGTTTTTTGCCATCTCCTCAATAGACTTTGCTCCATCTGGTGTAACACCTATGACTAATGTACCATTTAAATTTTCTACTTTTAGCAAGTCAAATCGATATTCGATTTTATCGACTGAAATTTGTTTTTGATTTCTGAAATCTGTCAGTTCTTTTTTTATTTCTTCAACATTGGTTTCTAATTTATTTATCTTATCTGCTTGCCAGCTGATATAAGAATGAAGTTGCTGCAAATGACTGTTGTATCCATTTGAAGCCTGAATCATCGCCAATTCCTCCTATCAAAAATTTGTTATTTATCAACAGGCGGTAAAGGAACTAGAGGTGCGCTAGAACTGTTCTGCTCAGCCTGAGGCGAACCAGCTGTGTTGTACGAATTCGATAGTGGATTCATCGCACCCGTACTGCCAATCTGCAATATCGAAGAATTTGATATTGAATTTACATGTAAGTTCTGTATTGAAATACTTTGGTGGACAATAAGATTCATACGATACCACCCTAATTGCTCTCCGAGATACGTATTTATAACACATCGTATGAAGGCAAATGCCTATTTGTTACTGCAACATTAGATGAACACCTAAAGTCGTAACTTACATACAATATAGAAATTTGATTCGTGGGGTGACAAGGTTGAGCGAAACATCGAATAATACATTTGATTGGAAAGCTTTTGAAAAGTTCTTCGGTGGTAAATTCCCAATGCAAATGGAAAATAATATTCCTACGGGGAATTGGGTTGAAAACTATGTACAAGATATCCTAAGTAATATTCCTATAGGATTAAAAAAAAATAATCTGCTAAGACATGAAATTTTTCAAACTCATAATTTTGTATTTATCAAAATCAATATTCCTGACAGTATAAATATCGGGGATTTGTATATCTCTTCAAGTTCAAACCAAATAAAGATCGAGGGGCTTTCAGAAAACCAGCCTTATATTATTAAGCTTCCAGTATTGGTGAAGTCTCGAGATTGCAGAGCCAAATTCGAAAACGGTCAATTACAAATAAAAATAAGAAAAATTAAAGATGATCAAAAATTTTATGATGTATACGTTCATAACGATTGAAAAATTAGTATGAGATCAATGAAGTTGTTAGACCAAATTATTAATACGAATTGGGTTTCAAGCTAGCCGCGAAAATCGCGGTTTTTTTAGATCAGACAAACGTCGAACGGATATCCTTAAAAATATCGGGGTACACCCAAAAAGAGGGGGAAACCGAAATGAAGACGATCAAGTGCATGATGGACCACCTGTACTGGGCGGACGGACGTATCTTGGACACGCTCGAGGCGAGTGAGATTAAGAACAAGGACCTGCTGAAGCTGGTTCGGCACGTCGCGGTCGCGGAACGAGTCTGGCTGTCCCGATTGCAGGGGAAAGGCAGCGCGCAATATTCGTTGTGGGAGGAAGCGGAAGACCTGACGGCGATCCGGACGATGTTCGAAGAAAACGCCGAGCAATATCGCGTCTATATCGAGGGGCTCGAGGAATCCGAGTTGGACGAGATGATCGACTATGCGAACCAGAGCGGGGTTCCGTTCCGAACGTCCATCCGGGACATCCTGTTGCAGGTTCTCTTACATGGGCAATATCACCGGGGACAGATCAACCGGGCACTTCGGCTCGATTCGGCAGAGCCTGTCCAAGTCGATTACATCACGTTCGCGAGGCTCTGACCAGGCCTAATATTTTTGTGCGGGTCATTCAAAATCTTATCATGAACGAAAAAAATCGCTCCTCCTTCCCATACAATCGGGAACGAAAAGCGATTTCGCTATGAATAGAGTATGTCTCACCTATAAATCCTCATCATCCTCATGCTCCATCCACTTCTTCCTGGACCACGCCCACTGGAAGAAAACCACGAACGCAATCCCGCCTACGAGGGCCGCGAAGACCATCGTCCAAGCACCGCTCGTAAGCAGCAAAGGCAGCCATAATATCAGCGCGAGAATCAGGTGCGTCCGCCGTGCGACCTTCACGATCGCCTTCTTGCGGTATGGATACGGAATCGGATAGATAGACGCCCAGAACGAATATCGGTGGAACCGTCTGATGGCCGTCAATTGCGTTCCGATGATCAACAGCATGAACCCATACACCGGCAGCGCCCAATTCGAGCTTCGGATCCAATAGAGGATCAGCAAGCCAAGCAGCGTCAGCCGTATCACCATGCCTAGCACATCGCTGCGCAGCAGTGTTTTCAAATATAAATACTCGTACGCCGATGTCTGCTTGAATCTCACCCGCTGACCTATGGCATTCAACCACGTGCGTTTGTACACCTTCTGCGGCATCGACGGCACATCGACGAACCAGTTCAAGAAGATCATGAACCGCCCGCGCTGCTCCCGCTCTGTCGCAATGAGCAATTCCCACGGCACCGCATGCTTCCGAGGCACGCGAAGTGCGAGTATGTAAGTTACGACGACGATGACGCTGAAGACCACCGCTTTCCATGTCGGCTGCCACAGCCATACTGCGAGCAGCACGATCGAAATCACCCACCGTATGAGCCGGTAGCTTATGCGCACACCCAGCTGACTCATCCGACGTTCCTGCCAGCTGCCATAACCATTCAATAAATTAAGTGATAACAACACGCCCCATAACAGCAGGAATGGCTTCGGATCTTGATCCGCTCGAACGTAGAGCAGCCATAGAATGCCGTATACGATGCTTAGAATGATCAGCTTCGGCTTGATGCTATACCCTATACTTTTTCGAAAATACTCCTTCATCCTCGGCTCTACTCGCAGCAAATAGACCACATCTGCAGGCTGAAGGAAGGTCCGAAAGCTGCTCCACAAGACAAACGGCAGTAATACGATCAGACTCACCGTTCGAATCGGGAAGTCCACCGGAATCCGTCCTAGAAATCCAACATACCCCGCAGCACCACCGATAAAGATAAATCCTAGAAACAATAAGAATCCGCTCTGTCCCACATAACGGAAGTATGGGAATACTTCCTGCCAGAAGGCGCTTTTTCGCCGTCGCCATAACGATTGAAGATCCATCATCTACGCCCCGCCTTTAACGAGCTGATAGAAGATGTTCTCGAGCGATTCATCGCCGCGCGATGCATGCTGCTGCCTAAGCTGCTCCAGCGTTCCTTGCGCAATAACCCGCCCATGGTGCAGGACAATGAATCGATCACAGTAGTTCTCGATCGTGGAGAGAATATGAGAGCTTAATAGGATGGAAGCGCCGCGTGACTTCAGCTCTACCATGAAATCCAGCAGGTTCCGGATTCCGAGCGGATCAAGTCCTAAAAATGGCTCGTCGATCATATAGAGCGGCGGATGAACGAGAAATGCACTCATAATCATCACCTTCTGCTTCATCCCCTTGGATAGATGCATAGAGAAGGTATTGTATTTATCCTTCATTTGGAACAGGGACAACAGATGATCTACGCGTTCTTCATAGTCCTTCTCCTCTACTCCGTAAGCCATTGCTGCCAGTTCAAGATGCTCCTTCACGGTCAGTTCCTCATAGAGCATCGGCGTCTCCGGCACGAAGGCCAGGGAACCGCGATACACTTCAGGCGCTTCGGCCAGCGTCTTCTCTTGGAGCGTCACTTCGCCCTTATGCGGCTGCATAAGGCCCAGAATATGCTTCATCGTCGTACTCTTGCCCGCGCCGTTCAATCCGATCAGGCCGACCATCTCGCCTGCATTGACATCAAAATTCACATCATGGAGCACCGGCTTACCCGTGCTATAGCCGCCCGTTAATTGATTGACCTGCAATATCGTCTTCATGGCCTGTCTCACCTCTACCCCTTATTATAGCGAAGCAATGGGCAAGTTGCGAATAGCCGATCCAACAAATCCGATAGCAAACATCCGCTTCAACTTCTGACATCCCCGACATGGAACAGCGGCACACCGTGCGAGGCTACGTAAGCGCCCGACACCAGCAGCAGGATGACGATCAAGAACACGCCATCGCGGCTTGTAACTGAAGTCTTGTAATAATAGGTTCGCATCGAGGTGCCGGCTTGCGCTGCGAACCGCTTCGCTTCCATCGCGACAGCGATGCGCTGCGCACGGCGAATGCTCTGTGCGAGAAGCGGCACCGCATAGTTCAGCAGCCGTTCCTTCCAGCCGAGCACGGAATGTCCCGTACGCACACCGCGCACCGCCAGCGCTTGCTGCCGGATCTGGAGCTCCTCCCACAGAATCGGCAGCATCCGGAAGGAAGCCATAAAAGCATAAGCGTATTTCGGCGGTAAGCGCAATTGCTGCATCATCGCATAGAACAGCAGGGTGGGACGCGTTGTTAACGCGAATAACAAGCCCGTCGCCGCGCAGCTTAACGTCTTGAACCCGATATGGATGCCGCGGTAGAAGCTCTCTTCGGTGATGCGGAAGAGTCCCCATGACCACCACGTAGTCTCCCCTTTGCCGAATAAAATCATTGTCATCGAAGACGATACGAAAATCACGATGAACGGTAGTGTTAGCAGTATTAACTTACGTAACGAGTATCCGCTGCTCAGGAACAGCAAGGTGGTATATCCAATAAACTGATAGACGATAAAATCAAGCCGGTGCGTAAATAAAATAATGACGAAAAGCCCGATACATGCGACAAACTTGATCGCAGGATTCACATGGTGCATCCATGTCTCCCGTCTCGGCGTGAACCACTTGTTCATCTGCTGACCACCAGCTCTCTCCGCATCCGGGTCGTTGATGACGTCACAACGCCAAGTCCTTCCGTCATGCGCCAGATTCCTGTTGCAAAATGCTCTGCGATCCACGGGTCATGCGTGACCATTACAATGGCGATCCCGCGCTGGCGCCACGATTCGACCAGCTCGAGCAACGCAAATGTGCTGCGCGCATCCAATCCGAACGTGGGTTCATCCAGCAGCAGCAGCGGACGCTGATGAATGAGCGCCGTCGCCACGCTGAGCCGACGCTTCTGGCCCGTCGACAGCTGATAAGGGTGACGATGCCTTTCGACCTCGAGTCGAATCTCTCGCAGCATCTCGTTCACCCGAGGATCATCTGCAGCCTTCACAGCGTCTGACTTGGTTCGACCAAGCGATAAGCTAAGCTCTTCCTGAACCGAATTCGTCACGAATTGCAGCTCCGGATTCTGGAACACGAAAGCGATCCGATCCGATAGCACTTCCCCCCTGCGCAAGACGATGTCCTGCCCCTGCAAGCGATAGATACCCGCCGTCTTCAGCAATTGCATCATAGAGAGCAGCAGTGTGCTCTTGCCCACGCCATTCTCGCCGAGCAGCGCGATCCACTCCCCAGGACGGATCTCTGCCTGTTGGATCGTAATCCGAACCTCCTTGCCCCGCTTCCCCTGGAAATTTCGCAATTCGACCAATGGCGCCACATCCGACCCTACGGGGTTCGGATCATCTTCATGTATGAGTTGCAGGAAACGCGGAGAGGCAACATATTCGTCCCATACACCTGGATACCAGACGCCATATTCGATCAACCGCTGCTTCTCTTCCCTGAACAAAGACTCAGGCGCACCATCAGCGATGATCTGTCCCTGATCGTTGAACATGACAACCCGGTCCACAAGCTTCAACACATGATCCAACTTGTGCTCTACGATGATAAGCGTCCGATCGGCCGCGATACGATCGATGGCCTCCCAGATGCACACGGTGCCCTCTGGATCGAGCAGCGCAGAGGGTTCGTCAAGCAGCAGCACCTCCGGTTCCATGAGCAATACCGCTGCAAGCGCCAGACGCTGCTTCATCCCTTGGGACAAGCTCTGAATCGGAGTATGGAGGTCAGGAAGAAGGAGGCCAACTTGCTTCAGCACCCGCTTCATTCGTGACTCCATCTCCTCGCGCGGAACGCATTGATTTTCCATCACAAAGGCTAACTCTTCATCAACATACAGCATCCCGAATTGGGTATCCGGATCTTGAAATACCATCCCCCAAGAAGCAGGCATCCGCAAGGATTCGGCTTGCATCGGCACTTCAATGGACGTCGGAATAATGCCGCATAACACTTGCAAGAGCGTCGATTTCCCGCATCCACTCGGACCAAGCAGCAGCACGTTCTGCCCCTTTTTCACAGAGAAAGAGAGATCCCTGAATTGTAGATTCGGCTCTCCTGGGAATTTCAATCGCAGTCCTGTCACCCCAAGAACTTCTGCTGCCTCCGCCTGATCTATCATCTGTCTCTCTCCTTTTTTCACAACATATGCTATTTGTTCAACGCGTCATATTCGGATTTCGATACCGGTCTAACGAGGTTCGTCACCCCAGTCGCTTCAAGCGCCTTGACCAAGTAATACGCGAATAATCCGGTAATGACGATGCCGCTCACGCAGCGCAGGCCATACTTCACGAAGAACATCCATGGCTCATAATCTGCAATGTATCCATACGCATAGTCGACGACCATGGAGCCAATCGCTACGGCGACACCCGCAAGTGCGGCTGTACCAGCACGGTAACTGCGGTAACGGAATAACGCGAAAATAATCTCCGCACATAGTCCCTGTACAAGACCATACAAGAACAGCTGAATCCCCCACTCTGCCCCGAATAATAAGGATACATGGGCCGCAGCGAGCTCAGCGAGCAACGCCACGCCGGGTTTACGAATCAGCAGGAACGCGACGGTCGCTGCGATGAACCACATACCGTATACCAGCTCATCCGCCTGGAAGAAGAACGGCTTGAATACATCATAGACGCTCCCCCACAGCTTATAGATCACCCCGAACACCAATGCGAGTAAAATCGTGATGAGAATGTCTGAAAACTTCAATCTCAAATTGCCTTGCATACCTATCAACTCCTCCAACCGAAATGATATCTAGCGCAACAAAAAAACCGCCTGGCGGCATGCGCAGACGGTGAGATCAGTCTTGATCGTTGTTGGTTCGATATATGAGCATGCGTTCCACTTACGTTCACTTCGTAAGCAAAGACAGGTCACTCCATAGAATGATACGTTTCGTTACATCGAAACATGTCATTCAATCTATTCAAAGGAATGAAGCTCCATATACATCGATTAGATTCTCTCCGCTGGCATTATCCAGATCAGATTAACGGTCAGTAGCGGTGGTGAACGACTACAATCTCAGCCTGACTCCTCAAGCCCCCGTATCTCATATTCGGTTCATTTATTGCAATAGTTACACAATACAATACCCTGCCAAATGTTTCAAGTATTTCTCTTTAACCGATCAAGGTCTCGGATCGAAATCTTCCTCCAGCACCTCTTCGATGCTTCGCTGACGTCGGCTGCCGAACAACAGCTTCACGCCGCCTCCAATGAACAAGAGTGCAATAACGAGCGTCTGGAAATATTGCTGTACTTGATAACGAATGATTCTATTCGGGAAGTAGTTCTCGAGCATCGGAAGCGCGATCTGATCAAACATATAGTAGGCTCCGATCAGAATTAACCCGAATCCAAGCCATCGATTATGCGATGGAAGCCATCTGACTACAGGCGTATCGCTTAACAAATCGCCGCGGCTATAGCGGCTGAGCTGCTGCAGCGTATCAAAGAAGCTGAAGCACCAGATCAGCGGGATGAAGAAGAAGAACAACGACAGTCGCATGAAATCAAGAATATAAATGGAGCCGAGAAACCCAACCATCAGTTGTAACCCGCGCCGCTGTAATCCAAGATACATATGCCCGGCTCCCGGCAGGAGCGATAAGACCATCGCTAGCATCTTGCTGCGTCTGCCGTCTTCCCGGAACGAATCGAAATCATCGAATAGTGTACGATCCAATAACAAATCTCCTTGCTGCTTCCGATGGGCAGCCTGCACCGCATCGAACATGCAATACAGCCATATAATCGGCAATAATCCTAAGAAAACAGCAAACCCGCCTTGGTTCGTCACAGCTGCCACGAAGACGAGCATGGTCCCTAAGCCGAAGAAGGCAATCAGGAAGGACAACCCGCGGTGCATCAGTCCGAGATAGAAATGACCCAGCCCGGGAACGAAGGATAAGAGAATCGTGAAGAATCGCTCCGAATCCTGCCTTGGGGTCGGCGGCACATGTCCGTAAGGACCATATGGACCATATGGGCCAAGTCCTGCCTCTTGCAGGAACTGTTCACCGTACGTATTCGGGATATACGGTGTACGGATCAGATAGATGATCATATCCAGCATGTTGATGCAGCCGACGATGAATGCTGCAACGACGCCCATGGCGAACGGTGCGTCATCGCTCGTCGCTATAGATCCCAACACGCCAAGACCGAGCGCGCCGAAGAAACACATCGCATACAAGACCGCTCTAACCTTTTTGCCTACATAATAATGTCCCAATCCTGGGATGAAGCTCGCGAAAAACGCGACGCCTTTGCTTCGATAAGGTTGCAAGACCTATCCACTCCTTTGCACGGTTTTTGTCGTATCATTTCAAGGCATCTAGCCAACTAAAAGCTTTCTGAATAATGGATTCCGTCATGGAACCGCTTGGTTGATCGAGCAAGGCATGGGGCCCACCCGACATATTGTTGAATACGCCACTAATCAGCAGGACGAAGGTGATGGACGCCGCAATCGTATAGTGGAACATCGGATGCTCGTACCAATGTCGATGTCTCAGTTTCTCGCTTGCCCGCCCAGATGACCGAGCCGACTTACCGTACAATTGCTGCATCATGCGATCGGCGAACACATCATGGTCCTCAGGTTCGGGAAGCTCCCCTTCAACCGCGTCAAGGGCAAGCATGTACTCCGCCATCGCCTCTTCAGAGTGTAGCAGCAGCTCTTCCATGTCAAGCTGTACCTGTTCATCCAGCGTTCCTCGCATGTATGCCACCCAATCTTCTAAGCTGTACTTCTTCATCGCCAATCCTCCTCCTTCCAGTGGGTCCTAAGCCATTGTCTCGCGCGATACAATCGGGATTCTACCGTCTTTAACGAGATGTTGCATTCCGTCGCAATTTGGTCGTATGACTTCTCCTCCAAATAGTACGATTCAATCATTTGACGGTGAAGCTCGGGAATGAGATCGAGCTGCGCACGGATGCGTGCCTGACGATCGCGATGAATCACTTCCGTAAGCACGTCGTTCTCGATGCTGCTGGCGACGAACGGACGATTTCCTTCCGCCACCTCTACATCTTCCACAACCTCTTCACGCCTTCGGTTTAGCTTCCGTTTATAATCAATTGCTTTATTAAGCGCAATTCGGGATATCCATGTCTTCAATCCTTTGGACTCATACTGGGGGAGAGACCGGTGGATCTGAATGAATACATTCTGCGCGATATCTTCTGCATCCGTGCGATCACGGACAACCGAATACGCGACTTGGAATATATGTCCGTGAAATCGGTCGATCAACTGACGGAATGCAGCTGATTCGCCGCGCCGAATTCGCGCCACGAGTTCTTCATCTTCGATGTGACTCTCCCCCCTCCTGTTTATATAGACGCACCTCAATTCGATACCCCCTGCACATTCTATCTTACTTTTTTCAATAAAAAAACAGAGACATTGTCATATGTCTCTGTTAATGTATGGTAGATTTATAAGACTTCTTCATCATCGTCGCCCTAGGCTTGACCTGATACCTTGTACGCCAGTATGGATCCACCATCTCATCTACTCTGACGCAGGCATACCCCTGCTGCAGAACCTCCTTCAGCACGGCATCCAGACCTGCAATCATCTGCAGCGGCGCATCCGCATCAGCACCAAATGTCTCGCCTGAATCATGCAACACCACGATAGCGCCTGGTGTGATCCGTCGCATCAGCTTGTTTCTCAACCTTTCTGCTGTCGTGGATCGCTTCCAATCGCCGACCATGACCGACCACAACACGATGCGATAGCCGCTTCGCTTACGGAAGTTGAAGAGATCCCCTAAATTCAGTATCCCCCATGGCGGTCGATAGCACGTAGGGCGTTCGCCCGTAATCCGCTCAACGATGTCAGCCGACATTTCCACCTGCTCCCGCAGTACTTCACCCGGCGTCATGGCCCAATTCGGGGTATGCGTATAATTGTGGATGCCGATTTGATGTCCTTCCCGATGCATACGGCGAATGATGTCCGGATATTTCTCGGCCTCGCTGCCGAGTACGAAGAAGGTCGCTTTAACCTCATGCGTGCGCAGCATATCCAGCAGAATAGGCGTATAAGTCGGGTTCGGCCCGTCATCAAAGGTAATCGCCACTTGGTTCGTCGCTTTTCCTCGGCGCACAACGACAAGTCCGCATATGCGGGTAATGACGAACGGAACCAGCATATAGAGTAGTATAAATAGAATGACAAATTGCAAAGCCGTCACGAACATGATGTGCTCTCTCCTCCTGCCGCGAATGACACTTACATGTAAATCATTCGCGGTTCCTTGTCCTTATCTTTATCCTTATCTTTCTTTGTGAATCGCTCGAGTAAAGCCTGCCTCGAGATGACGAGCATCCTGGGCTCCAGCTTCTCCCCCGCTTGCTTCACCCGCTGTTTCCCTTCAGGATGCAAGATCCGGAGCAGGTACCGAAGGTAGACCTTCGAGAATCCCTTGGCCCATTTGGACGCGATCGGATGCTGCTCAAATCCCAATCCATGAATAATCCCACGATGGAGCAGTGTGATCCCGGTGATGGCCTGCACCTTGGTCAGTTCCGGCGCGGTTCTCATCGCCTGGCTGATCTGCTTCATGCCGCGGCGCAGCATGCGTGCTGTCATGATCCCCGCTCGGTCTGCGCCAACGGCACGTGTCAGTTCAATCACCTGTTGATTATCTAAATGAAGCTCTCCGATCCAATCCCCCGCCGCAATCTGGCTGCCGTCATGGCACACGATCCGTTTGCCGTAGTGCCTGCGAATGACGAGTTTGCATATGCCGAACCGCCAGATCGACTCACTCCGAAACCGGGTGACAATATCAAATATACTCTCCCAGACCATCCACATCGACTGCGCGACAACCTTCCCATTTGACGTCTCCATCGTTATTCCATTCCTCCCTTTCCCTAGTTAGTTGATATCAATTTGATCGATTTTGCGAATCGCCGCATATCCAATCGCTGCACCGATGGCGCCTAGCAAAATCGGTACGATAATAATGTCATTCAAGTTAAACCCGCCATTGTTCGAGCAGGTCAACAATACGATGATGACAGAAGATACAATGGTCGTCGGCAGAGAATATTTACGCATGCCGAAGTAAAGAGGAATCAGTGCCATAAAGCTTGCTGCTAGCGCATTAAAGCCTAATTTAACAGCCTGCTGCAACACGAGCGTCATCGTCAGTTCATCCGATACGAAATGCGTAAACGAGTTGACGATAAAGTACAATGTACTCAAAAATACCATTGAAGCTACGATGCATAGGAAGGTAAAAATAATAACGACCAGAAGTTTGGCAGCAATGATTTTGTGACGTTTGATCGGGTACATAAACAAGACGGTAATGGTCTTACTATTGAATTCGTCGATGACGAATCGCCCCAGCAAGACGGAGGCAAAAATAATAAACGTCCCCCTCGCAAATACATCGATCATGGAAAATATCATATTATAATCTCCAAAAAGGGTCGTACCATCTATCTCTGGCGTATAGCTCATCAGCATCATGAACCCAAAGATGATCACATTAGCGATCGCAGCACCGCGAATATATCCCATGATTTTAAATTTTCTTAACTCTAACTTCATCAAATTAAGCACGTACTCCGCCTCCGTTCAACACTTGCAAGAAATAATCCTCTAACGAGCTGCTTTGCTTATGAATCGAATCAATAACCACATCATTCATGATCAATGTTTTGGTAATTTCGCTTTGTGCGATATGCTGGTCATAGATGCGTATGAACTGATTATCAATCACCCGAATATTGTTCAATTGAAGTTTGTCCGTTAAGACGTAGGCTGCTTTGCTGCAATCGTTCGTCATGATCTCAATATAATTCGTCGTCTCGCCGCGTATTTCGGCCATCGTAATCTCCCGCAGCAATCGTCCGCCTTGAATGACGCCAATCGTATCCGCAATTTGTTCGATCTCGCCTAGAATGTGGCTGGAGATCAATAGCGTCGTTCCATATTCCTTGCACAGCATGCGGAACACATCTCTTAACTCTTTGATTCCAAGCGGGTCCAATCCATTAATCGGCTCATCGAAAATAAGCAGCTCTGGCTTTGTCGTAATAGCGCGAGCAATACCGAGACGCTGTTTCATCCCAAGCGAGAAGGTCTTCACTTTCTTCTTGCCCGTATCGATTAAATTCACGAGCTCTAGCGCTTCATCAATCGCTTTCTTATTGTAGTAACCCATATATTCGCAATGCAGCTCCAGATTCTCGCGGGCTGTCAGCTTATCATAGAACACTGGATATTCAATGATGGTCCCCATCCGCCCCAAAAGGCGATAAGAATCCGGCGTTAACTTCTCTCCGAAAATCTCGATCTCGCCGCTCGTCGGCTTCACGAGATTCGTGATCATCTTCATTACCGTAGTCTTCCCTGCACCATTGGGACCGAGAAACCCGTAGATTTCGCCTTGCTTAATATTCATGCTGACATTCGAGACGACTTCTTGCCCTTGAAAAGTTTTGGTCAATCGATTCGTTCGTACAATATGCTCCATACTCTCTTTCCCCTCTCGCTCTCTCATATCTCTATCTTACTAGACGTCATTTTCTTTTTTCTTACTTCAATCTTACGAATTTCTTAAGCAAATTCCGTACACCCGCTTCTCAAGAAAAAACTCATGAAATGTGAGCGATCACCATTCCATGAGTTAGTACTGCACTTTTTTCAATTGTACGGTAAACACCGTAAGCTCATATGGGTTGCTGCGAAGATGAATGGATCCGCCCATACTCTCAACCAGCCGCTTCGTAATCGTAAGCCCCAGTCCACTGCCCTGATACGATTTATTCCGTGAATCCTCCAGCGTGTACATACGTTCAAAGACATGATCAATATGCATCGCATCAATGCCTTTCCCTCGATCCCATATATCCACATAGACAGAAGATTCATCTTCTCGGAGCGTCAGGCCGAGCTGCTTGCCATGACTGCCGTATTGAATGCTGTTCGAGATCAGATTGTTCAATACGCGGTGCAGCGCCTCATCATTGCCGAAGCCATAAATCGGATGCTCCGGAATCTCAATATGGACGAGGTACCCCTTCTCCGTAAGGATGTCGTAATAATCCAGTATCGTCGTGCTGCAACGTTCATTCATGAGAATTCGAGTCATCGGTATATCGCGATCCCCGGATTCCAGTTTGGCCAAGTCGAAAAAGTCATGGATGAGCGCTAACGTCTCTTGAGTCTTGGCATATACTTTGCCCAGCACCCGCTCGCGCTCATCTGCATGCATCGCCGGATCAAGATGCAGCATCTCGATGTAACCTAGCACGACTGTTAATGGCGTCTTCAGATCATGTGAAATATTCGATACCATCTTCTTCATCGACATTTCCATTTTGGCATAATCCGAGTACATCTGGTGCTGCGCCCCTAAGAGCCGGTTGATTTCCATCAGCAGCGATTGGAGCTCCCGGTCATCCGTCATAAGCAATAGCTTCTCATGAGTAGCCAGAGAAGAAATTCGCTCGACCTCCGATCGCAAGTGTCGCAGTTGCATCCGATGGCTGCGGCGATTGAGGGCCTGAACGATAATCATCCCTACGAGAATCACGATAATCATAGATAAGATTATCGTCATATTAACCGCCTTCCCACTTGTAGCCAATGCCCCACAGCGTCTTAATATATCGCGGCTCTGACGGATTATCTTCTATCTTGTCCCGCAGCCTGCTCATATGAACATTAATGACATTCTCGTCTCCGTAATAGTCGTCATTCCATACTTGGCTATAGATCTGGGCCTTCGTATAGACACGATTCGGATGCGCTGCGAACAGTCTCAGAATCTCGAATTCTTTGGATGTCAGTTTAACAGGCTCCTCATGCTTGAAGACAGCGAAATTATCCAGATCAATTCGCAAATCGCCCATTCTTAGCATATGCTGCTCCGGCGCAGCCTTCATCTCGATAGGCGCATACTGCGTCGCACGCCGAATGATCGCCTTTAGTCTCGCAGACAATTCGATCATCGAGAAAGGTTTCGCGATGTAGTCATCAGCACCGAACCCCAGGCCTAACGCCTTATCGATGTCGCCGTCCTTCGCGGACATAATCAAGATTGGTACATGGCTGTAAGCCCGAATGCGACGGATTACTTCCATCCCATCCACCTTCGGCATCATCAGATCGACGAGTACCAGATCGAATTTCCCTTCCGCCTGCTCGAACTTTCGTAGTCCCTCTTCTCCATCCGAAGCGACGGTCACCGCGTACCCTTCTTTAGTTAAATAACTTTCCACCATTTCCACAATGGCTTGATCATCTTCCATAATGAATATCGAATGATTCATGACGAACGATCCTCTCCACTCTTACTGTTACTTTTCATTTCATTAGTATAACAAAATAACCCTGCCAAGTGGGATTTTGGATCGAAACCGGGTACCTGTGCGTGGATATCCAAGAGCATAAAAAAAGGACATGTTGCATGCAACATGTCCTTTTAATAGATCGTGATCTTTTATAGTACTTCCGCAATTTGCGGGAAGGATTCTTGTACGTAGCGTTCAATCTCTTCTGCTGTCTGCATATCTAGCGCTTTCGCAGCGACTTCCTTCGCATCCGCCAAGGAAATCTTGCTCATCAATACACGTGCAGGCAATACGGAGCTTGCACTCATCGAGAACTCATCCAGTCCAAGTCCGAGCAAGAGCGGAACCGCTATCGGGTTTCCAGCCATCTCGCCGCACATGCCGACCCATTTCCCTTCACGGTGTGCATTCTCGATCACCATACGAATAAGACGAAGCACCGAAGGATTCATCGGCTGTGTCAAATGCGATACTTTCTCGTTCATCCGGTCAGCCGCCATCGTATATTGTACGAGGTCGTTCGTTCCGATACTGAAGAAATCCGCTTCCTTCGCGAGTTGATCCGATACGAGCACGGCAGCAGGAATTTCAATCATGATGCCTACTTCAAGTTCTTTATGATAAGCGATGCCCGCTGCATCAAGCTCTGCCTTCACTTCAGCCAGAATCGCATTTGCTGCCCGAAGTTCAACAATCGTCGCGATCATTGGGTACATAATCTTCACGTTACCGAAAGCACTCGCACGAAGAATGGCGCGAAGCTGCGTCTTGAACATCTCTTGCTCATCAAGACATAAACGAATCGCACGGTAACCGAGGAAGGGGTTCATTTCCTTCGGCAACTCCAGGTAATCCAGCTCTTTATCGCCACCGATATCGAGCGTACGAATGACAATCGGATGGTCCTTGCCGAATGTCTCAGCGACCTCCTTGTAAGCTGCGAACTGCTCTTCTTCTGTTGGGAAGTTCGTTCGTCCCATGTACAAGAACTCTGTACGGAACAAGCCGATGCCTTCTGCGCCGTTCTTATGTGCATTGTGTGCATCCCCTGGATTTCCGATGTTCGCAACGACCTCAACTTGATGGCCGTCAGCCGTTACCGAAGATGCGTTCAGATACTTCTTAAATTCGGATTTACGCTTCTCGAAGCTAACTTTCTTTGCTTCGTACTCCGCGATTTGCTCCGCAGACGGCTTCACGATCATTTCACCAGTTGTACCGTCAAGAATGACCATATCACCGTCTTGAAGACGTTCCGTAACATCCTTCAAGCCAACCACCGCAGGGATCTCCATTGATCTCGCCATAATCGCGGAATGTGATGTTCTCCCACCGATATTCGTTGCGAAACCTGCAACGCGGTCACGATCCAATTGCGCCGAATCGGAAGGCGTGAGGTCATCCGTAATGAGAACAACAGGCTTCTCGAAATCCGATAACGAAGTCTGTTTCACACCCGTTAACAGATTATGCAGACGTTTGCTAAGATCACGGAAATCCGCTGCACGTTCATTCATATATTCATTGTCCATACTTTCAAAGAAGGTTACGAGCTCTTCTGTTACTTCATCAAGAGCCGCTTCCGCATTCATCGATTTTTCTTCGATCACTTCTTTGGTACGACCTACAAATTCATCATCATGCAGGACAAGAATATGCGATTCGAAAATTTCGGCTTGCTCATCACCCATCTTGATACGTGCTTGCTCTTGAATTTCTTTGACTTGTTCGATCGCTTGTTTAACAATTTCTGAGAAACGTACAACTTCTGCCTTTGCTTCTGCTGCCGATAATGTCTTACGCTCGACTTTGACATGCGTGTCTTTCATGACGAATGCAGGTCCAATCGCGTAACCAGGTGCCGCAGCAATACCTTTTAAATTCATTGCGATTTCCCCTTTTCAGGCTTATTCAAAAACAGTCTCGAGCACTTCACCGACAGCTTGCAATGCTTCAACTTCGCCGTCTCCATCGGTAATTACGGTTACTTGATCGTTTTGTTTAAGACCCAATTTGAGGAGTCCTACCATCCCTTTTGCGCTTACGCGTGTTCCGTCCGCTTTCTCGATTTCCACTTTACAAGCAAATTGGCTTGCTTTCTTCAAAATCGCGCCAGCGGGTCTCGCGTGAACACCTGTAGGATTTTTGATTGTGAATGTTTGTTGTTGCATATTGTTCCACTCCTTTTATGTTTAAGTCCACATGATGTTTTCTCTTTCTTATAACAACCAAGGGTGATCAGCTAGCCCGGAAGCTAACGGAATCACCCATGATTTATCCTATTGTATGGTTTCTCTATTGTGGCTTTTTCACTATTCTACAATTTATTGATTTCATCTTTCAACATTTCGGACTGAGTCCCGAATACAACCTGAACGGCACCGCCGCCAAGACGCATAACTCCTGCTGCTCCTAATTTCTTCAGTTCAGCATCGTTCACTTGTTTGTCATCTTTTACGACAAGACGTAGACGCGTGATACATGCATCCGTGCTGACAATGTTCTCTTTACCGCCAAGATTGCTAAGCACTTTTACAGCCTTGTCAGAAAGTGGAGTCTTGCCGCCTGCTGGTGCATCCGCATCTCCTGCTTCTTCTGTTCCATCGTCATCTTCACGACCAGGTGTCTTCAAGTTCAATTTCACGATCAAGATGCGGAACAAGAAGTAGTAGACCACGAAGAATACAATACCGACTGGAATCAAGAGCAATGGATTCGTGGACAACTGGTAGTTAACCAAGTAGTCGATCAATCCGGCTGAGAAACCGAATCCAAGCTTCACGTCAAGCATGTACATGACGACACCGGCTACACCGGATAAGATGGCGTGTACAACATATAGAACTGGCGCAATGAACATAAATGCGAACTCAATCGGCTCCGTAATCCCTGTCAAGAACGAAGCAAAAGCAAGACCTACGAATGTGGAAGCAACGAGTTTTCTTTTCTCCGGTTTTGCTGTGTGAATGAACGCTAGGGCAGCACCCGGAAGCGCGAACATCATGATTGGGAAGAAGCCTGTCATGAACATCCCTGCTGTTTTGTCCCCTGCGAAGAAGCGGTGCAAGTCACCACGAACAACTTCACCTGCGGCATTCGTAAAGTCACCGATCTGGAACCATACGATGGAGTTGATAATATGGTGTAATCCGAACGGTACGAGCAAACGGTTCGCAACCCCATACACGCCCGCGCCTGTTGCTCCAAGGCTAACGATCCAACGACCAAAATCATCAAGAGCAAGCTGTACAGGTCCCCAGATCAGACCAAATGCAATACCCACGATAACCATCGTAAGTGATGTAATAATTGGTACGAACCGCTTACCGCTGAAGAATCCTAACCAATCCGGTAATTTGATATTATGGTATTTATTATAGAAGAACGCGGCGATACCCCCGGCGATAATCCCTCCAATAACCCCCATATCAAGCTTGGTGTCTTTACCGATAAACTCAAATGCGCCTGGCATTTTAGTGAGGACATTCGTAAGTACAAGGTGCGAAATCACCGCAGCGAGCGCAGCTACCGCGTCGCCTGCGAATCCGATCGCGACCCCGATCGCGAAGATGAGCGGCAAGTTATCGAAAATCGCTGAGCCGCCGGCCGCGAGGAAGGGAGCAATGTATTGGTTAATGAATCCACCAACCGAATCTCCCATATGGAAATCTTTAATGTAATCGACATTACCAAATCGGAGCAGAATCGCTGCGGCTGGAAGCGTAGCCACCGGAAGCATTAAGGACTTACCAATTCTTTGCAAGAATGCAAGCATGAAACCTAACCTCCTGAAAATTAGTTTTAAGGCAGTGCTTGGGTTACTTCTTTACTTCTACATCGAGAACTGTGTTATTGCCTGCTGTAACTTCCCCCGTGTGCTTAGTTAATTGCTCAACCACTTCCCCATTTGCCATAATGACAGGCGTGATCACGGGATACCCTTTGGATTCAATGAATGCCATATCGAACTCGATCAAAGGCTGTCCTTGCTTCACAGCATCTCCTGTCTTAATTAATGGCTTAAATCCTTCGCCTTTCAATTGAACCGTATTAACGCCAATGTGCATGAGCACTTCAACACCCGAATCATGTCCGATGATGCAAGCATGATGCGTATCGATCAAATGCGCAACAATACCGTCACATGGCGCAACGAGAACACCATTTGTTGGTTTTATAGCAACGCCGTCACCGAGAAGCGCTTCTGCAAATGCCGGATCCGGCACTTCACTTAGTGACACCGATGTTCCTGTTAAAGGAGCTACCAAAGATACAACTGTTTTTTTCTTTTTGAAAAACATAAAATCCACCTCTTAAGATAATTTAGGTCCATGTGTAGCATGCCCCAAAAAGAGCACAAAAAAAAGCATGAGTTAAGGAGAAAGAGGGTATTACAACACTCTCGTCTCACTTAGCTCATGCCTATCACTAGTCGCACGCTAAATAACACAATATTATGGACTTGGGAAGTAAGATGCAAAGAATTCAGATGATTCCGCTTACTTCTTGTTTATAGTCTGTATTATAGGACAGCTTAGTATATACGTCAACGACAATATCCTGTCCAAAATCTAACATTTCGTGACAAACTGTCACAAATCGACATAAACCGTGTGAATTACTGTTGAATCGGATTCCCATAATGCTGAAATAATCGATACAAATGCATCACTAAATATCCAATCTCATCCTCTGATACCGTTACACCTAGATTTGTTTCCATCATGACTGCAATTTTCTTGCCTAAGGCATACTCTTCCTTCAACGTATCCCGAAGTTGTGTAACAAATGGATTAGGTGACTTCTGCCCTTCGGTTAACCGTTCAATCGCAAAGCGCAGATGGGTAATCAGTCTTATGTAATCGAGACTATCCCGCGGTACCTTAAATCCACGATCCGCTTCAATCATGGCAACAGCTTCTTGAATCAAATGAGTCCATTTGACGATATTCCCGACTGATATATGACATACCGCCGACTGAATATGCATGGCTAGAAATCCAACTTCCGTCTCCGGAATGTCGATATTGAATTTCTTCTCAATCAAGCCCGCTGCTTTCTTCGCCAAGGCAAATTCCCGCGAGTGGAGCGCTTGAATCTCGTAGATGAATGGATTGGCAATATCAATTTGATTCTCAAGTCGATACAGCGCAAATTGAATATGACTTGGCAGCGCGATGAAGATCTGTTCATTCAAGGCTGTGTCGAATTCATCGCCGATCATGGAGATGATTTCCTGTGACACATCTAGTACTTTAGGATCGACTTGTTCTGTCAACGCTTTGAATTGATTGCGTGAATCCGAACCGGCGAGATTAAATTTCTTCTCGATGCGAGGGTCTGAAGGAAGCACTGACATGCCGGCTTTTGCACCAAATCCAAGCCCTTTGCCCATGAGGACGAGCTCATTATCGGATTTCTCTATGGATACCAATATGGCATTGTTACTAATCACCCGTTGAATAAGGTATGCGGCTGATTCGCTCATTTTTCCTTCACCCTTTTTCGATCATCGTTTATTAGTCCTCATTGTAGTGCGCTCCTACTACCTCGTCAATGAAATATTATTTCGAATCCGATTTTGCCTTAAGCCATTTCGGCGCTCCTGCATTTTTACGATCGCGGTCCCGATCGCGTTTGGGTTTAGACGGTTGCGGCTTAGCAGGCGATTTCGGCCCAGCCTTTTTCACAGGCGACTTCGCTCTCGCTCCCTGATTTTGGCGATTCGATTCGTCAGCAGAACGCGCAGATTCAGGATTAAATACTTTCCCTTGATACATGGCTTGTGGCTCAATCACAATATCCAATTGACGCATAAATTTATCGATAATAAACTTCTCTCTCGGTGTAACGATGGAAACAGCCAGACCCTTGCGGCCCATCCGCCCGGTGCGGCCCGCACGATGAACATAGTGCTCACTGCTAATCGGCAGGTCAAAGTTAATAACCATCGGCAGCTCTTTAATATCCAGCCCTCGTGCCGCTACATCCGTTGCGAGCAGCAGCTGAATACGTCCTTCGCGGAATCGACGCAGCACATTCATACGTTCTTGCTTGTTCGCTTCCCCGTATAACGGCTCAACGGACAAACCAACAAATTGAAGCTTCGCCACCCATTCCGCAATCGATTCGATATCGTTCACGAATACAATGGCAGATTTCGGTTTATAGGACCGAATAATCCGGCGAAGCGTATCAATTTTATTCCGCTCTTCTGTCTCAAAATACACATGGGATAACGTCGACGACGTCTTCTGCTCCGGTTGAATCCCGATCTCTACGGGTTCGTTCATCCATGCATCGGCAATATTGCGCACTTCTTCGGGCATCGTAGCTGAGAAGAACAGCAATTGTCGATCGCGAAGAGCAGACTTGAATATGGCTTCGGTATCACCCGCAGCCCCAAGCTTGAACATCTGGTCTACTTCATCGACAGTAATCGTACGCACTTCATGCATTTTCAGCTTGCGGAGCCCGATCAGCTCAAGCACGCGTCCAGGCGTTCCAACGATCAATTGTGGATGCAGTCTTAATTTCTCAATCTGTCTCTTGCTCGCTGCGCCACCTATAAGTGATTGAACGGTGATGCCCAGCGGCTCCCCGTACATCTCGGCTTCGCGGAAAATTTGCATCGCCAGCTCTTGTGTTGGCGCCAGCACGAGCGCTTGTACCTGCTTGAGTGATGGATTAATCCGCTGCAGCATCGGCAGCAAATAAGCAAGTGTCTTCCCTGTGCCTGTCTGGGATTGGGCAATCAAATCCTTCCCCGTAAGAACGACAGGTATGGCGGCTTCCTGAATAGACGAAGGCGTCTCGATTCGTTCTGCACGTAATCGCTCGACGAGCTCCGCGTCAATATGTAAATCTGTAAATGAAGTTGTCATGGTCTAGCATTTCCTTTCTTTAGACCCATTGGGCATTTGTATGGTACACTGAGATGCAGTGATGAACATTTATTGGAAAGGGGATTCAATCGATGGATCAAGCCTTTATGGAACAATTCGATGGCCTGCTTGAGAAATATGCAGAACTCCTTGTGGGTGATGACTCACCAGAGCAGGTGGAGAAGATTAAAATTTGGGCCCTCTACAATCATATGCATAAGACGATGCCGAACCTTACACAACACTGGACAGCGAACCATCCAGAGGCCAAAGCAGCCGTTCGCGCACTCTTCGAAGAAGTCAAGCAGCGCAATGAGGCGCACCGTGCAAACGCGAAACCAAAGCAGGAGCCTTAAGGCTTCTGCTTCTACGTATTATTTCTTATTGATTAACCGGTAAGCCAGTTTATCCGCGAGCCTAGGGAACAACTGATACAACTTAATACCGATAGCTGCGGCGAAGGGTAAATTCACTTCTGCTTTACGCTTCACGATCGCTGTTATTATTGTGTTCACCACTTGCTCCGGTTTTAACAAGAACATTTTAACATTATTGACATAGGCGCCGCTCGGGTCTGCCTTCTCAAAAAAAGGCGTATCAATCGGTCCCGGGTTAATAGCGGTCACGCCGATATTGGTGCCAACCATTTCCTGACGCAGCGCATTAGTTAGCCCAAGCACCGCATGCTTTGTTGCATTATAAGCGCTGGATTTGGCCGTACCAATCTTGCCTGCCAGGGAGGCGATGTTCACAATATGACCTTGTCCGGCGGCCAGCATATGAGGCAGAACAGCTTTGGTGCAGCGTACGATCCCCATATAATTGACATCCATCATCGCATCGAACTCCGACGTATCCGTATCCAGGAAAGATTGGAACACCCCGTATCCCGCATTATTAATCAGAATATCAATGCGTCCGTACTTCTCCATGATCGATGCTACCGCCTCATTCACCTGCTGCTCATTCGTTACATCCATCGAGATCACATGGCATTGTCCTAATATGTCCGATTGCACAGCCATGAGTCGCTCTGTTGAACGTGCCGTTATCACCGGAATGGCCCCGAGATCCGCTAGCTTCTGAGCCGTTAATGCGCCGATGCCGCTCGAAGCACCCGTAATGAGCACCACTTTATCTTGGAATGAATACACCGTCACCCTCTCCTTCTATGCCGCATTGAGGTATACAAAATCCCTACAAAGTGAAGATTTGACTTCGAAGCCATTCAAGTACTTCGCGGGGGCCCCCGAACTGTCTTTACGAAAAAAGAATAGCCCCGTAAGCGGAGCTATATCGATTCGAATTCCTTATGTATGCACGAAGCCATTGTAAGCTGCTGTTCGTATTATCCGACAAGTACCTGAATATCTAAATGCCCGATTCCTTCCATCATGAGCGGAACCGTTAAAGCTTGCTTGGCATTGAACTGTCCTGCAGCTGATTGTACCACTTTCGGCGGGGTAATATCAACCTTCACGCCTTGATTAAATAGGATCGTACTTGCATTACCGCTAATCATGTTCCCTAATTCAGAGATCGCACTATGTCCCATCTCATCCAATTCTGTCAAGACGAAGCCACCCATCATTGCGGAGACGATCTTCAGGGCTACAGACTCATGTAGACCAAAGACGATATTCCCATTCATCTGTCCTGTCATCCCGATTTCAATCCATATATATTGATCGATAAATTGGACCTCTTTAATCTGAAGCTGACCAGTCGTGGGGCGAATCTGTATCAATTGTTCAATTACATTCCGAGCTGCATCCAAAAACGGATTAATATATTCCGCTTTCATGAATAGATTCTCCTCTATAGTTCGACATATATTTGTTACATTCGACATTATTCATTATAATTCTACGATTACGAATTTGAATTCATTATACTTCATGCGTATTAAAAAATCACCTCAAAAATAGACTAATTTTGGTATTTCCGAACGATTCCTCCTTTGTATCCTAGTCAATTGGGCCGATATACGCACAATTTCAACTAGTTCTATACGATTATATCGGTATTCGGTACAATAATTTTATACTTAGGAAGAAAGTTTCATCGCGTAACATTTGTTCAGAAGGATGTGCGATAACGTGCCTAACATTTGGACTCATTTTATTTTTGGGGAAGAAGTATTGCAAGCTGCCGACCTGACGGCGATGATCACACGACCGGAGGATTTACGGATGTTCCGGATGGGCTGCCAGGGTCCAGATTTCCTGTTCTATCATCATTTCCTACCGTGGCAGAAGGATAAGACGATGAATGATGTCGGCTCCGCGATGCATAACGAGCATTGCGGCCCCGTCCTGATGGACTTGATCGATGGTGTCGCTCATCGCGAGCTGCAAGACCCTGCCGTGATCTACGTGCTCGGTTTCGTCCTGCATCACGTACTTGATCGGAACATGCACCCGTACGTCTTCTATCGTTCGGGGTTCAAAAAATGGGACCACCAGCGGTTCGAGATTTGGATGGATACTGTAATAGTACAGCAGAAGCTGGGACTTGAGACATGGCGGACACCCGTCTGGAAGGAATTCGAGACGGGAGGGAAGTTCCCGGACGGCATCGTCGACTTGTTCGAACAAGTGACGCAGCGTTATTATCCCGAGCTCGCGATGCGCGTTCGCCGCGACGCCTGGGAAGAAGCCAATCGCCATATGACAGCGGCGCAGCGGCTCTTCCATGACCCAACCGGGCTCAAACGACTGCTGACCTTCGGTCAGATTGAGCCCTTCGTCTTCAAGCGGCCAAGCAAGCCGCTTGATATCTTGAACGAGTCGCGCAAGCCATGGCGCGACCCCACAGGCCGTGACGCCTCGTATACGACGAGCGTCTGGGACATGTGGGCCGCCGCACGCGAAGACGCGGCGGCTGTGGTTGGCGCTGCCGCCGCCTACTGGGCGGCTGTGCGCGAAGGTGGCGCCGCGAGCGCAGCTGCGGCGCAAACGCGAGAGCGATTGGCCGACGTCGTGGCCAACCGCTCTTATGAACATGGCGAGCCGTGCGACAGCGGCTTGCAGATTATTGTGGCAGACCCCATCATCTGATGGGGTGGGGCGAATGCGTGAGCGCGTGTAACCACCCTCGCGGAGGCGAAGGTGGCGGGGGCGTTGAGTGGGATGCAGCTCAATTCTAGCTCATTAACTGCTTTTTTGCAGTTATTTTAATGCGAAGCAGCTAATCCGAGCTCATTAACTGCTTTTTTGCAGTTATTTTGGCGCGACGCTGCCAATTCGAGCTCATTAACTGCTTTTTTGCAGTTATTTCAGCGCGACGCTGCCGATCCGAGCTCATTAACTGCTTTTTTGCAGTTATTTTCGCGCGACGCTGCCAATTCGAGCTCAATAACTGCTTTTTTGCAGTTATTTTGGCGCGAAGCAGCTGATCCGAGCACAATAACTGCTTTTTTGCAGTTATTTTGGCGCGACGCAACCAATTCAGGCACAATAACTGCTTTTTTGCAGTTATTTTGGCGCTAAGCAACCTGATCCGAGCTCATTAACTGCTTTTTTGCAGTTAGTTTGGCGCGACGCAGCCTGATCCGAGCCAATAACTGCTTTTTTGCAGTTATTTTGGCGCTACGCAACCTGATCCGAGCTCATTAACTGCTTTTTTGCAGTTATTTTCGTGCGACGCTGCCGATTCTTAGTTCAATAACTGCTTTTTTGCAGTTATTTTGGCGCTACGCTGCCGATCCGAGCTCAATTACTGCTTTTTTGCAGTTATTTTGGCGCTACGCTGCCGATTGAGCTCAATTACTGCTTTTTTGCAGTTATTTTGGCGCTTTGCAGATCAATCCGAGCTCATTAACTGCTTTTTTGCTGTTATTTTGGCGCTACGCTGCCAATTTGAGCTCAATAACTGCTTTTTTGCAGTTATTTTGGCGCTATGCAGATCAATCCGAGCTCATTAACTGCTTTTTTGCAGTTATTTTCGCGCGACGCTGCCGATTCGAGATCATTAACTGCTTTTTTGCAGTTATTTTGGTGCGACGCAGCCTGATCCGAGCTCATTAACTGCTTTTTTGCAGTTATTTTCGTGCTACGCTGCCGTTCCGAGCTCATTATCTGCTTTTTTGCTGTTATTTTGGCGCTACGTTGCCGATCCGGGCTCAATAACTGCTTTTTTGCAGTTATTTTGGCGCTACGCAGCTGATCCGAGCTCAATTACTGCTTTTTTGCAGATATTTTAGTGCGAAGCACCCAATCCGAGCTCATTAACTGCTTTTTTGCAGTTATTTTGGCACGACGCTGCCAATTCGAGCTCATTAACTGCTTTTTTGCAGTTATTTTAGTGCGAAGCACCCAATCCGAGCTCATTAACTGCTTTTTTGCAGTTATTTTAGTGCGAAGCACCCAATCCGAGCTCAATACTACTCGGTGCCCTCGCACAAACGGCTCGCGACCTCGATGCGCCCTCCATGCAGCCGCATGATGGTGCGCTGCTGCGACAAGCCAAGGGCTGCCTCCGATCGGAGGCAGCCCTTCATCTTACGCCTTGGCTTCGTTAATCCCCTTCGCCAGATTCACCCGCGTCAGCATAATGATGCCGACGAGGAAGAATACGAGCAGGGACAAGATCGCGAGCCGCGCAGAGCCTGTCAGCAAGGTAACAAGCCCGAACAGCGCAGGCCCGAGTGATGCGGATACTTTGTCAGAGAGGCTCAGGAAACCGAAGAACTCCGAGGTACGACCTGCGGGTACCAGTTTACTGTAAATCGATCGCGCGATAGACTGGCTTCCACCTTGCACCATCCCGACGACGAAGGCAAGTGCGTAGAAATGAATCGCACTCGTCATGAAATACCCCAAGAACACAACCAACACATAGATACATAAGGACGTGTATAACGCGCGCTTCGAACCAATCTTCGAGGCGATTTTTCCGAATAAGAACGTAAACGGAATCCCTACAAATTGCGTGATCAACAGCGCAATGATCAAATGACTTGTGCCGATGCCGATCGTCTTGCCGTAAATCGTCGCCATGCTAATAATGGTCGAGATCCCGTCATTGAAGAACCAGAACGCAACTAAATATTTGAGCAGCTCCGGGTACTGCCGAATGTGACGAAACGTCGTAAATACGCGGCGGAACCCTTCCTTCGCGTAGAAGCTGACCGGCTGCTTCCGCTCCGCTCCTCGATCCTTTACATGGCGGAAGATCGGCAGCGAGAATAGGAACCACCAGAGTGCTACCGTTACGAACACCGCTTGCGTAGCCACGAGTTTATTGGGAAAGCCGACTTTGTCCCACATCTCGAGCATGACGATATTCACGGCGAGCAGAACGCCGCCTCCAATATATCCGAACATATAGCCTTTTGCGGAAATTTCATCGCGCTGTTCCAGCGGAGCGACATCCGTCAAGATCGAATCATAGAACGTATTCCCGCCAGAGAATCCGATCACCCCGAGAACATAGCAGAACGACACGAAGAGATACGTCCCTTCTCCCGTAAAAGCCATCAATAAACATGCCAATACGCCCATGTAGGCGAATACACGCAGGAACCTAGCCTTGCTGCGAGAGGAATCTGCAATCGCGCCAAGAATTGGTGAGATGACAGCTACAATGATCATGGCAATCGTCTGCGTGAAGCCCCAATAGCTTGTTGCAAGATGTTCCGGCAGATTGCTAGCCGCGACCGTCAAATAATAGATCGGCAGCACCGCGGCCATCATGGTCGTCGCAAATGCGGAATTCGCCCAATCATACATCATCCAACTGCGCACCATTTTTCGATTCAAATAAGAACCCTCCTTTTGAAATGTGTACCTCCACTGCCATGGAACATAAACCTACTTTTTTTCGACAAATATACCTCACTTTCCTCCTTGTTGACACGCCAAATATTGATCATTGCTGAAAGTTCACCTATAATGTGAGATAAACCTTTTATTAGATCGTCTAATGTTGAACATAAATTTTCAGCCAAGGAGGGATTCTGTGAACATCAGTCAACTTGAGACACTCATTACCATTTCCAAGACGACGAGCTTTCGAAAAGCAGGGGAAATGCTGAACTTAACGCAGCCCGCTGTGTCCGCCCAAATCAAAAGCTTAGAAGATGAATTCAAGACCGTGTTAATCGATCGGAACCAGCCTGTCACGCTCACGGATCAGGGCCATGTCTTTCTTGACCATGCAGAGCGAATTCTGAAGATCGTCGCAGAACTGAAGCAGCGCTTAAGTGACCTCAGCAACATTCCACAAGGTCATATTACGATCGGCACCACAACCTCCATCGCGATTCAAATTTTACCGCGCGTTCTCTCGTATTTTCAGAACCAATACCCGCTTATCAAAACTTCCATCCTAACGATGTCTTCGGCCCAGATTATGGCGCAAGTAGAGAATGGCACCGTCGATATTGGCATCGGTTACTTATCGGAGAGTACACCGAATTTGGAGTCCAGCGTATTGTACTATGACACCTTCGAACTTGTCGTTTCGCCCAGCCACCCCTTGGGTACACTAAAGCACACGACGGTTGAAGCGCTGCGTGATGTCCCGTTCATCGTCTTATCCCCTGATACGGTCGGCCGAAGATTCTCGGATCAAGTGTTCAAGACATATAATATTGAACCTCATATTGTGATGGAATTGTCCAGTAGCGAGGAAATTAAACGGATGGTGGAGCTGAATCTTGGTGCTGCCGTGATCTCGAAGCTATCGATCGGCAATGAACTGCGCCGCGGAACCTTAAAAATGATCAAAGTCAGTGAATTCGAGACCGCCCACCCTGTCGGTGTCGTCTATAAATCCGGCAAATACTTAAATTCAGCCATGCAGCAATTTTTAAGCGACTTAAAAGGCATGCCTGAGACCCAATTTATCAGTTCAGAGTAAGGAGTTGTTACCAGATGACCACGAAATTTGATTTGCATACACATCATTTTCGCTGCGGACATGCCGACGGCAACATTGAAGATTATATTAAGGCCGGTATTCAGGCTGGTCTTCAGGTCATTGGCATTTCCGATCACTCGCCTTACTTCGGCAGCCCCGAAGATCAAGCTCAGCCTCGCATTGCGATGGCAAAGAGCGAATTTGCAAACTATATTCAAGAAGTGCTGCGTCTGCAAGCAAAATACGAGGGGCAGATCGATGTTCTGCTCGGCGTGGAGTCGGATTTCTTCCCGGAACATGCCTCCCTCTATCATCAAATATATGCGCAGTACCCCTTCGACTATGTAATCGGCTCGGTTCATCAGACGGAAGGCGTAAGCATCTTCAACAAATCGCGTTGGAAAGGTCTGACGTCCGCTCAGATGATTCAGGCGAAGAACATTTATTACGGGATGATCCGAGACTCCGCAACAAGCGGCATGTTCCAAATTCTTGGGCATATTGATGCGATGAAAGGCAATTATCCTGAATTCTCTACCATTCAAGCCCATGAGGCCATTGACGAGACCTTGCGCGTGATCGGCGAAAGCGGCATTGCAATCGAGATTAATACATCGGGAAAAACGAAACTGAGTGGCGGTTGGTATCCATCGGATGACATTCTGGAACGAGCCCTCTTCCATCATGTGGACGTTACCTTCGGTTCCGATGCACATATCCCAAGCCGAGTTGGCGATGAGTGGGAACAAGTTCGCGACCGTCTGAAGGAAATTGGATTTACGTCCTGGGTGTATTACAAACAGAAGAACAAGCAAATCGTACAGCTCTAAAATTCCCCATAAAGTGGTGTTTTGGCAAAGAAGCGATTCAGGTACTTTTCAGGAAACCTAAAGACGTAATAATAAAAAAAGAGGACCTACCACGTTGGTAGGTCCTTAAGTTTATTTATTAAAAGGGGGTCTTGAGTACATCATACCCCCTTAACATTATGAACGCATCACAGAACTATTTCATTTGTGTAACAAATGACGAAAACATGTAACCCTATGATTTATGCCGCATTATTGCGCTGCTTCCAGGCTTGTTTCTTTGACCGCCTTGGTGGACGCATGTGATCGGTTCACAATAATAATGCCGGAGACCACACTAGCCAGCGCCAGCACAACCCAAATGTGAATTGTCTCGCCAAGAATGATGGATGACAGAATTACGCCGAATACAGGGATCAGGAAGAGATACATCGAGACCTTCCCGACTTTATTGTACTTCATCACCAAATTCCAGAGTCCGAAGGCCGCAGCCGATACGAATGCAAGATAGACGAAGATAATTGCTGTCTTCGCATCGAAATGGAATGGCATGAAACCTCGACGTACAACACCGATGGCTGCGAGGCCTAGTCCCCCGATCAGCATTTGCTTAGCGGTAAGCTCAAGGACGGATACTTTGCCGGATTCATGGCGTGCAAGCACATTCCCGAAGGCACCAAAGGCTGCGGACAACAGCAAGCATATCTCACCGAATCCGAATTGGAAATGCAATCCGCTCTGCGTGAAACCGACGGCAAATACGCCTAAGAAGCCTAGGAACAGCCCTGTAATTTTCGCCATTGTAAACGGCTCATTGCGATACATCGTCTGCGCAAATAACATCTGGAAGAAGGATGCGGATCCAGAGATAATCGCGCCTTGAATGCCTGACGAATGCATCAGACCAATATAGAAAAATAAATACTGCAAGAAGGTCTGTACGAGGGCAAGACGCGAGAGGCGCCACACACTTAACTTCCCGGTATATTCATTTGCTTGCTGATTGCCTGACGACTTCCCTAGAGCTGCCAGCTTCAGCAGCACATATAATAAAAAACCTGCGAGAGCGAATCGATAGCCGGCGAAGATAAGCTGCTCGAACACATCTTGCTTCGAAATTTGAAGCTCTACATAACTTAATTTTACAAAGGGTACAGCGCTACCCCACAGTAATGTTGCAGCAACAGAGCTGACGATAATGCCGACGGGATGCGTAAACCAACTTTTAGCTTTCACAGGATGTATGCCACCTTTTTGAATTAATCCATGGTGTGTCATTAGAGGTTGTTCAACTTATACTTCTAGACACACGTATCCCATTATGCTCCTAATCGGCATGATCATCAACTATTATTTTTCAGTCTATTGTTGTAGTCCACGGTAGACACCCGTCCGCAGTTCTCGAATGTACATCTCCATTTCGGGCACATTCGCTTCAAGGGCATGCTGTGCCGCGAGTTCAATATCATAAGGGACGCGCACGAGCTGAATGGAGAACGATTCGAGTGCGCTTCCACCCTCCACGCCTTCCATAATCGCGTAAGAAGCTTGGATCATATCGAGCGCGTTCCCGACGCTCCCCACATTGAACAACATTCGACGTTCCATATGCTGCACAAAGACATTATGAACATCCCCATAGCCGACCACTTCCGGCTTCGGATCTTCCTCCGATTTGCCTGTCTCGGGCGTATTTGCGAACATACCGAGTTTTCTCTCCTCGCTGTCCCAGGGCTGCACACGATGGTAGACGCTCTGCGGTGAAGCGTGGACAAGCCGAATTCGCTTCCCGCTCATCTCCATGTCGTAGCTGAACGGGAGCGTCGCCAAATAGTGCAGCCTGTCCGTTCCGAGCCGTTCCTCATGCCACGTAAAGATCTCTTTGTCCGTCAACTGACGCCCAATAAGTTCATCCCAATTGCCTCGAATAACAATCTCGCAGCGTTCCCGAATCCGATCGACGGCTTCAACTGGATTAGGCCCTTTGCCTACCAAGTCACCTAAACAAATAATCCGGTTAATCCCCCGTTTATCAATATCTGCGAGCACAGCTTCCAGTGCAGGCATATTGCCATGTATATCTGATATTATTGCGATTCGTTGCACGATAAGTCCTCCTTGATTACTGCTTACGTCGAGATAGCTTGACGTCGTATCGTATGGACCGTAATCTCCGGTCGACATAAGAAGCGAACAGGAAGAAAGGTCATTCCCAATCCGCGGTTCGTATATAGTTTGAATTCGGTATTCGGGAACGTGTAGAGTCCATCCGGATACTTCTGCCCCATCTCTGGATTCCACCTCACAGGAAGACCAGGTATACGTACTTGCCCCCCATGACTATGCCCAGATAACTGTAGATCGATCGCATAGTTCATCGCCTCATCCGCTAGATCGGGCTCATGCGCCAGCAATATCGTATAACGGTCCGTCGGTAGCCCCGACACGGTCTCCCTCACATTCGGAAATCCGCCGAACCAATCTTCAAGTCCGGCAACCGCGATGCGGGCATCACCGCGCGCCAGTTCGACATGCTGATTTTTAAGCACCCGAAATCCTGCTTGCTCTAAGGCATTTGTCGACTTGGACTCAGGCGCATGGCGGAAATCGTGATTCCCGAGTACCGCGAACTTCCCTAATGGGGCATGAAGCTTCCTCAGTTCCGGAATAACCTGATCCACATCCGCGAGCCCGTTATCGATCAGATCACCTGTGAACAGGATTAGATCCGCTCGCTCCCCATTCATCTTTTCCACGATGCTTGCCAGTCTCTCCGCATTCATATGATATCCAAAATGAAGATCGCTAAAATGAATGATCCGCAAGTTATGAAATGCCTCCGGCAGACGCGTGCTCTGATGAATTATTCGCTTCCATTCTAACCAATTTGGTTCAATGTATCGTGTATATGCACCCCCGGCCACCGCAACCCCAAGGAGCGTTAACACACTCCGCTTCAAGAATGCTCGCCGTGTCATTTTGCGCTTGTTCTTCATTCTACCTCCTCATGTAAACAATAGGCTCCATAATCTAGCATTATATCATTTACATCCATACAAAGGAAAAAAGTAGGCTCTGGCACAAATTCAAAGAACGTAGCAATGTAATTACTAGGCTGCTATAATCCTAGTCTTCTAACTATCCGAATCTATTCAGAAATATATGTTAGTCTATGTGCTTATACCGTTCCAGTTATCTCCTTTTTCAATAGAATATAGCATAAGAGTCAGAAGGGAGGTATTTTTCATGGCAGTTTTATTCCCAAGCATTCATTTCCAGCAAAATGCCGGTGTCGGAGAAGGATATTTCAGTTCGACTCCAGCGACAAACACAGCAACAGAGGTTATTAATACAGGGAGAAATCCTGTTGAACTCGTTATAACATCACTCTCTGGAACCCATGTCTTCATCATCCAAAAAGGTCAATCTTTTATTGCCAGAATCGAAAATACGCTAACGATTGGATTATTAGCGATTGATGGACCGATTTGCGGCACCCTTAATATTGCTGTTGTGGTCTAACTTAATGCAGCTTAAGGAAAACTACGAATCCTCCCAGTAGAAACTGCTGTAATCATTCTATTGATCTAAACGCAGAGCGAATAAAAACAACGAGCCTCTAGAACAATTCTAGGGGCTCGTTTTGCGTTTTCACTCTACTAACATTTGTTGATGCAACTGAAATTCGGGATAATGATGATTTTTCCTTTAGCCACTTTTTGGCCACGGTTAAAAATCCCTACAGTTTGAATATTGTCCAGTTCCACACCAAATTCATCACCTGCGAGGATTATGAAATTAGATGTCGGTCGATTGTATCGCGTAATATCTAGACGAACCGGGCTGTTGCTTTCATTTTTTACGATCACGAGCGCGTTTAACCCTAGAGGGTTCTCATTTATATAGAAGCCTTGACCGTATTGTGGTTCTAGTTTGAATTCAAACATTGCCTCTTCTGCACATTTCTCATGGCAAGCTTCATTCATATTTCTCAATTGGCTCTGCCCCTTTCAGTTAAGATAGTACAATATATTAGGGCCCTCTCTTATGTGGCACGATATTTGTCCTAGTAGATTCATCCAATTATTGAATTTGTCCCGTCATGTGATTTGTACGGTTTTCATTTGTCCATGGAACCCTATTTGACCTATTTAATCCGTAAATAGTTCTTCATCCAGTGCCAATCGGTAGCGAGATACATATAAATAGGGTACGAATCTCTTCATAGGTTTGAGTACCTCCACTCCCATTGAAAGGAGTTGTTAGAATGAGCGAGTTACAAAAATTTGTAGGAAAAAAAGTTCAGCTGCTAATTTCGGAATTAAGTACTCCCCTACGTGGAGTTCTTGTAGACTATGGCAGTGATGTGCTCGTTATTCAGCGTAACAATCAGCACCTCTACATCCCTCTGATCCATTTACAGAACATGTTAATGCCCTTATCGACAACAGATGACAATGCGGTACAAGCAGAGGCACCCTTACTCGATCACCATAAAGAACGAATCTCATACCGTAAAATATTGATGCTCGCAAAAGGGGCTTTCTCCGAGGTTTATATTACTGGTAGCCAGTCTCTTCACGGCTATGTCACCAACATTATGAATGATTTTTTTGTATTCTTCTCTCCTGCTTTCCATACGATCCTCATACCGCTTCAGCATTTAAAATATTTAATACCCTATAATTCCAACGAGACACCTTACCGCCTTACCGTTGATAAGTTTCCACTGCAGCCGACGAATATGGCCATGGCCCGGACGTTTGAGCAGCAACTCAAAAAATTCGAAGGATCGTTTGTTGTCTTTGATCTCGGTGAAAACCATAACAAAATTGGACAGCTTCTATCCGTGGACGAGGGTTTTATCGAGTTGATTCAAGCGAATGGGGAATCCAATTTGCTGCTCGTAGACCACGTAAAATGCGTGCATTTGCCTTACTTATAGAGCAATATAGCTTCTAATAAGGGAAATTTCGCGCTTTATCAAGATAAATCGTTAAAGCTTCACCTGAGTCTATTGCAAATTTCAAATCATGGGATTACAATCTCTATTAACCGGTTTGAATTTGAGGAATATGATACTTATGAACGACGATGACGGAGAAAAGTAAGCGAAAGACAGCCTTACAGGGACTGTGTGCCGACCCGACTGAGAGCACACGGAAGGACATGATTTGCTGAAGTTCACTCCAGAGTTGACACCTGAACGAGGAAGAGAGGAAGAATACCCTCATCCTTCAGTAGGGAGGTCCGTCCGCATGACGTTACCATGCATTGAGCGAGAAAGCTGAATTTTACGGCTGTCTAACAAGGGTGGTACCACGGAGTTTCACCGTCCCTTGATTAGGCAGTCTTTTTGCGTTCTAAGGGCCCTAGAATACAGGAGCATGGAATTCGGCGATAATCTGAGTAGAGAATAAAAGGAGCGATTTGAGATGAGCCAGAACAGAGATTTAGACCAGTTACGTAATCAATTAGATGAAATTAACCTAAAATTATTATCCCTATTAAGCGAGCGCGCGGTCATCGCCCAAGAAATCGGCATCGTGAAGCAGAAACAAGGGATTCCCAAATATGATCCAGTACGAGAACGTGAAATGCTCGAAGAGCTCGTTGCACGCAACGATGGTCCTTTCGAGGATGCAACAATTAAGCATTTATTCAAACAAATCTTCAAAGCTTCGCTTGATCTCCAGCAGGATGACCATAAGAAAATTCTGCTCGTCAGCCGCAAAAAGCAGCAAGAGAATACGGTCGTTAACGTAAAAGGGGTTCCGATTGGCGGTTCTGCGCAAGTGATGATTGCCGGGCCATGCTCCGTGGAATCTTACGATCAGCTTAAGACCGTTGCTACGGCGTTAAAAGAATCCGGTATTCGGGTCCTCCGCGGCGGCGCCTTTAAGCCACGCACATCCCCATACGACTTCCAAGGTCTAGGCATTGAGGGCTTGAAGCTGCTCAAGCAAGTAGCGGATGAGCTTGATATGGTGACGATCAGCGAAATTGTACATCCGGGACACATTGAACTCGCAGCGAATTATATCGACATCATTCAGATCGGCGCGCGGAATATGCAGAATTTCGAACTCCTCAAGGCCGCTGGCCAAGTCGGCGTTCCCGTCGTCCTTAAGCGCGGATTAGCAGCCACGATCGAAGAATTCATCCTCGGTGCAGAATACATCGTCGCAGGGGGCAATCCGAATGTTATTCTGATCGAACGCGGAATTCGCACCTATGAGAAATGGACTCGGAATACGCTTGATATCTCCGCTGTTCCGATTTTGAAGCAAGAGACGCATTTACCTGTGCTCGTCGACGTCACGCACTCGACAGGACGCAAAGATATTCTCGTTCCTTGCGCGAAGGCAGCTCTTGCAGCAGGGGCGGACGGCATTATGGTTGAGGTTCATCCTGACCCGGCAACCGCACTATCCGATGCGCAGCAGCAGCTTAATATCGAACAATTCCACGATTTCTGGCACCGCGTCAAGTCTTCCGGATTGTTCAACGCATAAATAACCCCCCACAAAGTGATGCTTTGACCTCGAAGCGATTCAGGTACTTAGCGGGGACTCCGATAAATTCTATACCTAAAAGAAAAGGCATACCTCGAAGCAATAGGTGGTTGATCAACAACCGATCCCGTGCTTCATGGTATGCCTTTTGATTATATCGCGGCTCTTAACACAGCTTTTGCTCATTTCACTTTTGCTAAAGTTGTGTTATACGCCTAGCCATTTCTTGAACATATGCTTCGTTGTCGCCTTATTCATCTCAGCGATCGATGTTGTAAGCGGAATGCCCTTCGGACAGGAACGTACGCAGTTCTGCGAGTTACCGCAGCCCTCGATGCCCCCCTCTTCCATCAGCGCATCAAGACGCTCATCCTTGTTCATCTCACCTGTTGGATGCGCATTGAACAAGCGGACTTGCGAGATCGGCGCAGGACCGATAAAGCTTGTTTTCTCGTTCACATTCGGACAAGCTTCTAAGCAGACGCCGCATGTCATACACTTCGACAATTCATAAGCCCATTGACGTTTGGATTCTGCCATCCGCGGTCCAGGACCAAGATCGTACGTCCCGTCAATTGGAATCCATGCCTTCACTTTCTTCAAAGCATTGAACATCCGGCTGCGGTCGATGACAAGGTCGCGAACGACAGGGAAAGTACTCATTGGCGCAATACGAACGGGCTGCTCGAGCTTATCGACGAGCGCAGAGCAAGCTTGACGCGGTTTGCCATTGATGACCATCGAACATGCGCCGCACACTTCCTCCAAGCAGTTGGACTCCCAGCATACCGGCGATGTTGCTTGACCACTCGCGTTCTTCGGGTTCCGCTGGATTTCCATCAGCGCACTGATCACGTTCATCCCTGGACGGTATGGCACTTCGAATTCTTCTGTATAAGACTTCGCATCCGGTTTGTCCTGACGCGTGACGATGAATTTAACGGTTTTGGATGTTACTGTAGTCTCCGCCATCGTTATTCTCCTTTCTTCTTATCTGTCGAGTAGTCGCGTTTACGCGGCTTAATAAGCGATACATCTACCTCTTCGTACGAAATGGTCGGGCCATCCGGCGTCCAAGCCGCTTTCGTCGTCTTCAAGAAATCTTCATCATTACGATCCGGGAATTCCGGTTTATAGTGCGCACCGCGGCTCTCGTTACGCATTAATGCGCCAAGTGTCATCGCTTCGGATAGCTCTAACATATTCCATAGCTGGCGGGTGAATGCTACCCCTTGGTTGTTCCAACGCGCTGTATCGGTCATGTTAATGTTCTGATAACGCTGCTTCAATTCCTTGATCTTGCCAATCGTCTCTTCGAGCTTCTTGTTATAACGAACAACCGTCATGTTATTCGTCATCCATTCGCCGAGTTCCTTGTGGAGGACATACGCATTTTCTTTGCCTTCCATTTTAAGCAAGCTCTCATACTTGTTCGTCTGCTTCTTGCTCTCGCGATCGAACACGGAAGAGGAAATGTCTTCAGCCGATTTCTTCAGGCCGCGGATATACTCCACTGCTTTTGGTCCAGATACCATCCCGCCGTAGATCGCGGACAAGAGCGAATTCGCGCCCAGACGATTCGCACCATGATATTGATATTCACATTCGCCGGCTGCGAATAGCCCAGGAATGTTCGTCATTTGATTGTAGTCAACCCACATGCCGCCCATCGAATAGTGAACAGCCGGGAAGATCTTCATTGGAATTTTACGGGGATCGTCACCCATAAATTTCTCATAGATCTCAATGATACCGCCGAGCTTCACATCGAGGACCTTCGGATCTTTGTGCGACAGGTCAAGGTAGACCATGTTCTCGCCATTGATGCCGAGCTTCTGATCCACACAGACACTGAAGATCTCGCGCGTTGCGATATCCCGTGGCACAAGGTTACCATATGCCGGATATTTCTCTTCGAGGAAGTACCATGGCTTACCGTCTTTGTATGTCCAGATCCGTCCGCCTTCACCGCGAGCAGATTCCGACATCAACCGAAGCTTATCGTCCCCAGGGATGGCTGTCGGGTGAATCTGAATGAACTCTCCGTTCGCATAGTGAACGCCTTGCTGGTAAACTGCGCTCGCTGCCGTACCTGTATTAATAACCGAGTTCGTTGTTTTACCGAAAATAATACCAGGGCCGCCTGTTGCCAAGATAACCGCATCCGCTGCAAATGTAACGACTTCCATCGTACGTAGATCTTGCGCCGTAATCCCGCGGCAGACACCTTCATCATCAATGACGGCCGATAGGAATTCCCAATGCTCGCGTTTCGTGACTAGACCTGCTGCCTCATGACGGCGAACTTGCTCGTCAAGTGCGTACAAGAGCTGCTGTCCCGTTGTTGCTCCGGCAAATGCTGTACGGCTGTATTTCGTTCCGCCGAACCGGCGGAAGTCGAGTAATCCCTCCGGTGTACGGTTGAACATAACGCCCATCCGGTCCATCAAATGGATAATCCCTGGCGCCGCATCACACATCGCTTTGATCGGAGGCTGATTCGCTAAGAAGTCTCCCCCATATACCGTATCGTCGAAGTGCTCCCATGTCGAGTCGCCTTCACCCTTCGTATTGACGGCACCGTTAATTCCGCCCTGTGCACATACGGAGTGAGAACGTTTAACCGGTACGAGTGAGAATAATTCAACATGCACATCTGCTTCTGCTGCTTTGATCGTGGCCATCAGACCTGCTAGTCCGCCGCCGACGACGATGATTTTAGATTTCGACATTTCATTCCACCCCTTAACCGTTAATCAAGTTTACAAGCCCTGCTGCTTCAAACTCACTGCCTGTGAATGCGACCAGTGACAGAATGAACAAGAGCGATACTAGAACGAATAAGCCCATGCAAATATAAGAAGAGACGCGTTGCGCACGAGGTCCAACCGTAATTCCCCAGCTCACGAGGAACGACCATAGCCCGTTGCTGAAGTGGAATACCGCTGCTACGACCCCAATGACATAAATGATAAAGTAGATCGGTTGTGATAAAATTTCATTCATATGCTGACCCAATTCTTCATGCGTCAAATTACCAAGCGTAACTTGGAAACGTGTCGTGTATAGATGCCATACGACGAACACAAATGTAATTACACCCGTTACCCGCTGCAGCATGAACATGATGTTTCGACCATAGCTGTAATTGCTGACGTTATTTCTTGCTTGATAGGCAATATAGAGACCGTATACGCCGTGATAGAGCAGCGGCAAGAAGATACCGAAAATTTCTAAGAAGATGACTAATGGAAGATCATTCAGAAATTTAACGCTGCTGTTAAACCCTTCTTTGCCTCCTTCGAACGCGGAGTAGTTCGTCAACATGTGCTCCAGGATAAACAAGCCCAGCGGAATAATCCCGAGTAGCGAGTGCAACTTCCGTGAGTAAAAAGAAGTCCCTTTCATAAGTAAGCGTTTCCCCTTTCAATCATTGCCTAGATTGGTTTCCATTTTTCATGTGAACAACTTGTGAATGGTTTATATCACCTACCATGTTACTCCTTTTTCGCTTATAATGGAAATGCGTATTTTTTATTAGTTTTTATAACTTATTCGCATAAGAGGTGTCGAAATGTTGGAAATGATGCAATATTTTGCAGCTGTCGTCGAACAGTCAAGTCTGAACAAAGCTTCTCAGCTGTTGAATTTATCACAACCAGCCCTTTCTCGGAAAATTACCAAATTGGAAGACCAGCTCGGTGTCCAGCTCTTCACGCGAATTGGCAAAAAGCTCGAATTGACGAGAATCGGTCAGCTTACCTACGAATTCGCACTCGAAATGCGCCAGATTGAACGCGATTTATTGCAGACGATCGCTGAATATAAAGCAACGGACAAGAGTATGATTACAATCGGCGCCAGTCTGACGACCTTGCAATCTACGCTGCCAGATCTTATTCATGTCTTCTTGGCCAAGCATCCGGAGACCGAGATGAAGGCGATCACAGGCAAAACCCATGAAATCGTCACGCTCGTACGGGAGAAGAAGGTCGATATCGGTCTTGTTGCTTCCCTAATTAATGAACCGCCACTCCAGTGCCTTCCGCTATTCGAGGACCACCTGGATCTCGTATTGCCGAAGCATCATGTCCTGCATGCCAAGAAATCGATCGATATTCAAGACTTGAACGGGCTTCCGATGATCCTGTTCTCAAGAGGGACATGGTACCGGATCTTGACCGATGATCTGTTCCATCGCTGCCGGGTCATTCCGGATGTTCGGATGGAGATCGACTCCTTCGAAGCGATCATTCGGCTGCTGGCAACAGGCAAATCGGCAACGCTGCTCCCGCACTCTTATTTACGGCCTCAGTTGCTCGCAGATAACGAGCTCACCGTCGTTCACTTACGCGAATTGGAGCAGACCAAGCGCACCACATCATTGATCTATTCCGATCCCGCTTCGCTCAGCAGTTCAGCGCAAATGCTTATCCAAGAAGCAGCTGCCTATGCCAAGCTGCAGTCTTTCACCGCGAAAGCAAAGAGCCATGGATATTAATCCTTGGCTCTTTGTCTTTGCTTATTTCCTATTTATTGGGGTGTACCTCAAGCCCTAGCTTCCTCGCCATCCAAGCTGTAGAGCTAGCCTGCACCAATATCGTGAGCATAATGGCCATGAAGGTCACGGACGCAATGATATCGGCATGCTCTACGCCAGAAGCGGCAATCATCCCGGATAATGCAGCCGGGATAACCCCGGTCTCACGCACCCAGACCATAAACGCCATTTCTCGCCACGTCCATTTCGCCTTACGGTCAGGTAGCGCACATGCGATCACCGTGAGCGGTCTCGCGATGAACATCAGCACAAGCACCACGATCAAGCTTGGCCAGAAATATTCGATCAAGACGCTGAAATTCACCTGGCTGCCGAGCAGAATGAAGATGAGCATCCGCATCAATACCGTGATATTATCAGCAAAATGATCCATCTCTTGCCGCTTCTCATGCATCGATAAACCGAATGTTTTCTCGTTACCCCAGATCAATCCTGCGACGAAAGTCGCCATGAACCCGCTGACGTGGAGCAGATCACCAACTAAATATGCGGCAAGAGCAACGACGATCATCGCGATGGTCGTATATTCACGCAAGATTGCGAATCGAGCATGCCCAGTTAAATACGTAAACGGAAACGCGACTAATACACCCACCAAGATGCCGCCGACCGCCGTCTTTAAGAAATCGACAACCATCGGTCCCGCTTCCAAGCTTCCTTGACCTAACACCACCGCAAGCAGGGTAAACGTAATAATAGACCCTGTCGCATCGTTAAACGCCGACTCGCTCTCCACCGTCTCACGGACCTTATCCTGAATCTTGACCTGCCTGAACACGGGGATGATCGATGCTGGGTCTGTCGATGCAATCACCGCACCGACTAACAACGATAGAATCCATTCAAGCCCGAACAGATAATGCGCCGCTGCACCCACAACACCGACTGTAATCAAGACACCGGGTACGCTTAATAAGGAGACGGTGACCCAAACCTTGCGCAGCCCATGAAGACCGATATTCCGTCCGCCGTCGAATAGAATTAAGGTTGAACCCGCTGTTAGAATGGTCTGATTCAGTACGGAACTGCTCGTCTCATGAATCCAGTGCAATCCTTGTCCGAGCACCATACCGATCAGAATAAAGACAACGACATCCGGGAGCTTCAGCCATGAAGCGATTTTGCCAGCTGCCATGCCGGCTACGAAGATTAATACCAGTAAAACGAGCAAATGCTGAATAATTTCTCCCGTTGCTGTTCCCAAGCTATCACATCCTTGAATGATCAATTCACTGCTGTATTACGACAACACTTCGCCGTCGGTCATCCGCTCTTCGAAGGCATCAATTTGCTCATTGGTTCCGATAATGACCATAATATCTTTCTCCGAGAGCACTTGTTCCGCTGTCGGAACAACGATAACCCCTTCCTTCTTGTTGATCGCAACAATGCTGCAGCCGAATCGCGATCGCGGGCTAAGCTCCTTGAGCGAGACACCGTCAAGACAGCTAGGAACGGTCAACTCCGCAATCGAATAATCTTTGGACAGTTCAATATAGTCGAGCAGATTCGGCGACACCAGCTGATGCGCCACCCGAATCCCCATATCACGCTCAGGGAATATCACACGGTCTACACCGATCCGCTCCAATACGCGGCCATGCAGCTCCGTAATCGCTTTGGCGACAACTTTCTTCACACCTAGCTCCTTCAGCTGAATCGTGGCCAGTATGCTCGTCTGAATATCATCCCCAATGGCGACGACGCCGCAATCGAAGTTGCGAACGCCCAGCGAGCGCAAGGTGTCCACATCGGTCGCATCCGCGACGACGGCATGTGTCAGCTTGCCATTCATCGCATCAACAACCTCTTCATCCTTATCAATCCCTAACACTTCATGTCCAAGTTCGATCAATTCCTTCGCAAGACTTGAACCAAACCGTCCTAATCCGACCACTGCAAATTGTTCTGTTTTCATGTCTTTCTTTCGATCTCCTATCCAATAATCATTTTACCTTCCGGATGACGATACAACTCTTTTTCGGTCTTCGGTCCAATCGCATAAGCTAAAGTCAATGGTCCGAGCCTTCCGATGAACATCATCAAGCTAATCATAATTTTACCGAATACCGTCAATTGCGCAGTTAGACCCATCGTTAATCCGACGGTACCAAAAGCCGACGTCGTCTCGAACAGGATCATCAAGAAGTTGTGATCCTCCGTCGTCGAGAGCAGCATCGAGACCACTACAACCAGCATGAGTGCAAGGAAGGTGATCGTTAATGCTTTGAAGATGCGTTCCTTCGCAAGACGATAACGGAACATAACGACATCTTCTTTACCGCGAATCATGGATATGACAGCCCCGAGCAGAATCGTAAAGGTCGTCGTCTTGATCCCGCCACCGGTCGAGCCGGGAGAGGCCCCGATAAACATCAATATAATGGTAAAGAACTGTGATGCTTGACGCATGCTTCCGATATCAATGGTGTTCGCTCCCGCTGTACGCGGAGATACGGACTGGAAGAAGGAGGCGAGTATTTTACCGGGCCAATCCAGCGAAGCGAGTGTCTTATTATTCGTAAATTCAAAGACAAAAATAACAATCGCCCCGAACACAATCAAGAAGCTGGTCATGGATAACACAACTTTCGTATGTAAAGAGAATTTTCTCCGATTTCTATAATCCACCACATCCGCCATGACAATAAATCCGATCCCACCGAAGATAATAAGGAGCATGGCGACAATATTCACAAGTGGGTCGCTAACATAGGCCGTTAAACTTGTGAAGTGACCGAATAGGTCAAACCCTGCATTGTTGAAAAAGGATACCGCATGGAATATCCCGAAGTAGAGGGCACGGGTAAACGGCATATCGAAGGACCATCGGATTGTGAACAACGCCGCTGCTACAGCTTCAATCGTGATCGAGTAGAGAAGAACCCGCCGAATTAATCGCACAATGCCTTCCATACTCGATTGGTTCATCGCTTCTTGAAGAATTAATCGCTCAGATAAAGAGATTCTCTTCTTGAGTACAAGGGCGAATAACGTAGCCATCGTCATGAAGCCTAACCCGCCGATTTGGATGAGACACATAAGAACAATCTGCCCAAAGACGGTGAAGTGGGTGCCCGTATCCACAACGACTAATCCCGTAACACATGTGGCTGAGGTTGCCGTGAACAAGGCGTCGATGAAATCCAGCTCCGCACCATCTTTATTGGATATCGGGAGCATTAACAGGAGAGCGCCCAACAGGATAATGCAGGCGAACCCAAGGGATAAGATACGCGGAGGCGTTAGCCTAAAAAATCTTTTCTTCAAAATTACCCTTCCCTTCACTAAAATACCAAAGCAAGTATACTTGATCTCCATCGTTTTGTCATACAATGTTTTTAGGGCAGTTTCGATCATACGCTGGTACGATACCAATGAACTATGATATTTTTACTAATATCATCCTGTGGATCTCAAATTTCGGCACACATCATCCATTTTGAAACGTTTAGGAGGAATGTAATGAATCATCTTGGCAACCGCCTTCGACTACAATTCAACCGTAAAATACTACTGACAGCAGGAAGCATCGGACTCATCATCTTCTTACTCCTGCAAGTACTGCCCGCGTTCTTCTCGCCGCAAGCAAGTGATGCGCCTGAGCAGGCCGCCATCTCCAAAGAAGCTGCGACAGACAAAGCGCTTGCATTCGTGAAGAAAAACTGGCCGCAAGCAACACCGGATGTAACGAATCGTAATGTATCATACGCGACCAATTCTAACCTTTATGGTTATCTTGTTGCCAACAAGCTATTAGATAAATATCACAAATCGTTCATCCAAAAATATCCTTATGAATATTATCGAGTTGAGCTGCCGGAACGTGGTGTCCCGAGCAAAGCCTATTACGTCTATGTAAACATGCAATCTGGCGACATCGTCTCATGGAAAATGTTCACACCAGAGGATACGCCGTCTCTTCGTACAACCGATGAATTAATCGATGCAGCGAAACAGCATTTAGCGCAAACCGGCTATGACATCAATATGCTAACGGTGAACAAGACGACTTCAGAGCAGAATTATCCGAATCACAAAAACATTATTCTGGAAGATACAACTCGTAAAATCGGCGACGCCAGATTACTGATCACGGTCCAGTTCATTCAAGATGAGATTTCATCCGTGACGCCAGCGTTCTCTGTACCGGAATCGCACATGCTCTACGTGCAGCAGCAACAGCGAAATGCCAACTGGATGACAGGTCTCGGTTACTATCTGCTTACCTTCGTCCTTGCTGTCTTAGCCGTCATCTACAGTATTCTGAAACGCCGCCACACGTCATTCAAACGCGGTATCTTCCTTACAATGCTCTATACCGGCCTTAGTATCTTCTCATTCTTCAATATCATGCCGGCCATGCGAGCCATGTCTGGCGATATGCCCATCGATGAGACGCTGCTCATCGCTTCAGCCATTTTTCAATGTATTGTCACCGTGCTAATGGGGATTGCAACCTACTTCTCTTTCGTCGGCGGCGATGGACTCTGGCGGGAACGCGGATTGAATCCTTGGCCACGTTTCCGGGAACCAGGCTACGGCGATTATGTATTTAGAAGCATGGGGGTCGGCTATATTACAGCCTTTATCCTTCTGGGATTGCAGGTGATTATCTATATCGTCCTATCCTTGACGATCGGCACATGGTCGACAACCGATGCAACCCAATCGACCTACAACATGATCTATCCGCTGCTCTTCCCACTTATGGCTTGGGTTGCAGGAATCGGCGAGGAAGCGACTTACCGATTGTTCGGCATTGTCATGTTGAAGAAAATTGTTCGCAACACGTTTATTGCATGCTTAATCTCCACGTTAATCTGGGCGTTCGGTCATACGTTATATCCGATCTATCCAACGTATTCGCGTCCCATTGAGCTTATTTTCTTAGGCCTCGGCTTCTCTTGGATCTTCTTCCGGTATGGATTCATTACAGCGGTCTTCGCTCACGTCATCTTCGACAGTATTGGCATGGGGATGAGCGTCATCTTAATGAAGAATGGAGCGGCTTACACGTTGATCGGACTTGGCTACATGATCTTACCGGCCATCGTCGCATGGGTCATTCGCTGGTTCTACCGCATGAGGTATCCGCATGATCCTCAAGAGCCTGAGGAACCTATTCAGCCACAAGAAAAGGAGTCGTAAATTACGACTCCTCCTGAAGCGCTTGTATAATTTGTGAGGCGAGCTTCTCGCCAATCGACAGAGGCCTGAAATCTTCGATGGAGGCCTCTTTGATTTTTTTCAGGGAACCAAAATGCTTCAGCAAGGCCTTTCGGCGCTTCTCGCCAATCCCCGGAATCGAATCCAATTTCGATGTAATCATCGACTTGCCCCGTTGCTCCCGGTGGAATGTAATCGCGAAGCGATGGACCTCATCCTGAATCCGTTGCAAAAGATAGAATTCTTGGCTATCCCGCTTGAGCGGAACCACCTCTGCCGGATCACCTACCATCAGCTGCGCCGTCCGGTGTTTCTCGTCCTTCACAAGGCCGCATACCGGAATAAATAGACCCAGTTCATTCTCAAGCACATCCACGGCCGCGGAGATTTGTCCCCGTCCGCCATCGACGACGACGAGATCAGGCATCGGTAAGTTCTCTTTGAGCACCCGCTCATAACGACGGCGAATCACCTCACGCATCGTACCGTAATCATCAGGGCCGACGACCGTCTTAATCTTGTACTTGCGGTATTCCTTCCGCGCAGGCTTCCCGTCGATGAACACGACCATCGCGGATACCGGGTCCGTTCCTTGAATGTTCGAGTTATCGAAGGCTTCAATCCGATGCAGGCTGTCAAGGCCGATCCATTCGCCAAGATTCTGCGCTGCCTTTACGCTGCGTTCCTCATCCCGTTCGATCAATTTGAACTTCTCATCGAGCGCGATCTTCGCGTTCTGCATCGCCATCTCGACGAGCTTCTTCTTCGATCCGCGCTTCGGAATGTTCACCTTCACTTTGAGCCAGCCCTCTAATGCATCTGCACCGTTTTCTGCAGACACTTCAGCAGCTTGATCGGCAGCATCGTCATCCGGCAAATAGATTTCACGCGGTAAAGCACTGTTCTCGCTATAATATTGACTGACGAAGGACATGAAGTCATCGTATGCCGTTCCATAGTAAGGGAACGTCGAAGAGTTCCGCTGTATCATTTTGCCTTGGCGCATATAGAGAATCTGCACGGACATCCAGCCCTTGTCGACGGCATAACCGAAGACATCTCGGTCCATGTTATCGGCAGTCGTAATGTTCTGCTTCTCCATTAATGCATCGATGCTTAGGATCTGATCGCGAAGCTCCTTCGCCCGCTCGAATTCCAGCGCTTCCGCCGCCTCACCCATACGCTGCTGCAAATCCCGCTTAATCTCTTCATGACCGCCATTCAGAAACCGCGTAATCTCTTGGATCATCCCCTCATTCTGAGCTGCGGTCACTTCCTCCACACAAGGGCCAAGACATTGGCCGATATGATAATACAGGCAGGCTTGGTTCGGAATGTTCACGCATTTGCGCAAGGGATACATTCGATCGAGCAGCTTCTTCGTCTGCTGTGCCGCGAAGGCATTCGGATAAGGACCAAAGTATTTTGCTTTATCCTTAAGGACACGGCGTGTGACTTCCAGTCGCGGATGCGTATCATTTGTAATTTTGATATATGGATAAGTCTTATCGTCTTTCAAGAGAACGTTGTATCTTGGATAATGCGTCTTAATCAGGTTGCACTCCAGAATGAGTGCCTCCATGTTGCTCGCCGTCACGATATATTCGAAATCGCGGATATCCGCGACCAGGCGCTGCGTCTTGCCGTCATGACTACCCGTGAAATAGGATCGAACACGATTCTTAAGCACCTTCGCCTTACCGACATAGATAATCGTGCCTTCACTGTTCTTCATCAGATAACATCCCGGTTGGTCCGGAAGAAGTGCTAATTTGTTGCGTATATTCTCCATTGCTTTCTCGTAATCATCCGGATGCTCCGTCATCTGTATTCAACTCCCAATATGAAAACATAAGTTCGATATCCATTATATCAAACCTGTTGCTTCATGCCTATGCGGGATCACAGATTTCACTTCACAGATGCTGGCAATCGTACACCGATGAGCCGGTCTTCCGCTTGAATGATGACCGTCCGGCCTGCCTTCAAGGTCGGCCCGTAGAAATGGGCATTCGTGCGAACCTTGAACAGTGCCTTCGTCGTATCGACATCCAGCCCATACAGGACGCCATCGGTCTGCGCACGGTACATCACGCTACCGTAAATCTCCACTTGGGCCGCAGGATTGTCACCGGTCCAAGCCATCTCTTGGCCGCCCGACATCTTAATGCCTTTGATTTCTTGCGTATTGCGATCTTGGAACAAGAACTTCCCTTGGTGCATCGCGCCTAAGAAGCTCACGTCTGGGTACATGACGGCCCATGTCTTAACCGGTTTGCTCGCGCCAGCTTCCGAAGAGAAATCATACTGTGCAATCCGCTGCCCTTGGGCCATATAGAGATTGTTGCCATCCAGCAAAATACGACCGTTTCCAGGGCTATACGGCGGCTGTCCAGCCATCTTATAGCTATAGGTTCTCGTCTCGCGAGCTTTACCCGTCTGCAGATCCAAACCTAGAATCGTAAGCTCGCGATCCGCCACCGCATCGTCCATATTTAACTCATCGGTCTTCGAAAAAGCCATGCCGTTCTTCAAGAGGATCGGCATATCCTGCCGAGATTGGCCCCATTTCTTCTTGCCCGTCTTTAGGTCGAACGCATCCAATTGAACGGTGGTCAGCGCGCCTTGGACGGTGAATGTCGCTAACAGAACACCGTCCGCCTCCATCACATCCAAGGCATAAATGGCACCCGGTTCCTCCGTGCTCCATAACAGTTTCCCCGTTGAAGCTGACAACGCATCGATTTTACGCTCATGATGCAGTACGTAGACACGATCCCCTTGCGGAATCACGTTCACGACTTCCGTATATTTCGCCGTCCATTTAGTCTTGCCTTGGCCCGCGCTCACGGCATAGACTTGGCCTGCTTGAGAGACGCCATAGACAACGCCTTGGTTCACTTTAATGGTCGAAGTCAGGTTCTGTCCATATGTCCACTGCTTCTTCCCCGTCGTTACATCGATCGACACCAACTTCTTATCCTTCAATGCGAATACTTGATTCCCTACCGCTTGCGCCGTCGTAATCGCCTGCCTATTTTCATTGCGATCGACCGCAAATGTCCATGCCGGCTTTAGCTCCGACACTTGTCCCATGACTCTACTATTCTGCATCACGTTCTCCGAGATGACGGGCTTCTCCACCTGACCCGCCGTTCCTGCGGCTAGCGCCGTGCCGAATGTTCCGGCCCACAACGTTAACGCGATTCCGCCAACCAATACCTGTTTCCATTTCGTATGTAGCAAATTTCTGCACTCCTCTTTCCATATCATGTTAATCATAGATATAGACGGATGACAGCCCAAAATGTTTCAAAATCTTACCAGACAACAAAAAAAGCCCTCCCGTTCTCACGGGAAAGGCTTCTCTTTCATGCATCTTATTGGTGTTTGCCAACCATGCTTTTCAGCGCATCTTTCGAATTCAGACCAACCACTTTATCCACCGGTTGACCGTCTTTGAATACGATTAGCGTTGGGATGCTCATTACACCGAAACGGGAAGCCGTCTCAGGGTTCTCATCCACGTTCACTTTTGCGATTTTGAGGGAATCGCCGATTTCTGCATCAAGTGCTTCCAATTCTGGAGCAAGACGTTTACAAGGACCACACCAAGGTGCCCAGAAATCAACTAGAACGACGCCTTGACCTTCGACCTCAGTTGTGAATGATTGATCGGTTACGTTTACAATTGCCATGACAATGTCCTCCTTTATATAGAACCAATTTTTTTTAGATACTCATCAATTGAAAGTATACCACAACCAACTTCATTTTGTGAAATATGACTAAAGTTTGTCACTTTAGGCGACTTTACAAATAAACGATTCTTTCGTTATACTAATAGTAATATTTGGATTCGTGATTTGTGATGCTTATCATTGCAATGACGGAACCGATTGTCAGGGGGCAGATCATGATGGAAGATACCATCAAGTTATCGACGAACGATCCAACACTACATGTAAATGAAGAGATCCGCAACGACTTCTCCGACGTCTTCAATGGATTTACATTCATGTTCTTATTCATGTTTGTTGTATTCTTCGGTATGGTGATCATCAAGTTCTTAGCAAGCTAATACAAGCCTTATTCAAGAAACGAATAAAGTCTGAACCACCCGTCTGCACTGACAATGGGGTTCAGACTTTTTTTATTATTTACGGATTAATTCGAAGTTAATCGTTCAGAAGAAGTCGGAGGGGGAGAATAATTCAGCTCAAACCGCTTGCGCTCCGTGCGCTCCATCTGCACAATCTTGCCATCATGAACTGTAATCAGCACGGAACCAAACTCCATGCCATTCAATAACGCAACAATCTGATCACGCCAACGCTCATCGATTTCCAACGCTCTCCCCATACTCATCCTCCTTATTCACCAAGAAAGAAAATTCATTTCATTCCGACCTATTTACTATGAATTGGTAATTATTATCATATCACCTTGCTCGCGACTCGTCAATTGGTCATATTGCGAGAAGCGAGATGCCGCTGCCTTCGTTCAATCAGGCTCTTCGCGACTAACGTCACGAGCGCTAAGACCACGAGCAGTGAAGCAACGGCAAACGCAGCGGAGAATTGATATTCGTTATACAGAATTTCGATATGAAGCGGTAGCGTGTTCGTCTCTCCGCGGATATGTCCCGATACGACGGAGACGGCACCAAATTCGCCGATCGCTCGCGCGTTGCAGAGAATGATGCCGTAGAGCAGTCCCCATTTGATATTCGGCATCGTCACATGCCAGAAGATATGCCATCCTCGTGCCCCAAGACTTGCGGCCGCTTCTTCCTCCTGCTTGCCTTGCGCTTGCATGAGCGGAATCAGCTCGCGCGCGACGAAGGGGAATGTTACGAAGGTCGTCGCGAGGATAATTCCCGGAACGGCATAGACGATCTGCAGATGATTCGCTTCCAGGAATGGACCGAACCACCCCCTTGCTCCGAATAGTAATACGAACACAAGCCCTGAGATCACGGGCGACACGGCAAAAGGCAAATCGATCAGCGTGAGCAATATATTCTTGCCGCGGAATTGGAACTTCGTGATCGCCCACGCGGCCGCTATGCCAAATAGGGTATTCAGCGGCACTGCGATAAGTGCAACGAGTAGCGTTAATTGCAGTGCCGCTATCGCATCGGGTTCGATCAATGCCGTTAGATACAACTCCACGCCTTTCTTCAACCCTTCATAGATGACGGTCACTAACGGCAAGATGAGCACTAACCCGATGAATAATAAAGCAATTGTAATCCACAGCCATCGAAAAGGCAGCGACTCCGTCGCATGCCTAGGCCTCACTTCTGAGTTACCCGATGCGCTGTTCATCGCAACTGTTCCTGCCACACTTCACCCCTCCTCTATTCTGCAATAGCTCGATGTTGACTGCGCCATTGCAAGAAGTTAATCACTAGTAGCATGACAAATGAGCTGAGCAGCATCACGAGTGCAATGGCCGTCGCGCCTACATAATCGAATTGCTCCAGCTTCGTCATAATCAGGAGCGGCGTGATTTCCGTCTTGAACGGCATATTGCCGGCGATGAAAACCACGGAGCCATATTCGCCGATGGCTCTGGCGAAGGCTAGCGCGAATCCCGTCCACAAGGCAGGCGTTAGCTCCGGCAAGATGACGCTCCGGAAGGTCCTCCAGCGATAAGCGCCAAGCGTCACCGCCGCTTCCTCAATCTCGCGGTCCAGCTCCTGAAGGACGGGTTGAACCGTCCTTACGACGAAGGGGAGCCCGATAAATATAAGCGCAATCGTAATCCCGATTTGAGTATAAGCGATTTTGATCCCGAGCGGTGCGAACAGCTTCCCCATGATCCCATTCTCGGCATAGATCGCAGTCAATGCGATCCCCGCTACCGCCGTCGGCAGGGCAAATGGAAGATCAATAATGCCATCGATCAGCTTTTTGCCTGGGAACTTGTATCGGACGAGAACCCAAGCAAGCAAGAGACCGAAAATAACATTAATGACCGCCGCATAGAAGGCAGATAAAAATGTAACCCGGTAGGAAGATATAACACGTGGATCGGATATCGTCTGCCAGATTTTATCCCAACTCGCACCCGCCGTCTCGACGAACAGGCTCGCCAGCGGAATCAGGACAATAATGCTTAAATAGAAGATGGCGTAGCCAAGGGTAAGTCCGAATCCCGGCAGCACTTTTACACGTTTGGACTTGATGTGCGTCATCGTTATTTACCCGCTGCATAAATTTGATCGAACAATCCACCATCAGCGAAATGCTTCTCTTGCGCCGCGGTCCAGCCGCCGAAATCTTTATCGATCGTAAGCAGTTTGAGGGATGGGAATTGATCTTTATACTTGTCAGCTACATCCTTCAGAATAGGACGATAGAAATTCTTCGCAACGAGGTCTTGCGCTTCCGGGGTGTAGAGATACTTCAGATATTCCTCCGCGACTTCGCGCGTGCCGCGCTCATCCACGACTTTATCGACAACAGCCACTGGCGGTTCAGCCAAAATGCTTAAAGATGGATAGACGATTTCGAACTTATCTTTTCCGAGTTCGTTCGTTGAGAGTAAGGCTTCGTTCTCCCAAGCTAACAGTACATCACCGATGCCGCGTTCCACGAAAGTCGTCGTCGAGCCCCGTGCGCCTGAATCTAATACCGGTACATTTTTGAACAATTTCGAGACGAACTCTTTCGCTTTATTCTCATCGCCGCTGTTCTGTTCGAGCGCGTAGCCCCATGCTGCAAGGTAGTTCCATCGTGCGCCGCCGGACGTTTTCGGGTTCGGTGTAATGACGCCTACGCCGTCTTTAACGAGATCGCTCCAATCATGAATACCTTTGGGATTTCCTTTTCGCACCAAGAAGACAATCGTTGAAGTATATGGCGCACTGTTATCTTCGAATTTCTTCTGCCACCCCTCTTGAATAAGGCCCGCCTTCTGAATCGCATCCACATCATAACCGAGTGCGAGGGTCACCACATCCGCCTTGAGCCCATTCACGACCGAGAGACTCTGCTTCCCTGAACCGCCATGCGATTGCTTAATCGTTACGGTCTGACCCGTTTTTTTCTGCCAATAGTCACTGAATACTTTGTTATAAGCTGCATATAATTCACGTGTCGGGTCATAAGAGACATTGAGCAGCTCGACCGGTTCTTTGCTCGGCTCCTTTTTCGCTTCTGTCGTTGTCTGGCTTGTTGTTTCTTTGGCTGGTTCCGTCTTCGGTGCTTCGGCCGTTTTGGATCCGCACGCAGCCGCAGTCACGGCTAACAATAATAAGACGACGATGGTGGTTACTCTCTTCTTCATACGGTTTTCCCCTCTCAATATGCAGATTGCAAAATAAAAAAGGACAGCGGGAAGAAACGAATGCGATGAGCAAATAAAGGTTGTAAGGTGCTACAATCCCTTTTCGAATCGCTTCGTCTCCTCCGGCTGTCCGGTCGAAAACTTATAATTCCTATTTAATTACTCGGTTTAATCGTAATATACCAACTGCCCAGATAAATGTCAATCTTTATTTTTAAATGGAAATAACAAAAAAAGCCAGCAGATTCCGAGTAGGAATCCGGCTGGCTTGCCATCTATCGATTAGTTCTTCTGGCGTCCCCGTTTGTTCTCGCCATTGACCACGATGACATCGACGAACGGACGTATGCGGTCCATAAGCCGTTGTCCTTTATAAGCTTCTTCGCCATCTTTGCTCGTGAAGCTGAAGTGCTTCTCGAGTGCGTCGAGCTCATAATTTGAGGTATAGAATGTCGGCTTGCGGTTCATGCGATAGTTCAGAATCGAGCCAAGCACATGGTCACGCGCCCAAGGATTCATGTTCTCCGCACCTACATCATCGAAGATCAGAATATCCGTCTCCTTCAAGGCCTCCATCGTCTCCTTCAATTTGGCCCCGTCCAGCATCATCGATTTCAAATCCTCGACGAATTCGGGCATATAGACGATCGCACCGGTGAATCCTTCCTTCGCAAGCTCGTACAGCAAGTAACACATCAAGAAAGTCTTCCCTGTTCCGAATTTACCGACCAAGTACAGACCATTCGTCTGAAGCCCCTCTTCCTTCGTCCGCAAAATATAAGTCAACACTTGGTTCGCAGCGGAAGCCCGCTCCAAGTCCTTGACGAGGATTTCATCTGCTGAATAGCCTTCTTTCAACGCTCGGTCATCCACGTAGAAGCTACGAATCCGATCTCGAATTTGATCTTGCCGCTGTTGTCCAAGGAATTTCTTGCAAGATACTTTGCTATCATAGACTTGGGTCAATCCGTTGACGGTATCGCAGGAGATTTTGGAATAGTGCCCTTGCATATCATTCGGACATTGATCGAGCCCTGGGCAGTTCGAGCAATTGTTGTACTCGGTCACATATTGGTACAAACGATTCATGTTCTGCTGAATGACCTGATCCGTCATCTCCGGGTATTTGGCGCGCAGCTTCACAATGAGCGGATTCGCGATCAGCTCAGCCTTCTTCTGTTCCACCCTCTGCCACATATCTTGACTTGGAATTCGTTTTAGTAGATCTCCGAGTGATTCCATGACACTTTACATCTCCTCTCGTCTTAGGATTTGCCATCCAGTTTCCGCGCGACTTTGCGCATCTCTTCTAATTCTTCCGGCGTGACGGCCATGCCTTGCGGCACATCTTGAATAATCGGTATGCTTGGCTTCTGCTTAGCAGTACCACCTCTTGTGTACCCTGATCCGCTGCGTCCACGCGAACCCGATGCGCCGGCCTTGCTCACACGCTCTTGTTCGAGCCGCTGCTTGAATTGACTCTGGTCACGGATATGCTGAACCGCTTGTTCATAGCTGGTAATCTGCTTCATGAGCATCGTCGATGCAATGGAATCCACGAAATTCCGATTCAGGCGTTGATCCGTGCCCGATACGAGCAGCGACATCAGATAGTGGATTAAGACATTGATGACCTCTTCCGGCAATTTATAGTTCAAATCGATTTTCTCGAACATGTCCATCATATTATCTGGCACGGAGCCTGGGAAAAACTTCTTCAGCATCATCGTATAAGGTTCATTGCGCAGCATCATATTATATTGATGGATATCGCATTTGCCTTGGAATTGCGGCGGCACGTCCAGATAGAATTCCATCTCCACAGGGTATTCCTCGCGTGCCTGGTCCTCATGATCGTTATCTACTGAATCACGAAGCGCGATGACCTTCTTCGCATAGCGATCACTCGTCTCGCTTCGTTTCTTTCCTTGTCGGAACTGCAAGTTTGCACGATGCTGTAGCTCATCGAGCAGAATTTCGCCTTGATCCGAAAATACGCCTTCTTCATCGAGAAGTCCGCAGATATCTTGCAGACTTAACTGATATTTGCGAACGATGTAATTAATCATGCCCATTTGCTCATGCTCGTATCGAAGCCGCTCGACGAATGCGCGATTCTTCGAGATACGCGGGAACCGAGAAATAATATCCGCATAGTTCAGCATCTCTTCTGCGCTCGCTGCTTGATACCCTGGATGCCTTGATGGCGCCACTTCGGATAGGGCCTGCTCCAGCTCATAATCAATGACATGCGTGTTCAATTGGAACAGCTCGTAGAAGGGGATCGACAGATCCTCTTTGTGAACCGCCTTGTGAATGATCTCAGCGGGCTCTTCTGTACAGAATTCTTCGCGCAGCGATAGGACCGTGAACTTCCCAACCTTATCCCGTAATAGCAGCGTGAGGTGCTGGGTCTTGAAAAATTCATTCGGCGACAACGGCGCATACAGCTCATATTCATAGATACTATCATCCTGTTCGGGTATGTAGATCCGCGACGAATGCAGTAACCCTACCGCTTCCAGCTTCGATGCAATCTCGATCAGCTGCTTACGCCCCTTCTCACTCGGGTCGATGCCTAAGGTAAGGAAAAGCCGGCGCTGCTGCTCAATACGCGAATATCCGACACGATCACTCGAAATATGTTGATAGAGAAAATGATAGAAGCTAATGGCAAGCCCGCCAACCATCGGCTGATAAATATAAGAGAGCATTTTCGAATCCATCCCGCTAAGCGAGAAGTCCCTGAACGTACAATACCGATGATGTTCGGTAAACTGCAATAGATTTGAAATACGCACCCTTCTCATACACCCCATTTGTCCAAAAAATCCGTTCTTCATGCATCCTTTTATTCTATCATAAAATAAGAGCCAAGTCTGTTCCTGGTGAACTCTACCATGAAGATTATCAATTTCTCGACAGTTTCCTCTATCCGAAATTCGACAGAGATATCCATATTGCGTATAATACGTATTGGACAACAAACTAATGGATGGTGATCGTTTTGTTATACGCGCTCTCATTTATCATTTCGTTTCTTATTGTGTATGTACTCATTCCGCCACTTGGCAAAATGGCATTCCGCATCGACTTTGTGGACAAGCCTCGGAAAGACACGGAGCGCAAGATCCATCGTGAGCCCATTCCACTGACAGCCAGTTACGCGATTTTCATCGGATTTTTCGTTACATACTTGCTCGTCACTCGAGAATTCAATTGGGAGACAGGGGCGCTCTTCATCGGCGGTGTTCTCTTACTTACGATCGGGACCATTGATGATTGGTATAAGACGAAAGGGAAAGATTTCCCGGCATTACCCAAAATGGTTATTCAGCTCTCTGCAGCCGCGCTCGTCTTTTTTTCGGGCAACGCTTTTACAGGGTTCTATAACCCCTTAAGTAATGAATATGTGCTGCTGCCTGTGTGGCTGCAATTTATACTAACGATTCTATGGATCTTCGGCGTTACGACGGTGATTAACTTCTCCGACGGGATGGATGGTCTTGCAGGCGGCTTAGCAACGATCTCCGCGGTAACTCTATTTATCGTAGCGCTCACGAAAGGTCAGACCAACTCCGCGATGATGGCGATCATCTTGATTGGTGTGACGGTGGCCTATCTACGATACAACAAGCCGCCGGCGAAAATATTCATGGGCGACGCTGGCGCAACCTTCATCGGGTTCATCCTAGGCGTAATCGCGTTAGATGGCGCGTTCAAGCAGGCGACAATCTTATCGCTCTTCATTCCGATTCTTGCGCTCGGCGTACCGATCTTCGATAATATCTTCGTCGTATTGAAGCGTATGATTCAAGGCAAGCCGATATATCAGGCCGACGCCAGCCAAGCGCATTACCGACTGCTTCGTTCCGGTCTAAGTCACAAGCAAGTGGTCATGTTCCTATGTCTCATTGGTACATGCTTCGGATTATCTTCAATTATCTTATTGTTAATACAGACCTAAAAACAAATCCCCCATTCGATGGCCGATCGCCAAGGAATGGGGGATTTTATTCATATGCGAGGCGCTAGGCCGCTGTCTCCACAGGGATTTGCATACCACGGTAGAGCAGCTTCTGCCCCCATCTCGTACGATACACGAGCTTCTCCATCAAGGCGAATACGGCGCTCGACGTATAATATAAACCGATTGCGATCGGAGACCGCCATAGCACGAAGAGATAGAACAAATTCATCACGATGGACAGGCCCGCTTGCTTCTTGGCCGCCTGCAGAATCGTGAGCTCCATCGTAATAGGGATCAGTGCAGCGACCAGTGTCAGCAATGTGCTCAGGATCGGCAGTACATGCAGCGGGTCGGCTTGGGACAACGTATCCACCCAAGATACAATCGTCGAGCTCATCTCGCCGCCATGCGTCCGGAACAAGCCGAACAGGCTCATAAAGATCGGAATTTGCGCGAAGCTAATCAATAACATATTGAACGGCTTAATGCCATGTTCTTTATTAATACGAAGCGTCTCTTCGATCATACGCTCCTGCTTGTCTTTATATTTCTCACGGACTTGCTGAAGAATAGGCTGCACGGCCTTCTGGCGTACCATTTGCCGATAATTCATCAGATTCAATCCCGTTAGCAGGAATCTCACGATCAAGGTCAATACGATAATCGCAAGGCCCCAATCATGCGTAAGTTGAAAGAGTTCGGTGAGCAATGTGTTGAATACGGATACGATAGGCGATAGCCATGAGATCATTGATGATTCCTCCTATAGGTGTTCGTTCGGTTCTACGTTGTACACCTACAGCGGATTGCGCTTCATCATCGGTTGGCTTCTTTCTTGGCTTGCGGCTTGGTATTTTGCGGCGTATGCATCCTAATCGCAGCACCATGCTCTGCGCATATGACGGTTCGTCGTCCCTATGCGGTTGCAGCGACGCGATCACTGCCGTGCGAATCGGAACACCGACCGGCGACTGCAGGTAGAAGTAACCAACCAATACCGCGGCGACCGCGATCATCGACCATAGCAGCATGCCATAATCTACCGATATTTCCATTGTCTCACCTCCCCCACATGTCCGATAGATATCTATTACAACTATACCATACTACGTATGCTGACGGGAAACCGTCTCATTTTTCCATCACATGGCGAAAGGCCCGCTGTTCCTAGGAACTACGGACCTCTCGCTTGATCAACGCTATCGCTTCACAGAGGGGCGATATAACGAGACGAATGCTCGACCTCGAGCAGGTTCTTCCCTTTCTGCTGCAATACATATAATCCATTGCTCTCGGAACCATACCACTCGTATCCGACGGCATAACCCGAGGCAGAGCGAGTTAAGAACATGATTCGGAATAAGGAGGGGTCCATTTCTCCGCCGTCATCGACGCGCCATACCGAATATTGATCAGGATCATCGTTCCCTTCGAAATCCTGGAAGACCACGCCATTCTTCGTCACGAGCACGAAGCTCGCAAGCGGCTTCTTCCCCTTCACGTTCTCGAATTGTATGATGCCCACTTGCACTTCCGAAGGCACTTCGCCGATTTGCCAATGCTTCAGCACCTTCCGCTTCTTCGTCTTCTCGATCGCTTGCACCGTCTTCTTATCCAAGCCTTTGATCTTCACCGAACGATAAGCGAGAAACGTATGGCCTTGAAAAGCATCCTTCGTCGCCAGCACAACGGCCTCGTCTTGCGATACTTTGCCTTTCAATACCTTGTAAATCTCACCTTCATCGTTATCGAAATTGTACATATTATTGCGCCCGTTACTCTTCTCAGAGAGCTTCTGGTGCTTCCCATATTGAATGGGATGACTTCTTCCAGGGGCAGCAATCGCCTGTGTGTATTGCTTCGGATGCGCTTGATCGAACCCAAGTAATCGCGTGCCTGTCGAGTCTGCATAAGCAAAGGTGAGTTTAGCTTCGGACAGCCGATCCGTAACTTTCACACCTGCCGCAGAGGCTGGAGGCGAGCCTACTATACCCAGCATGAGCGCCATCATCACTACAATGAGCTTCTTCATTCTTATTTCGAACCCTTCATCCATTTCGCAATATCGGTGATTACTTCTTGCGGCGTATTCCCAGGAAGAAGATATTCTTGGCCTGTTGAAGGCTTGTCGTAAGAGACGAACACATGGTTAAGCTTCGGATACAGCTTATACGTCACGTTTGTTCGTGAAGTAAGACTGGACTTCCAACCGTCTAGGTTCGATGGCTCTACCTGTATGTCATTATCCCCTTGGGCAATGAACAACGGCACGTTCTGCGACTTCGCAACCTCTTGGCCGCGATAGTTCCGAAGATCGAACCACCATGCCGCTTGGCCAGCCGGGAACGCCTTCGGCAAATTCGTCACGGAGTATTTCGGATCCTTCAGCAGCGCCATGCTCTGCTCCCATACATGGAGCTGCGCCTCAACCTGCGCTAACACTTCTTTCGGAGCTCCGCCCTTCTTCGCACGTTCCAACGCTTGCTGGTACTGCCAGAGCAATATATCTTCAAGTGGCTTGGAAGGTCCCGCGAAGACCATTGCCCCAGCGATCTGTTGCTTTGTATCCTGCGCAATGATGCGCGGTACGAGCATCGCGCCTTGACTATGCCCGAGCACATAGATCTGCTTCGGATCGAATCGCTTATCCTGCGACAGCAATTGTACCGCCGCAATGGCATCATCATTGGTCTCTTCCTTCACCGTAAACGACGGCGATTGCGATTTGAACAGATGCTCGTAGGTCCGTTTGTCATAGCGGAGTACCGCCACACCTTCATTCGCGAGACCTACCGCTACATCACGGAAGAACTTACTGCCGCCAATGGATTCGTCCCGGTCATTCATCCCGGAGCCGTGAACAAGAACCACAACCGGAAAAGGTCCATTCCCTTGCGGTATGGTTAAGGTACCTGGCAGCGCTGTGTTGCCTTCCCCGATCTTCACTTCCTCAACCTTGTAACGGTCTGGGTGATCATAAGAAGGCGCTTGATAATTATTAACAAGCGACGGTGGGAAGAAGAAATCATCTAACTTGCCCTTCAGATCAAATCGCACATCAACGGCTACCGGTGCGCCCTGCGGACCTTCATACGTCACGCGCACGTTTTGGTGCACGGCGTTTGTCGTCAACGTGACCTGTTGAACGTTAACTAGTTTGCCGTACATCGCAAGAAGCTGCTGCTGCAGCATCTGCAGTGCAGGTACAGGAAGTGCCGCCTGCAGCCCTTCACTCATCGATGCATGCACATCATCGAATTGCCCCGTGATGATCTGCTTCAATAGATGCGTCGCTCGGCTCTTCAAATCCGCTTGATCGATCACGATCTCCCCCTGTTCGCCTACTGACAGTTGGACTTGCAATACCTTATTCACGTCATCGATCGAGACTTGCAGATGATGCGCTGCATTCGTCATGGCTGCGGATTGCAGTGCATAAGATTGACCATTCAATAGCGATTGACTCTGCCCTGCTTGAATCACCCATTCGATCGTTCCGTACTTCACGACGGCTGCCCGCTTCGCTGCGTCCCATTTCACAGAAGCACCAACCCACTCGGCCGCTTGCCGAAGTTCAATGCCATTCCCCGCTGTCGCTCCCCCCGGTGATGACGTGCTTGCCCCTTCTGCGAATACAGCTTGTGCACCGCTTGAGAGCAAGCCTGCGATCGTTAACACACTGATCATTTTTTTCATATGATTCCGAACTCCTCTCCAAACAAATAATATAGAATTTAATTGTTAGACAAATATCTAAATAAAGTATACCGTTGGACTTTCATCGTTGTCAATCTTCCCCAATTCCATGGACGTAAAAAAGGCAACACACATAAATATGTGTATTGCCCTTCCATTAGAACATCTTGAATCCGCTGCGACGAAGCATACGAATCGTGGTACCGCTGATGATCGCACCGACCAGTCCTGCACATGCTGTGAGCAAATCGACAAGACTATACGCTTCAATATTGCCAAAGAACGATAGATCCTTCTTCCAATAGGAAATGATCACCGCAGGTACAATGACAATCACGAACAAATACGCGGGGAACCATGTTGTTTTCATTAGCATATTTAAAATAAACCCGATCCCAAACATCATGACAAAAAACAATACGAACAAAATGATCGGAATGATAGAACCTACCACACCATCCATGCCTTGAACGACCTCCTATATGTACAACCTGCAGCTTGTGCCTTGCGTCTTTTCTTGTAGTGTACTAGAAAAATGTGGTGGAAGCAACGAACTTTCCGTGACGTTTTATGTGAGGATTGTCACACCTTCTCCATTTGTTCTGCGCGGCTCTTTTCGGGTACAATGAAGGAAGTAGGTGGTAAATTGATGAAGGAGTGATTATGATGAGCGAAGCAGCTCTTACTTTAGAAGGTTGGTATTCATTGCATGATTTCAGAGCCGTCGATTGGCACAGCTGGAAACGCGCAACAGAAGCAGAACGTGCAGCAGCGCTGGACGAGCTACATACATTTTTGCAGCAATGGGCGACGGTGGAAGCTTACAAGCAAGGCAGTACGGCAGTCTACTCCATCGTGGGACAGAAGGCTGACTTCGTCTTCATGCATTTACGTGAGACGCTCGAAGAATTGAATGAACTTGAGAACGCATTTAACAAAACATCTTTCGCGCAATTCACGATTCCTGTCTACTCTTATGTCAGCGTCGTAGAGCTTAGCAACTACTTGGCTGGCGGTGGAGATCCGTATGCGAGTCCTGAGGTGATGGCGAGACTGAAGCCGACGCTTCCGAAGAGCAAGCATATCTGCTTCTACCCGATGAACAAGAAACGTGATCTAGCGGACAACTGGTACATGTTGTCGATGGACGAGCGCAAAGGCATGATGCGCAGCCACGGCATGATCGGCCGCCAATATGCAGGCAAAGTCAAACAGATCATCTGCGGCTCCGTTGGCCTGGACGATTGGGAATGGGGCGTAACGCTCTTCTCCGACGATGCGCTTCAGTTCAAGAAGCTTGTCTATGAAATGCGGTTTGATGAAGTGAGCGCGCGCTTCGGCGAATTTGGCTCCTTCTACGTGGGCAACCTGCTCGACGCGGACAAATTCCAAGCGATGCTTGCACTATAAGTGGTTAGAAGGAACACCCTTGCCAATGGCGGGGGTGTTTTTTGGTGTTTCCGATGTTGTTCGAACCAATGACACACGAATCAAGTTATGCAATAATTTATATAAAATAGATACGCAGTGAAAGGAGGACTCCAGCGTGTATCTCGATCTCATTTTGCTCTATGCAAAGTCTACACCATAAACAACGGCGGTTGTTTGCATAGAGCGAGTATTACCCTACCGTCTTTTTTCGTGCATGGCGTATAGACTTTGCTTCCTTAAATCATTCATTTTAAGGAGTAGAGTATCCATGAAATATGTCAAAGCAGATCTTGTATTTCCTGAAGAGTTGTTAATTGAAATTCAGAAATATGTCCAAGGTGGGTTGGTCTACATTCCAAAGCCTAATGGAACTCGTACGAAATGGGGAGAGAATTCAGGGAGCCGAACCTATCTGCGTCTCCGAAATGAAGAAATTCGTCTTCAATACGCTAACGGGACCTCAATCGATGAGCTCTCCGATCGATATAGCCTTTCCTATGATAGTATCCGGAGAATCATTTATTCCAACAAATAAAGCCTAATTGAGTCACGTTGGCATTTTGTCCAGCGTGACTTTTTGGTATGAAAATTTTTAAAATAATTCTTGATGTATGTATGTTCTTCTCTCCTTGTTATTCTTGGTTAATCCCGTTACTAAGAAATGAGGTATAGACATGAACAAGATCAAAGATGTTCAAGAAGCTTGGAACCGATGGTCAGACACAGACTTTGCCAAATATCGGTCGCCTGATCGTATTGCGAAGCTCATCACCGAACCGGAATCCGCCTTTCATAAGACGACGTATGCGATGATCCGAGAAGCCTTCCCAAGTTTAGAAGGGAAACGGATCTGTGTCCCTTCTAGCGGAGATAACCATGCTGTATTTGCCTTTCATCTGATGGGGGCCATCGTAACTTCATGCGATATCTCAGAGAGACAGTTAGAGCATGCCTCGAATATCGCTCACCGACACGGCTGGGATATTGAATTCATCTGGGATGATACCATGGAGCTTAACAAACTACACAACAATGCCTATGATTTCGTATACACCTCCAATGGTGTTCATGTGTGGATCAATAATTTACAGTCCATGTATGATCATGTACACCGCATACTCGATCGTAGAGGCATATATATGATGTTCGATATTCACCCCTTTTTGCGGCCTTTCGGGATTCAAGCGAGAAAAGAAATCCATATCGTACATCCCTATCATCTCACCGGTCCTTTCGGCGAAATACCTCGGTACAAGTGGCGAATCCAAGATCTCATGAATGCGATGATCAGATCCGGATTGTATGTCAGACAGGTAGAGGAAATGTATGCGGAAGACGGTTTATTCTGGGTAGACGACTCTCAGAATGAAGGTGATACGATGACAGAGAGGGAGCTCCATCAATTATGCAACTGGGAGTACAATCCCCTCGCAGCTCTCCCTCAATGGCTGACCATTCAAGCGGGCAAGTTATAAAATACATCGCCCATGAACTCCTTTTCGAACAGGCACCAAGAGGGATTCACCCCCTCCTTGTCGAAGAACAAAGAATCATTGTTCCAGCCCATCTATCGAAACGAGGTGTTCTACTGTGAATGAATTAAAGCGAATCTATAACCTAGCCCAAGAGATCAAGCACAATGTACAGAAAGTCATTGTCGGCAAGGAAGAGACGATCGACCGTATTTTCGTCGCTCTTTTTACAGGCGGACATGTGCTTCTCGAAGACGTGCCTGGCACCGGCAAAACCCTGCTCGCCAAGGCGCTCGCACGATCCATCGATGGAAATTGCAAACGCATTCAGTTTACGCCCGATTTACTCCCTACCGATCTAAGCGGCATGAATATTTATAATCAAAAGACAAGCGAGTTCCAATTCCGCTCGGGACCCCTATTCACAAACCTGCTGCTCGCGGACGAGATCAATCGGGCGACACCGAGAACTCAATCCAGTCTGCTCGAATGCATGGAGGAGCGCCAAGTTAGTATCGACGGTGAGACAATGCTGCTGGAAGAACCTTTTATCGTGCTCGCAACACAGAATCCACTAGATAACTATGGGACGTTCCCGCTCCCCGAAGCGCAGCTCGATCGATTCATGCTGAAGCTGAAGCTGGGCTACCCGACCTTCGAGGAAGGACTGCTCGTATTGTCCCGTTTCCGGGAACAGCAGCCGCTCGAACAGCTGGAACCTGTCGCCTCCAAAGCCGACATCATGCAAGCGCGAGCGGATTATACCAAAGTGCATATAAGCGACGATATGCTGGAATACCTACTGCGAATCGTGGAGCAGACACGCAAACATCCAGATATTGCACTCGGTGCCAGCCCTCGTGCGAGCCAAGCTCTACTGCGCGCTGTTCAAGCGTATGCCGTTATTCGCGGCCGAGAATTCGTATCACCCGATGATGTGAAAGCGATGGCTATCCCTGTCCTTGCGCATCGCCTGCTATTCCGGAATGCCTCGCAGCTTCGAGACCAGCAAGCCGAGAACGTACTGGGACATATTCTGAATCAAGTTCCTGTACCTTCCGAGCCGCTGATGAAGGGGTAATCGCGATGCCGCTGCATTGGTTCATATTATTTGCTGTGATCATTCTCGGGCTGCAAGCCCTTCTCTTCAAGCTGCGTGCATTATCCAAGCTAGGCTATACTAGAACATTTACGAAGCACCACCTATTTGTTAAAGATCAAGTGGAGATGACAGAGACGATTCGCAATGATAAGCTGCTGCCGCTCCCGTGGGTGCGTCTCGAATCGATGCTCCCCAGCTCGCTCCATTTTGGGAATCAGACGAACTTGGAGATCAATTCCGGAGAACTGCTTCAGAACCATCGAAGCTTGTTCACTTTGAAATCCTATACGCAAATTGTACGTAGGCATCAGATTACGTGCACACGTCGCGGCGTCTTCCGATTGAACAGTGCGACGATGACCGCTGGTGATCTATTCGGCATGTTCGATGCCGTGCGCACCATCCCTCTCGATCTGGAATTGATCGTCTATCCGGAGATCGTGCCATTGCAGGATATTCCGTTCTCCAATAAGAGCTGGATAGGCGATATGACGGTGCGACGCTGGATTCTTGAAGATCCGTTCTGGAAATCCGGGGTACGAGCTTATCAACCAGGCGATCCACTGAAGAATGTGCATTGGAAAGCGACCGCACGCACGAACCAGCTTCAAGTGCATCAGCTCGATTTTACCGCTGACCGTAAATTGATGATGCTCGTGAACTTCGAGACAACGAAGGGCATGTGGTCCAAAGTCACACATCCGGAAATCATCGAACAAGCGATATCTTATGCCGCTTCGATCGCTAACACGACCATCCCGCAAGGCATTGAGACAGGCTTCGCCTGCAATGGAACGATGAAATCGCTCGCAAAAGGGCAGCCCGTCGTCCTCCCTCCCGCAGCGGGCACGCATCATCTCACCGATCTATTCGAGCATATGGCGAAGCTTGAACTTGAGCTATCTGCATCCTTCCGTACCTTTATGGAGAACTGGGAGGATGCGTCAGGCACGGATTTCATTATCCTATCGGCCATTCCGCTCACCGATATGGAGCCGTTGTTATCTCGCATACGCTTGCGGGGGAATGGGATTGAAGTTGTCGAGCTTCAGCGTACAAGTACATCGGGTTATGCAGGAGAGGAGGACACGATCTATGCTTAGCCGTTACCTTCGTCCCATCGGAATCATACGCAGCTTGACCGAATATGCCATGGTGCTTCCGATCGTCCTGCTGCTCCATATTTATCTCATTCCGGAGTCGCCATCGCACACGATCTTGCTCAGTCTTGTCTACCCTGTCTGTCACTGGGGCGGTCAGCAGGCCAAATCATGGATTCGTTGGCAGCGGGATACCTTATGGCTGACTGGCGGGCTCTTCCTAACCATGACGGTTGTCGTGATCACAGGGCAGATAACCCTAACCCATTTCATTCCGCCATTGATCAGCTTCTCCTTATTTGCACGTGGTGTACGCATGGCTTCAAGAGGAGTGCCGATGTGGGGTTCGGTCACTTGGTATTGGGGTGCGCTTGCAGTATATTTTGTCATCTATGCGCTTACGAATTTTTTGCCTGAAATGAAAGCATACCAGTTGCCACTCTTCATCGGCGGGGTATGGATGATCGTTACAACGCTCATGATGATGAATCAGAATATTCTGCATCGTGCGAATATGACCCGTGATACGACGACGAAGCTGCCGGCTGGCATCCTCCGTCAAAATCTGAAGTATGTATTCGCGCTAATCGGCATCACACTGCTCTTCGCAGCGATGATCTTCGGCAATCTGATGGATATCCTCATGGGATGGTTCCGCCAGGTTATGGCCTGGTTGTTCAACAATCGGACTACTGAAGTTGAGCCTCCGCGAGCAGAGCCCACAGTAACGCCACAGATGCCGATGGAGGGACTCGAGCCTGGCGAACCTAGCGCTTTCATGAAAGCGTTGGAGCAGATCGTAATAATCTTGTTCTGGAGTGCGATGATCATCGCGGTGGTCATCTTGTTATGGATTGGACTGAGGTATCTGATCAAGAAACTCTTCCCGAAGTTCTGGGCGGCGCTATTACGATTCTTCGCACAAAAACAAGAGTACACCCCTGCAGCCAGCTACTCCGATGAGCGAACCAATCTCTTCGAGTGGGACAAGCTGCGCCAGCGCGTCACCCAGCCATGGGAGAAGATCTTGGCACGGTTCGGACAAAAAGAAGCGGCATATGCCGAATTAACGAATAACCGAGATCGCGTCCGCTACTGGTACCGGTTCAAAATGAAACGAGCGATGCGTAAGGGCTTCATTGTACAGGAGAGCGCAACGCCTGCTGAAATACTTATGAAGGTCAAGGAATGGGAACAGCACGATTCCTCCAGCGACTTCACGGATTTAGCCGATGCCTACAATGCGTCAAGATATAGCGATCAGGATATCCCTGATGAGACGGTCGAGCGATTGCGTAAGAAGTTCGATCCCCCTTCTTCTTCCTAACAGAAATCCCCCCAGTGATGACGTCATCACTGGGGGGATTTCTGTACATACGATTTAAGAATGTGCACATGATTTCGATGATAGCTGATCAGCAAGAGCCAGGAATGTACCAAGTACACGCGCAATACGCTTGCTCATCTCATGTTCAGGATCAAGCTGCGGCTGTTCGAATACGCTGCGCTGTGCGCCGCCGACAGATAGCCATTCCGGACAATTAATGCCGTGCAGATTCCGTACGATCGCCTGAATCTGCTGGAGCGAGCTTACGCCAACATCACCGCCTGATGAGCTGACAGCCAAAACCGGCTTCATACTGAAATGATCCTTGTTCATAAAATCCAGGGCATTCTTCAGCACACCGCTCACACTCCCATGGTATTCCGGCGTTGCAAGCACGACAGCCTGGGAAGACAAGACGGCTTTTTTCATATCGCTGACGTTCGTATCGTTCGCATAAGATAAATCCGGTGAGTATAAGGGCAGCGTCTTTTCATAGAGATCAATGAAAATGACTTCATGACCTTGCTCTTGTATCGTTCTAGCCAGAACCTTGGCCACTTGGGTACTGGACGCACCTTTTCGATTACTGCCTGCAATAATAGAAATTTTCATACCAATCGAATCCTCTCGCTAAAATTTGACACTTTTCTATTTTACCTTATTTTCCCTTCTCGTACATCCTTGGCAAGTCTGAGCTCTGTAAAATGATCCTCCCTAACCATTCTCGCTTAGAAATGACAACTTTCGTTGGATATTTTTACAATTTTCCTCAGACCACCTCACATCAAGCCAATAAACTTTTTGCACTTATTCCAGCCCGTTCCACCTCACTCCGCACCAAATAACTGCCTTTTTGCAGTTATTTCACTCGTTCCACATCACTCCGCACCAAATAACTGCCTTTTTGCAGTTATTTCGCTCGTTCCATCTCACTTCGAGCTAATTAACTGCTTTTTTGCACTTATTCCGCCCGTTCCACCTCACTTCGCCCCAATTAACTGCCTTTTTGCAGTTATTCTGCCGGTTCCGCCTCAATCCGAGCCAATTAACTGCTTTTTTGCATTTATTCCCACCGTTCCACCTCACTTCGCCCCAATTAACTGACTTTTTGCACTTATTCCCTCACTCTCGCCTCGCCCCAAACCCCATCAACACAAAAAAACCCGCTAAGCAAATCGCTTAGCGGATCTCATTTTACTCTTCATCATCCAATTGTTTGATCGATTCTAGGAACTCTTCCGTCGCCCGATCACGTGCACGCCCTTTATCCTTCAACCGCTCAATCGCAGGCTGGATCAAGAGATCCACTTCCCGCTGCACGGTGTAGGCAAGGTCATATCGTGTCTGCGACTCAAGATAAGAACCAACTTCCATCAGCGCATTGTACCGATCCAATTCATCCCGGGTTAAGAGCCCGCGAACTTGAACGCTGCAATGCCGCATCTTATAGGAATTTACCTTTTTTCAATACGAGCGACAATCCGCCAATAATGAACAGGTAACGAATATCGATAATTTTCTTCAACTGTGCAGCTGTGAAACCTTTCAATTTCTTCGTACCCACGATACCGATCGCTTCGCCTTTACCAAGGGATGCCACAGTACCTTTGTTGCTGAATACGAATTTCGTAGGCTGTTGGTTACGGATTGCTGCAACGATGTTGTTCGCACAAGTCACACCTTGTTGCATTGCAATTTGTGCTGTTGGCGGATAAGGACGACCTTCTGGGTTGAACATCAAGGAGTTATCTCCAATAACGAAGATATTCTCTTGGCCAGGAACGCGCAAAAATTCATCTACTTTCACACGGCCGCGCATCGTCTCAATGCCAGCTTCTTCAATCATACGGTTACCGCGAACCCCGGCAGCCCATACAACCGTAGCCGATTTAATCAATTCGCCTTCGCCAACGATAACACCCTCTGGTGTCGCTTCTTTGATTGGTGTTCCGATTTTGAATGTAACACCTTTGTTCTGAAGCACGTTCATCGCATACTCGACAAGCTCAGGATCGAAGCCTGGCAATGCCGAAGGCGCTGCTTCAACATTGTAGATTTTCACAAGGGAAGGATCTACGTCATATTGTTTGCATAGTTCAGGAATACGGTCTGCAAGCTCGGATACGAACTCGATCCCTGTGAATCCTGCGCCACCAACGACGAATGTAAGACGGTCAAGACGCGTCTCATCCTGTTTGTATGCTGCAAATTGGTACTCGATGTGTTGACGAATCATACGAACCGAGTTAATACTGCGAATGCTCATTGCATATTCTTTCATACCTGGGATTCCGAATGTTTCTGTCTCGCCACCCACCGAAATGATCAGGTAATCATAAGAAAGCGCACTTCCGTCTTCAAGAAGAACTTTCTTCTCTTGCGTACGAATTTGTTGTACAGTTGCTTTCACAAAATCAATTTTGAACTCATCGATCAATTTAGAAATCGCTACGCGCGCGTTCTCCATTTGATCTGTACCTGCAGCAGGCATATGCAAATGTGTTGTGAAATAATGGTAATCATGTTTATTCACAAGCGTGACATCCGCTTCGTTATAGTTCAATTCTTTCTGCAGGCGTTGTGCTGTTAGAATACCGCCATATCCCGCACCTAGGATAACAATTTTAGGAATATTACTCATGGTTGATCCCTTCCAATCCTTCTTGTGATTTATTATATAGTATAAAACTTCAATATGTGAAAAATTACACTTACAAAATAAAAAAATGGTGATTAGACATGCTCTATGTGAAATTCGATGAACATTTCATGAACAAACTGTAGCAGAATTGTGCACGATTCGACAACTGGTTTATTAACCCAAATGAAATCATACTGATTTTTCTCAAGAATAGCAAGCATTTATTCAAAAAAGATTCGACATTTTTTATTTTATTTTCTTTGCATCCCGATTAACTTTATTTGTTGCATCAAAAATGAAAATAGGTTTCATTCCCTTGCCGAGAAGCTTATAATAAATAAGGATGTATATTAAATAATATTGAATTTCGGAGGTGCCCCTGTGGACCAACAAAATCTAACGACTCAAGAGCCCGCTGATATCCTGATCATCGGTGGCGGACCTGCCGGTATGTTTGCAGCATTTTACGGTGGTATGCGTCAAGCGTCCGTTAAATTGATCGAGAGTATGCCACAATTAGGCGGACAATTGGCAGCATTATATCCTGAAAAATACATTTATGATGTCGCTGGCTTCCCGAAGGTTACTGCACAAGAGCTCGTCGACAACTTGAGCAAACAGATGGAAATGTTCCAGACAGATGTACGACTCGAAGAGAAAGTTATCGATGTCGTGAAGAAAGACGAGCGCCTCTTCGAAGTCACTACAGATAAAGGCGTTCATTATGCCAAAGCAATTATTATTACCGCAGGTGTTGGCGCATTTGAACCACGCCGTCTTGAACTCCCTGAAGCTGCTCAGTACGAGAAGAAGAACTTAAAGTACTTCGTTAGCGACCTACAGCAATATGCAGGTAAAAAAGTATTGATCAGCGGCGGCGGCGACTCTGCTCTTGACTGGGCGCTTATGCTTGAGCCAATCGCTGAAGAAGTTACGCTTATCCATCGCCGTGATAAGTTCCGTGCACACGAGCATAGTGTTGAGCGTCTTATGGCTTCGAAAGTCAAAGTCATTACACCTACAGAGATCATTAGCCTACACGGTGAAGATCTTATCGAGCAAGTTACGATCCAAGACGTGAAATCCAAAGAACAGACGAAAATCGACGTCGATGCAGTTATCGTTACTTTCGGTTTTGTCTCTTCACTCGGTCCCATTGCAGATTGGGGCATTAACATTGAAGGCGGCTCGATCGTTGTTGACACACGGATGGAGACGAATATCCCAGGTATTTTCGCTGCAGGCGATATCACGACATACCCTGGTAAATTGAAACTGATTGCAGTTGGTTTTGGTGAGGCGCCAACGGCGATCAATAATGCGAAGGTCTATGTTGATCCTAGCGCGAAGCTGTCCCCAGGCCACAGCAGCAGCATGAAGGTATAGTCCACGTTTCTTATTATATGTTAGAACAATAAAGGGTATCCTACGCTCAGAACTTAAATCTGAAAGGAGGATACCCTTGTCTTATCGCTGCCCGCTATGTAACGGTTTCATCGCTCCCCATGTGACTTGTCCAGCTTGTCACCAGCTCGCGTCAGACTACGGCAAATTAGAGGATTACGAGGGACCCTATAGCCCATATGCAGATTATACCACCTATGCAGAGCTCTCCTCGATGAATCACAATGAACAAGGTGCACCGGTCTGTACACATCTTCTCTACTGTGAAGCTTGTCAGCGATCATCCCCGCTCCAAGTGATCGAATGGGGACCTTCATTGGGTGAATAAAAGGTAAAAATTACAGCAGCGGAAGCTGACGCAATCGTATCTCGGCTAAGAGCAGACGGATAAACTCTCCCTCTAACTTCAACTCTATCGCCTTATAATACGATTCTACCAATAGCTCATCGGATAGAATAGACATCACACATACTTCCTTCCCTTTTATTTCCTGTACTTGAATTTTACTATATCACGCCCCCTCAAACAGAACAAGCGTTCCGGTTATCCACAACTTGCTGTGGAAATCCTGTGATTTAATTGTTAATAACTCCCAAATTAAGCGTGATTACGCCCTATAACATGTGGATAATAGTTATTCACAGGCTAATAACCGGAATGCTGTATAAAAAAATTCTATTACATTGCCTATCACCAAAAATCAAAACTATCATAAAATAGAAATAGAAAGAGAAAAGATGAATCTTCCCCTCTCTATTGCGGACGAGTATTCACCTCAAAAATCCAAATCTTCCCACTCGTGTCGATACCATAGTCAAATCCAAGCTGCCCTATTCCCGGAAATCTTCGCTCCAATATCGTCGTAGACAACACCGTCAAACTGCGCATTTCACTTTTCTTCGATGCTACCTGTCCCGCTGAAAATGATCTTCTAATTCCTTGAGACGCTGACAACTTAGCCCCGCCTTTGCACAAATTCGTCACGAACAACCCTCGCCGCGCCAATCGGCCGACCATCGCACGAATTTCCCAATACGCACCAACCTTCACGACTTTGACACGATAATCGATCGGTCGGCCATCTATTCGAGCCAAATGAATTCCACGTTGAATAATATAACTGCGTCTTTTCTTCACAGTGCTGAGGGAGCGAAACAAACTATCGAAACTCCCGAACGACCGGTGCTTCGCCATGGCTGTATAGGAATAGGTCTCCCCTTCCTTGGTTACCTTGATGACGCCATAACCTCCGCCACCAACAACCGGTTTAATTACGACCATACCATATGTGGACAACATGGAGTGTAGGTTTGCAGCATTATATTTCTTGGTCTGAGGAATGTGGGCTACGATTTTATCGTTGGACAGTAATACTGCGGTCTTAACCCATTTGTTAGCCAGTTGTCTTCCAGCCATTCCGCCATCCCCTTTCTAAGAGTATACTTATACATACTCAAGTAGAGGGAGAACCTCCTGTATCATTGTCCCCGGTAAATGCCTGAATTTGGATAGATAATTGTAAGAATTCGATATATTATAGAAAGATAACAACCAAATTGAAGCAAGGAGGAGCCTTCCTTTGGAACAACTCGTTCAGAATTTATATACCCTCAGCTATTATGCGATGGCTGTTATTCTTGTCCTCGTGACCCTCTGCATCTTCGTCGTCGGGATCAAAATGTTCATTGATCGCAAGCGCGGGATCGGCAGTGCCTTTGTTGCCTTCTCCATCATCGCAACAGGGATGATCGCGGTCATGCTCAATCTAAAGTTCTTGTAGACCATTCGCGTACATATACGCCAAAAAACCCCCTGGATTCTTCCTCCAGGGGGTTTAGCATTTCTAATGGCAGCGCCATTCGTGAATTAGCATTGCTCTGGCGCAGGCGTGCCTGCATCTGTCGCCGTTCGGAAAGACGAACCGCATCCGCAAGTTGCGCTTGCATTTGGGTTGTCGATCGTGAATCCACCCGACATACCGGATTCTTTGAAGTCAATAATAAGCCCATTCAAATATTTAATGCTGTCTTCTTCAACGACAACCTTAAGGCCTTTCACATCAAATACTTTATCATTGAAATGCTGCTCATCATCGAATCCCATGCCGTATTGAAACCCGCTGCATCCGCCGGCTTGAACTCCTAAACGCAAGAACATGTTTGGAATTTCCTCTTGGGCGAGCATTTCTTGTATCTTAGCAATCGCTGCATCTGTAATATTGATCATCTGAATCCCTCCTTCTGTTACTATATCTTCAGTATACATGAACGATGTATTTTGTCACAAGTGTAAGAACCTAGCTCGGTGGAAACAAAAGGTTTACCTTTTTTGTCACATTCTATTGCTCCTCATCACAACGAGGTTTATAATGGGGATACGACCGAGTTTGATTGGTCATTTTTTCATGAGTTTTTTGTTATTCATCGTTTTATCTTGTAAGAAATTTCACATACAAATAAGCAATATGAAGCGTTCCCGAATGGAACTCTAATTACAAAGGAGGAACGAGCCTGACATGACAACACTTGTGACAAGCCACACGGACTCTCGGATGGCAGAAATCATCGAAAAAGTACAGCGAGGAGAACGTCTTACCCTTGAAGACGGCGTCTATCTGTACCAAAGCGACGACATATTAACCATCGGTCAATTAGCGAATGAGGTTAACCTCAAGAAGAATGGGAAGAAAGTCTATTTCATTGAGAACATGAGCCTCTATTTCACGAACGTCTGTGAATCTCGCTGTGCGTTCTGTAACTTCCGTAAGGATGAAGGCGACGAAGGAGCCTATACCCTCTCTGGCGCAGAAATGATCGAATTTGTCGAACAGCATATCAATCCAGGTGTGCGTGAATTTCATATCGTAGGTGGACATAACCAGCATGTTCCATTCCAATATTACGTAGATTCCCTTCGTGCATTGCATGAGAAATATCCAGATATTACCTTAAAGGCCTACACCGCCGCTGAAATTGATTTCTTCACACGGATTAGTGGATTGAGTATTGCCGAAGTCCTTCAAGAACTGATGAAAGCTGGACTTAAGACCCTAACTGGGGGCGGTGCTGAAATTCTATCCGATCAATATCGTGAGAAAATGCATGTAGATAAAGCGAATGTGGATCGTTATCTCGAAGTACACCGTGTTGCTCATGAGCTTGGTTTGCGCACACATACAACCATGCTCTATGGTTCGATTGAGAGCCATGAAGATCGCATTCGCCATATGCTGCAAATTCGCGAGCTCCAAGATGAGACGAATGGTTTCATGGTATTCATTCCATTGTCCATGCAGCCGAAGAGCAAATCCGCTGATATTCGCCGCCGCAACTCGGCTTACGAAGACCTTAAGACCATCGCGATCAGCCGCTTGATGCTCGACAATATTCAGCATATCAAAGCTTATTTTATTAATATTGGGACACAATTAACACAAATGGCATTAACCTTCGGCGCATCCGATGCGCACGGAACCATCGTGAAGGAGCGAATCAGCCATGCTGCGGGCGCTCTAACACCTGAAGGCTTAACTCGTGCAGAGCTAATCTGGCTCATTAAAGGCGCGGGACGAATTCCTGTAGAACGCGATACTTTCTATAACGAAGTGAAGGTCTATGAATCATAATTGAATCATCTTTGAATGAAGCACAATTATTCGAGGCATACGGGGAGAGAGCTACACATGAAAAAATTGGTCATCCTGGGCGGAGGCTATGGTGGACTTGCAGTTGCGAATAGATTATTAGAAGGAGAAATCCCGGTAGATACATCGGTGATGTTAATTGATCGCCAGCCATATCAAGGACTTAAGACGGAATATTATGCACTAGCAGCTGGTACAGCATCTGATCTTCAAATCCGCGTTGCCTTTCCGACAGACCCGCGAATTGAACTGAAATACGGAGACATTACACGTATCGATTTGCAGGCCAAACATGTCTACTTAAATGCAGAAGAAGTTATTCCTTATGATCAACTTGTGATTGCACTGGGATGTACAGATAAATTTCATGGTATTCTCGGCGCAGAACAATATGCAGAGAGCATTCAATCCTTATCACGAACACGACGCACCTATCAAGCGCTGAATGATGTGAAGCCCTACGGCCAAGTCAATATTATGGGCGGCGGCCTAAGTGGTGTCGAAGTCGCAGCAGAGCTCCGTGAGAGTCGGCCCGACTTGAACATTCGGATCATTGACCGTGGACCACGCGTTCTCTCGGCTTTTCCAGAGAAGCTGTCTGCGTTCGTCTCCGAATGGTTCCACGAGCATCATGTGGACTTAAGCTCTCACATTTCAACGACACAATTAGAGCAAGGCGGCATTATCCATCAGAATGGGGTTATCTATAGCGACGTAACGGTATGGACCGCAGGCATTCAACCTGTCAAACCAGTTCAGGATCTTGACGTTCCAAAGGATCCACAAGGGCGTGTACTGCTTAACCTCCATTATCAAATTCCAGGCCATGAGGACGTCTTCGTGGTAGGGGACTGCGCTTCCCTCTCCTTCTCTCCAAGCGCGCAAGCAGCCGGAGCACAAGGAGAACAAGTTGCAGATGTCATACAAGCGTCATGGAAGGGCGAAGAGCCGAAGCTGGGTAAAATCAAACTTAAAGGCGTGCTTGGTTCCTTAGGGAAGAAGAGCGGATTCGGATTATTAGGGAATCGAACGATGATGGGACGCGTCCCGCGTGTCTTGAAGATGGGCGTCCTGTGGAGATCCAAGCATCATTTCGGTTGATCCTAGCCGCTGCTCTCTAAGGCTTCGACGGCGCGAATCTCTTGTATTATTTTGTCTTCTAACTCATCGATGGTCGCTGCTGCTACAATGTCGCCGTTCACATAGGCGAATGGGAAGAGGTAGCATTCACCGCAATTCCCTAGGCAGCCATATTCGATGACATCATAGGCTGGATTCTGCTGCAGCTTCTTCATCACCCGGTCTGTCCCGTGGTGCATATTACTAACGCAGAACTCGATTATCGGTCGCATGTGATTCACCCGCTTTTACTGAAGTCGTTTCTTTGAGCCATTTTAATTTAAACATCTTTATACTATAATAAGGTGAGAAAGGAGTTGAAGCAAATGAGTGAAAATACAACTCAAATGTATGATGAAGTTCTAGAAGTTCTAGATAAACTTCGTCCTTTCCTACAACGTGACGGCGGCGACGTTGAGCTCGTTGATGTGGAAGACGGTATCGTAAAATTAAAATTGATGGGTGCTTGCGGCAGCTGCCCAAGTTCCACAATTACGTTGAAAGCAGGGATTGAGCGCGCTTTGGTGGAAGAAGTTGAAGGCGTTCAAGAAGTTGTCCAAGTATTCTAAGAATACGATGACAAGCCCAGTAAGCTGAATGTGAAGCAGTCAATCCTCTCGGATTGGCTGCTTTTTTTTGTGCGTATGCGGGCTTCCTCTTATTCCAGAATAAAGTAAATCCTACAGGAAATACTATGTGCACCAAATGGATATATAGGAAGGATCACTATGTCATCACAAGAGGAACAACAATTACAAGAAGCCAAGCAGCTGCCCACCATTAGCAGTAATTTAGCGGACAATCTGATGCAGATTACGTCCCTTTTCGAGGGATTTCCTGATCTCGTCATTCGTGAGTTCACCATCCAATCGACCCGCAAAGCCGCGGCACTCGTCTACCTCGGCGGGCTTACGGATAAGAATTCCGTGAACAACAATGTGCTTGAGCCCCTGCTGTTCCAATTAAATATCAACCCTACGGTATCGATTAGCCATTTTATTTCGGAGAATACTTGGGATGCATTGACGGCAGCGATCCTCGGAGGCAACAGCGTGTTATTCGTCAATGGACATACGGAAGCATCCATCTTGGATACACAAGGTTGGCCACAGCGTTCCATTGAGGATCCGCAGATCGAAGCATCCCTCAAGGGAGCTCATCAAGGCTTTGTAGAGACAGGGAGTCAGAATATAGCGCTCATTCGCCGTTACATCCCAACCGTTGATCTGAAGATCAAGGAGATCACTGTCGGGGCTCGCGGGAATACCACGGTATCGCTTATGTACTTAGGGGATATTGCACAACCAAAAATATTAGAGGAGCTGGAGAAGCGGATCCGGAAGATTGATGTGGACGCGATTATTAATGCCGGAGAACTTGGGGAGTTCATCGAGGATAACCCCTTTTCCCCATTCCCACAGTTCATTTCGACAGAACGGCCAGATTCTGCTGCCTCGCAACTTTTGCAAGGACGCTTTGTCATGATCGTAGATGGCTCGCCGAATGTGTTAATCGGTCCGACAACCTTCGTCTCTTTCTTCCAGAGTATTGACGATTACAGCACACGGTGGCTTATCGCTTCTTTTATTCGCGTCACGCGTTATTTTGCTTTTTTTATTGCCCTCTTCCTTCCAGCCATCTATATCGCGCTCATCTCTTACAACTATGTCGTCATCCCGATCAAATTGATCATTTCAATTGGTGAATCGAGAGAACGCGTACCCTTTCCGCCTTTTGCCGAAGCGATTTTGATGGAGATTACGCTCGAGATGCTGCGTGAAGCAGGAATTCGATTGCCTGCACCGATCGGACAGACGGTAGGCATTGTAGGTGGGATTGTCATTGGCCAAGCCGCCGTGCAAGCTGGAATCGTGAGCAATATCATGGTCATTGTCGTCGCATCGACAGCGATCGCCTCCTTCATTCTACCGAATTACGATATGGGGGCTGCGGTTCGCTTCCTCCGATTCCCTATGATGATCATCGCCTCCATCTTCGGGATCGTTGGGATCGCTGTTGGGTTAATGACATTGATCATCCATCTGATCACGCTCAAATCGCTCGATACACCTTACGGCAGTCCGCTCGCGCCTGTTCGTTTTGTCGATTGGAAAGATACTTTCATCAGAGCGCCGTTATGGATCATGAAGAAAAGGCCAGTGAGTTCTGTGCCGGTTCAACTACAACGGCAAGGTCCCACACAACCTGAGGAGAACACTTGATGCAGAATACTCCATCCATTCAAATTACGTGGCTACAATTTGTACTTCTGATTCATGGCACGCAAGTCGGCGTCGGCTTCCTGACGCTTCCGCGTGAGCTGGCACAAGTCGCCGGGTCGGATGGCTGGATATCCATTCTTTTTGGATGGGCGCTGTCTGTAACAGCGAATCTATTCATCATTCACGCAATGAAGAGACACCCTAATGCAACATTATTTGATTTGTTCTCCCTCTTCTTTGGCAAATGGATCGGAAAACCAGCTTCCGTCGTCCTTCTGTTATATTTAATCGGATGTTCCCTAGCTGTCTTGTTCTCCATCGTATCCATCCTTAGAATATGGCTCATGCCAAAAACGCCGAATTTTATGTTCATCCTACTGTTATCCATCCCGACATATATGATCGTGCATCACGGGATTAAGATGATCGGACGGTATGCCGAGCTAATCTTCTATTTCTCACTCTGGATCATTTTACTGCTTGCCTTTCCCGTGAATCATAGCCGCTGGTTGTATCTACTACCGTTCATCAAAGAAGGCTGGATGCCCGTCATATCCGCTACGAAGCTAACGATTCTATCCTATTTGGGATTTGAGATTACATTCATTCTCTATCCGTTCCTAATGCTAAAGAAGAAGGCGACCTCCGCCGTGATCGTTGCGAATACACTGACGATGTTCTTCTACATCTTAACGACCTTGGTCTGCTTCTCTTACTTCAGCTCGCTCGAGATTCTTCAATATACCTGGCCGACACTCAGCCTGTTGAAAGTCATTCGGGTACAATTCTTGGATCGGTGGGATGTCATCTTCCTGGCGATGTATATGGTAGTCATCTCCGTAACCTGGATAGTATATATGAGTTTAGCCGTCTTCGGGATGAGACAAGTGTTGCCAAAATCGAAGCCCAGCATCACAACCGTGGCAATTCTCCTGATCACGCTAGCTCTATCCATCTTCTTGGCCCTCTCCCAGAGCCAGGTAACTCAAATGACGAGAACATTAAGTTATATCGGGTTTATGATCGCGTATGTACTGCCATTGTGTTTGTGGTGTTATGTGAAACTGCTCGAAGGCATTCGCCGCAACCAGGGAGGGAATTCATCATGAAGCATTGGTTCAAGCTATGTATGATCGTGCTTCTCTTAGGACTGCTGCCTGGATGCTACGATAAAATGTATTTGGAAGATGCCACGCTCATCCTTGCTCTCGGATTCGATATGGAAGAGGATCAATTTATCGTCTACAGCTCGAGTCCTGTATTCAATAAGGATGCGAAGAAGAAAACCGAAGAATTCTATGACGACAAACCCGTCTCTGTCCGGCATAGCAAGAACAATTTCGACACGATGTCTTCGGGAATTCCGAGTGCCGGTAAAATCCAGACCATTCTTATAGGGAAAAAGCTACTCGAGCAGGAGAATTGGTTCTCCATGCTGGATACACTGTTCCGAAATGCAGAGTCTACGGTTAACGCAAACGTGGCTGTAGTAAACGGTCCTGTCTCTGAGATTATTTATTACCAGTCTGATGGCAAGCCGCCGCTTACAATGCTTCTCCCCAAATTAATCAGCTCTTCAGCTAAGAAAAACGCAACACTGGATACGACGCTTCAAGAATTCCACCGGCAAATGTACGACCAGGCCATGACGCCTGCGTTGCCATTGCTTCGGAAGAATAAAGATATCGTTGCCGAAGGCGCGGCTCTGCTGAGTGAACAGGGCAAATACGTCACAAACCTTAATCTGCAAGAAACTACACTTCTTCGCATTCTTCAACGGGATCTATCAGGGATCGGATCCTATACGGCCAATGTAACTGACCTGCCGACAGGTCAGCCTAATCCGATTGTTAAGAACAAGCTAAGCGTTGACATCGTGAAGATATCTGCACGTATACGAACATCCTACAAGCAAGGGCGATTCGGATTCGACATTCACTATAAGATGATAACCCGCGTTACAGAGCGAACATTCCCGTTCAATCTGACTCTGCATAAGCAACAATTGCAGAAACAGTTGGATTCTCTCTTGCAGCGAGATCTGATGGCACTGATCCATAAAATACAGAAAAATCGCATTGATCCCATCGGGCTCGGAATTCTCGCGCAAGCCTACCAGTACCAAGCATGGAAGAAAGCGAAAGATCATTGGGGAGATGCGTTGTCAGAAGCCGATATACGCCTCTCTGTAAAAACCGAAATGTTGGATAGTGGTGTTATGCAGTAATTATTATAGAACAACCTGATACTAGCATCATAATAAAGAAGCTGATATCTGTCAGGACAGATATCAGCTTTTTCATTTTCGCTCTATTTAATTAAAATGCCGGCAATATCGCTTCACCGTATTTCTCTTCAATAAATTTCTTCAATTCTGGCGAATGAAGCGCTGCAGCGAGCTTCTTCATGGCGTCAGAGTCTTTGTTGTCCGGACGGGAAACAAGGATGTTCGTATACGGAGAATCGCTTCCCTCGATGAACAACGAATCTTTCGTAGGCGACAACTCAGCTTGCAATGCATAGTTCGTATTAATAATAGCAGCATCGAACTCATCAAGAACGCGTGGCAGCATCGCTGCTTCAAGCTCTTGAATTTTCAAGTTTTTCGGGTTTTTTGTAATATCGCGAATCGTTGCGTCCGCCACTTTGCCTTCTGCCAGCTCAATGAGCCCTTGCTTTTGCAGAAGCAACAATGCGCGAGCACCATTCGATGGATCGTTCGGGATAGCAATTGATGCGCCATCTTTCAATTCGTCAGCGGATTTGATCTTCTTGGAGTATGCTGCAATCGGCTCAAGGTGAACGCCTACGACGCTAACTAGATCCATGCTGCGATCCTTATTCATTTGATCCAAATACGGCTGATGTTGGAAGAAGTTCGCATCAAGCTGCTTCTCAAATACTTGTACGTTCGGTTGTACGTAATCTGTAAATTCTTTCACTTCCAGCTTAACGCCTTCCTTCTCAAGCATTGGCTTCAAGAAGTTCAGAATTTCTGCATGAGGTACGGCAGTTGCGCCGACCGTTAACGTCGTTGTTTCTTGCTTGCTTCCACTGCTCTCTTCACCACTGCTTGTCTCATTCTTGCCGCCGCATCCTGCCGCGATAACCGCAAAAGCGAGTACTGCTGTTAATGTAATCAACCATTTTTTCATTGTAAGTCCCCTCCAATAATCCATTGTTTTTTGAGTATCTATATTTATTTTCTAGAAAACCGATGAACAAGACGATCGCCAAGCACCTGGATCAGCTGCACGATCACAATCATTAAGATCACGGCTACGACCATCACTTCGATCTCATACCGTTGGTAGCCATATCGAATGGCTAGATCCCCTAGACCGCCGCCGCCAATCAACCCGGACATCGCCGTATAAGAGACCAGTGTTACAATCGTAATGGTGATGCCTGCAATTAGGCTTGGCATCGATTCGGGCAGCAACACCCGGCTGACGATCTGGCCTTTCGTAGCCCCCATTGCCTCAGCTGCTTCGATAACGCCTCGGTCCACCTCACGAAGCGAGGTCTCCACGAGTCTAGCGAAGAACGGTGCCGCTGCGAGTACAAGCGGCGGTATGGAGCCCAGTACGCCGATTGATACCCCAACAATTATTTTCGTCAGTGGAATAATCGAGATCATCAGAATGACGAACGGTACCGAGCGCAAAATATTGACGATGAACGAGATCACCCGATAAAGCATCCGGCTCCAAGCTGAATTCCCTCTTGCTGTCATAAACAGCAAGATACCAATCGGAAGTCCGATAATAAATGTGAATAGTCCTGAGAAGAGCAACATACGCAGCGTATCCCACGTTGCTGTCCAAATTTCGGACCAATAAATTTTTGAGAAATCAAACCCCGTAGATAGGAGAATCATCCGATCACCTCCAATTCATGCACATGTGCACGCAGCATTTCACACGTCTTCACAATCGCTTCTTTATTCCCTTCAAACCGCACGATGAGTTGGCCATAGGGGATGTCCTTCATCGTCGCGATCGTCCCTTGCAGAATTGCAAAGGTTACGCCTGTCGACTGAACGGCCTCAGACAGGATCGGCTGATATGTCGTTGTTCCTAGGAAGTTAATTTTCACAACCTCCGAATGATCATTCGACGGCAGCGAGGTGATGATTCGATCCAGCAGTTCTGCGCTCTCATTCTCTTCCCGAATAAATTCCCGCGTCACAATATGCTGCGGCTTGAGGAATACCTCGGTTACAGGACCTTGCTCTACAATACGTCCATCATGGATTACGGCTACCGTATCGCATATCGTCTGGATCACATGCATCTCATGCGTTATGAGCACGATCGTAATCCCGAATTGCTTGTTGATATCCAGCAGCAATCGAAGTATCGATTGCGTCGTCTGAGGATCCAGCGCAGATGTCGCTTCATCGCATAAGAGCACCTCTGGATCATTCGCCAACGCACGCGCGATGCCTACACGTTGTTTCTGACCGCCGGACAATTGAGACGGGTATTTGTTACGATGCTCTTCGAGTCCAACCAGCTTCAGAAGTTTATCCACTTTCTGTTCGATTTCGGCTTTCGGCGTCTTCACTAAGCGCAGCGGAAATGCGATGTTATCGAAAATCGTCGCGGACGATAATAGGTTGAAATGCTGAAAGATCATTCCGATCTTGCGGCGTTGACCTTGCAGTTCAACCTCGGACAGTGCTGTAAGATTCGTGTCCCCAATCCATACTTCCCCTGTCGTGGGACGTTCCAGCAGGTTGATGCTGCGCAGCAATGTACTCTTGCCGGCCCCCGAATGTCCTATTATTCCGAAGATTTCGCCGCGGTCAATGGTTACATCGATATCCGTCAGCGCGACGGTCTGTTTATGCTTATTGCCGTAGGTCTTCGACAATTGTTTAAGCTGTATCATGATTGTCCCCTCTCGTTTCTAATCGAGCTATAGAAAAGCCCTTTTCCGGCACAACGGAAAAGGGCTAACAAGTCATCATTATAGTCCTCTTCTCATCTACCAGAATTCTAACATGAATTCTGAAGGATTTAGCACCATGACACTCCATGTCCATATTACGCTGGATCAGGAATCGGTTGCCGGGCTTCACAGGGCCTGTCCCTCCGCCGCTCTCGATAAGAAAGTATCGTTTGTATTAAATTTAAATTGAGTATAGTGTTGATAATACCAAAAGTCAAATAGAAATATTTTACATCTTATCGATGATATTTATTACGAAGCATCAACTCGATATACTCAAACGAAGCTTGCAAGGTTTCACAGGCCATTCGATAACCAAGCTCCAGGTCTTTCTGGCGTTCCTGGATATCCTCTAGCTTAATCTTGCCATCCAATGTCTGATCACGCTGTGAGAGATCATCCTGCATCTCCATGTTCATGTAGTGAATTTCGATATTACGCCATTTGCGAAGATGGCGAAGCGGCTCATTATATTGTTCCTTCAAAGTATTTAACTTATCCATAAGTGCCAGATGTACACCTAAATAACGAAATTGCCGCAAGACCGTAAAAAAAGAAAAATGGGCTTTTGCCCGTTCCGTATGAAGCTCAAAGAGATCATTCATGAGGGTCCCAAGTTTGTCTAGAATAGAGAATACCCGAATAAATCCATTTTTGTAGAAGTAGATATGACGGTGATAATTCGCATTCTCTTGCTGAGACATTTCTTCTTGGTACGTCTTGCGAACGCGATCCGCAAAGTGGCCTGATAAGAATACGCTCTGCTCCAGTTCATCCAAGGAGACGATAAGACCTTTCGTCCAAACCTCATGTTTGCGCCAAATATGTTCAGGATCATGTCCCTTAGAAATACGACTCTGAAGCTGATGCAGTACACACTGCATGGCATCCACAGCATCTTGCATTTCCCCGAGCTCCGCGCGAGGAGGCAGACCTAACAAGATTCTCAGCATATCGTTCACACTCCTTTGATGTTGATGAAGACGGTGCTATGTACCCGGGGTAAAACAAAAAGTTCTCGAACTTCACATGCTCGACAACTTTCGGTTCATTTTAGTATATCCGATTTTATCGTTTGCTCATTTGCCATACCCTGACACTCATATAGCATAAGACTCCGAATAAGCCAGCAATGAGTACCGTATGGAATAATCCTGCGAACAAGCCCGCATTCTCGTCGCCTAACGTAAAGACAACCCATGCCCCGCTCAAGATCTGGGCAGTACATAATATTAAGGCACAGACCCCAATAATTCGTAATTCACGAATTTGCTTATGACCGTGATAAGCGAAATGCGCAAGCACCGCAACCGCGATGAATAGGACGAGTGCTGCGACACGATGGATAAATGCAATTAGGGTGGTACCATGAAGCTCCGGTATGATTGCTCCGTTACAGAGCGGCCAGCCTTGGCAGCCTCCATAGGCTTCAGTATGCCGAACGAATGCGCCTACGTAGACAACAACATAAGCATAGAGCGTCACAATCCACGTTGCAGTACGGAATCTTTCGGATACGAATACGCCAGCCGGCGCGTTGTCATCCAGGCCGCGACTCCACTTGTTCAAGACAATCGAGAGCAGCAGTGTTCCTGCAAAAGCAATAAGCGAAAACCCGTAATGCAGCGCCATAACGGCTGGAGCTTGCCCGAGCACGACTGCAAGCGCACCCATAATCGCTTGAATAAATGTAAATATAAAAGCAATAAAAGCATACCACCAAGCATCTTTGCGTTCTTTCACATGACGCCATACCGCAATGAACAAGACAAGGACAAGAATTCCTACAAGCCCGCTCACCGCACGGTGCGAATATTCAATCATCGAAGCGATCGTATAGGCAGGCACAAATTTGCCATTGCATAGCGGCCATTCTGCCCCACATCCTTGGCCAGAACCCGTCTTCGTCACTAATGCGCCATTCAAGAGAACCAGCATCATTCCGACACAAGTGATATATGCAAGCCACTTTAATGTATTCGCTCTCAATCCTTCACCCACTTACTCTCTCAGGAAGTTAAATTTCACCATTTCTCATTATAACTGATTTCATGATGAAAACGAAGGCGGAATTGTGACAAAACACATTGTAATTGGACAAAAAGCACGAAAACAAAAGCCATATCATCATCCCGATGACATGGCTTGTTCTAACTTATTCGGATTTCTTCATGGTCTCTGCAACCGCGATCGCACGATCCAGGAACTCTTCGATCTCTTCACGCGACTTGCGCAGCTTACTAACAAACCGAATTAACTCTTGGCCGTTCGAATAGGCGATAAAGCTTGGGATCCCAAGAATGTTATACCGCTCGCACAAGTCCGGCAGCTCATCGCGGTCAATATGGACAAAAGTGAGTTGGTCCGCATATTTCGCTTCAACCTCCGGCATGAATGGATCGATAAAATGACAGTCTTTGCACCATACCGCTTTAAATACGCCGATGGTTGGTTTTGATGAGGCGATCACCTCGTTGAATTGCGCTTCTGACGATAATTTCTCCATGATGAACACTCCTTATCTAGGAAATTAGAATACCGAATTATGAATCGGATGATTGAACGGCTTGTCCACGCTGCAATCGCATGAGCGGCTGAAATACCTTGCGAAGTGGACGCGGATAACTGCTAAGCTCTTGCTGCGTCACCACACGGAATACGATTAACAGCACCGGATAGAGCACGATCAAGACCAAGCCTACGAGGCTGGACGAAATAAAATAAGCAATACGCGCATGCATGACGTGCGTTAGTTGATTGCCTGCCCATTCAATCAAATAGCCGATGCCGGTCAGTACAATCACAGATGTCAAGAAGCCTGTCCAACGTAAACCAAGGATTTGGAAATCGACGATTTGCTTCAGCGAACGTATATTCAATACCATCGTTACCGCAAAGCACAGCATCGTCGAACCGACAATACCATAGATGCCAAAAGCGTATCCCAATGTGAAGCTGCCAACTAACTTCACGGCGATTCCGATCATAACGTGGAACATAGGCGTCTTCGGACGTCCCATGCCGAAGAGGATCGAACCCGATACCATCATAATAATCTGGAAAATGGTACAGAAGGTTAACAGCGAAATAATTTCACTGCCGTTCGTGCTGCTGAACAACAGACCGTTCACGGAGTATGCTGCTGTGCACAGAATAAGCACAATAGGCATCCCCGAGAGCAGCGCAATCCGAAGCGCCAGTGTAATCTGCTTCTTCACATGATCCATCTCTTGACGAGCAAATGCGCTTGAAATAACCGGAATAATCGATGTACTTAGTGCAATCGCCAGAATAGGCGGAATCCCTGCAATGGATTGCGCATTCATCCCTAAAATCTTCAGTGTTTCTTTGGCTAAAGGCTCACCAATTTGTCCCTTCAAGATCGGAACGATGATACTCGAATCAATGAAATAAATGATGGATACAGCTAACGATGTAATCACGATTGGAATCGATAGCTTGAAGATATCTTTATAGATCTGACCCAGCGGTGTCACGGCACCCTGCTGTCCGCTCCGGGCTAATCCTGCTTCACGGTCTGCCTTCTTCAGCTTCCGCGCATAATACAGCATCACGAGGAAGGCACCGATACTGCCTAGCACACCGCCAAAGGATGCGCCTGCGGCCATCTTTTCTTCACTATACCCCCATGTCATGAACACATAAGCGAGACCAACAGCGGTGACCACGCGTAGTATTTGCTCAATGATCTGCGATATACCGCCAGGTGCCATCTGATTACGCCCCTGGAAATATCCACGCATCATCGCAATAACCGGGAACAGAATAAGAGCTGGAGCAAGTGCCCGAATGGCAAGCGTCGCTTCTGGAACGGAACTCATCTCGGCGTAGTACGGCGCGAAAATATAGAGCAGCGCAGTAATGAGTATCCCCATCCCTAAACCGAATATGATAGCTGCAAAATAAATCCGCTGCGCTTCTTCCGGGCGATTCAGCGCATATTTCTCAGACACCATTTTCCCGAGTGTACTCGGAATGCCAGCTGTCGCGAACGTCAGCAGCATTAAATACACATTCGATGCTAGTGCAAAGGACGCGCCACCGCTTACTCCGAGCAGATGCTCTAGAGGTACCCGCTGCACGACACCGAGTACGCGCGCAATCAGCGCCGCCGCTGCGAGGATGAGCGTCCCTTTAATAAATGATTCTTTTGCCACGACAACAATCTTCCCTTCTCCTCTACTTACGCATTTACAACCCAGATGATGAAGATGACGATCATGGCAAGCTGCAACACAATCTTCACGAGGGTACTTGTAAATAAGCCCACTAATGAGCCAAAACCAACCTTAATTGCCCGATTCATATCGGAGCCCGTCATCATCTCCCCGATCATCGCGCCGAGCAGCGGCCCGAGCAATAGACCTGCAACCGGAATCACAAATGGCCCAATAATAATCCCGATCGTACTCCCAATAATGGATGCGCGTGAACCGCCATATTTCTTGACGCCCCAGGCGCTCACCACATAATCGGCAATGAACAGCACGACGACGATAGCCGTCTGGATGCTCCAGAACCATACGCCGAACGGCTCGAAGCTAATACATAGTCCGTAAACGAAGTATGCTGCATAGATAGCCACAGCCCCTGGAAGAATCGGGTAAATCGTGCCAGCCATGCCTACCGCGAATAAGACGACAACCAAGATCCAACCGATGATCTCTATAGCCATCTCGAACTCCTCCTATTTTAACAAAAATTTACGGATCACTTCAGCAACGCCATCTTCCTCATTCGAGGCTACGATCTGATCAGCGGCTTCCTTTACCGTATCCTGCGCATTACCCATGGCAACCCCAAGACCAACGGCTTGAATGGCTGCAAGATCGTTAATACTATCGCCAACGGCGACCACTTCATGCATTCCAATCCCGAGCAGATCACATACGTCCAGAAGACCTGATGCCTTAGAAACACCCTTTGGGTTCAATTCAATATTGGTCGGTGAAGAGTTCGTAATCTCCAAACCGCCCATCGCTCGAAGCTGGGATAAAATCTCATGACGCATCCCATCATCTTCAACGGTATATCCAAATTTGAGCCACTCTTTATCCTCGAAGATAATCTCGTTATCCCAGCTCGATTGGAGATAAATTTGACCCACCGAATAGGCCCAGAACCATACATCATATCGCTTAGCGATGCTGAACAGCTCCTTCATCACGCTCGCTTCCATCAGATGTCTGCGATGCAGCTGATAAGGCGCTGACCATACCTCGCCTCCATTCACTGTAATCATGGGCGATTCCAGTCCTAGCTGCTTCGCATAGGGCATAGCGGAATCGAATCCACGCCCTGTCGAGAAGCTGACAGTAATGCCGGCTTTTATAGCTTCCTGAATCCAATACGCTGTCTCCGGCGTAATCTTCTGATCATCATTTAATACGGTACCATCCATGTCGAGTGCCAGCAATTTATAGCTTCCCATTGTCTCCTCCAATTCTCTATCTCTTATTCCGCATTTGCTGCATATCGACATTTTACCATAGATCAGCCTAAAAAGTTAAAAAGACAAGCGTCATCAGGAACCGTTTCAGAGAAGAACTCCATTTGCGCCCTTTACGCATCGTACCATCCCTCCTCTCGCGAAGGGTTAATTTGTCCCCTCTTCCTTCATTAAATGCAGGACCTTATTCGATTGTTCCGTCTCTCCAAAAAAGTTGGTTATAGGAAACTAAAAGACATGCCAATAGCCAGTATCGCGTTCATTCATGCACGAAAAATTGCCGTTCAAGAATGGATTGAATTCGCTAAAGCAGTGGTTACAAGCTGTAATAAATGGAAGGATTTATCTACCATCTCTCTTAATATCTTTAGAAGAATTTGTCGATTCATGTCCTAATTCTTAGAAATTCATGGTAGTATATACCTATTCTAGCGATCGTAATTGTTCTGATAGGACTTATTTGCTATGTCTATTGGTATCAAACAGCTATGAAAATATACATAATAGGGGACTTCAATGAAGAAATTTCTTTCACTCTTGCTCGTAGTCTTGATTTTGATAGGTAGTACGACTGGCGCTGCACATGCGACCTCGAGCAATATCGTACAGTATTCAAATTTGTATACGTATGACATGATGGCCAGACAGTTGCAACAACTACAAAAAGCATACCCTGACGCAATTCATCTTGAATCGATTGGAAAAACGGCTTACCAACGGGATATTTGGGCCGTCCGTGTTGGACAAGGTACGAAGTCCATATTCATCAATGGATCACATCATGCTAGAGAATGGATTACCTCCATTTTAAATATGAAGATGATTGAAACGTATGCGCAATCGTATACCAATACTACGAAATATAATGGATATCATACAAAAGAATTACTAGACCATGTCAGTATTTGGTTCGTTCCGATGGTTAATCCCGATGGCGTGACTTTACAACAATTCGGTTCCTCCGCTTTTCCACAGCAAGATCGTGCGCAACTCATTCAGATGAATGATGGAAGTTTGAACTTCACCCGTTGGAAAGCGAACGCACAAGGAATTGATCTAAATCGGCAGTATGACGCCGATTGGTCCAATATTAAGAATAATTCAGGTCGACCTTATTGGTGGAACTATAAAGGCCCCAAACCTGTGTACGCGAATGAAACAAAAGCCATGGTAGAATTCACTTATCGCATTCAACCTGAAATTGCCGTATCCTATCATTCTTCAGGTGAAATTCTATTCTGGAACTTTCATACCGATCCAGCTAATCTGGAGCGAGATAAACGACTCGCATCCACCTATTCACAGCTTACAGGCTATAGTCTCGTAAAACCCTCACCCAATCCTTCGGGTGGCGGGTACACGGATTGGTTCATCAGTACATTCAAGAAACCAGGTTTCACCCCTGAGGTAGGAAATGCCGTCAATAATCAACATGTACCTGTCAAGCACTTCGGAGGGATTTGGAATCAGAACAATAAAGCAGGCGTCTGGCTCGCAGAAGAAGCCTATAAATTAACGTATTCTCAATTCAATACGAGCAATACGGTCGAAGTATGGGACGAGGTCCTCTTGTTACAAGACGCAAAAGTATTCTATGACATTCCTAGTATTTTAAAACCTGCCAAAGGAACGATTAAGCAAGCCAGCGTTCGTACCCTTGCCAAAAAAGGGGACTGGTATCAAATCAACACTTGGCTTGGTAAGCAATGGATATACGAAGCAAATGCCACATTTGAACAATCCGTGCTCCAACAAAAGCCTGAACCTGAAAAACCATCTGAGGAACCCTCTGTTGAAACAACCGAGCCAACATCCTCCGAAGGGAATGCAGAAACAGAGATGCATGAACCGCATAAACCGGAGCTACAATTCACTGTGGAGTAACCGGTTCTAGCAAAATAAAAGGGGCGTCCCAAGCAGCCATTTCATGGCTTCTGGGACAGCCCCTTCACAACATATATGCGCATTATATAAAATTCAGTCCACCATTAAACGGGAGCGGAATAGGAAATACGTTGCTGAAAAGGGTTCTAACTTCCTCCTCCATGGAGATGGCTGCAGTTGAACCAAACAGAACATCCATCAGTTCTTCGGGTGTGACCTCTACCGCTTGTTCACCAATGGCAATCAATGTATTGCCATTCTCTTGCGATGATACGGTAAGCGCTGCTGCAATCTCTTGCGATCGTTCTACAAGATACGGACGAATCTGTTCGAGTAGCCGCTCCGAGCGAATCATCTTTAAGGTACCACCGCATTTTCTGTCTTCATGAGGGACATCCTTCAGTTGTTCTTGCATCGAATGGTCATGCGCTGGGACGGTAATGTTCAGCTCGCTCAATACGTGCGTTCGGATCGCCTGCTCGAATAGCAATTGGATCATCGCACGGTCACCTGCATAGTGGTGGACGACTGGTCCGCCCTCTTGGGAGATTGCTGAAGGGACACTGTACACGATAAAAGCATGGATCTTCCCTTCACGTTCAGCAACCAAAGAGTGCATTGTCTGTTTCATATTGCTTGCTACCGCACCAGCCTCGATCAGTTGCGCCAAGTCCCATACACTCTGTTCGTAACGAATGGATTCCGCCTGCGTTAGATGATGTAGTTGGAACCAATCGGTGGATTGGATTTCACGAACGATGAGCTGATGATGTAGCACCCCACATTCAGTTCCCACTAATCGAGATGCATCATAACGATATCCAACTACGCTTCCGAATGGATAACAACCTGCCCGAGAATACAGCGAACGGCCCCCTGACACGAACAGCAATGAGGCCTCCGCACGATCGATATGCGTGAAAATCTCATTCAGTATATCACCAGCGATCCCTTGACCGCGATAATCGGGATGCGTACATACAGAGCCCAGACTATACACTTGCAATGATGCAGGACCAATACGTATAACTGCTGGGACAAGTCCCATAAATGAAACTAATTGTCCATCTACAAATGCTCCATATGACTGCCCCAAACTGCTGGAGAATACAAAAGGGTATGCTTCACCCATCGAGCGATGATCATGATCACGAAATGTTGCATCCGATAGCGCGATCGCCTCATTCCATTCCTGCTTGGATTCTAATTGTCGAATTTCTACCATGCGATGTACCTCCCCTATACCACTTCAAAATGAATTGATTATCAACCTAATTTGACAATAACAATCAATTTCCTGCCTGAAAAATTCAAAAACAAAAAGAAACCCCACACTCGGGATTTCTTGATCTTAGAATAGGTTCGTGTTCATAGCATTATTGTCCAGTATTGCTCGTTGAATCATTCGTTCCTTTTTTCGCTGTACCTGTCGTACCATTCGTCGTTGTATCCGTCGTTTTCTTCGTTGGATTCTTCGGCACGCCGTTAAGTCCAACTTCTGCATCATAGGCATCGAAAATCTGACGCGCGATCGGGGCTGCCCCCTGTCCGCCGTATCCGCCTTCCGGCACAACGACAGCGACTGCGAGCACAGGATCCTCAGCTGGAGCATAGGCGATAAATACCGCGTTCTCGACTTTCACACTTGTGCCTACATCTTGTTGTGATGTACCTGTCTTACGATTGAAGGAATAAGGGAAGCCTTCAAAACCTTGCACACTAACTTTGGACATCCCTGCTTCAATCGTTTTCCAATAGGAATCATTAAAATTAACTTCATTTAATATCTCTGGCTTAAATGTCTGAACAACTTTATTATCTGCATCACGAATCTCTTTGACGAACTGCGGTTTCATCCGTTTGCCATGGTTCGCAAGCATCGTAACATATTGGGCAAGTTGGAGCGTCGTATAACGACCTTGTTGTCCGAATGAGGCGAATATAAGAGCCGATTGAGCACTAGCTTTTTTCATCTCGTTAAAGTAATCGACCGTTCCGGCGCTCTCGTTCAACAACCCGCTTTCCGTCGTCACACCGAGACCGAATTCTCTCATGTATTTATCCCACAATTCTACACCATCATTGCCGTCTCGCATATACAAGCCATTACCAACCATTTTAGCCATGAAGGCGTTCGATGATTTTTCAATGGCTCTGGATGCCGTGATAGACCCATTCGCTTTGTTCGAAGCATTTCTAACCCTTGTCTCATGTCCCTTCGCACCGTATGCGAAAAACCCTGGGTCATTAAATACCGTTCGTGAAGTGAACAATTGTTCCTGTAGCCCAATCAATACCGTCAACGGCTTAACGACCGATCCTAGCGGTACGATGGAGGATGGATGTCGGTTCTGCTCTTTCTGGCTCTTATATTTCTGCGAAACGGCACGAATCGTACCGTTCACATAACGACTCTCGATTTCGTTATAATCATCTGTACTAATCTTGCCCCCGCGCCAGATGTTCGGATCATAATCCGGCATACTCGCCATCGCAACGACATTGCCAGTCTTCACTTCCATCGCAACGGCATAACCGGCGCGCGGATTCGGTTTGAATCCTCTCGATAAGTGCGCTCTCTCATTGATGCGCTTGATGCCATCCATGATCGCTTGCTCCGTCTTCAATTGAACGTTCTTGTTCAATGTTAACACGAGATTATTTCCTTTGACCGGCTTCGTCAGCTCCATTGGCCCGATAATGCGACCTGCGTTGTTCACCGGGAACTTCTTGATCCCGTTCTTACCACGCAGCTCCTTTTGGAACAATAGCTCCAATCCGTCAAACCCTACATCTTCATTCTGCAAATATTTCTCATCAGATTTGGCATCCAGACTGCTGCTATCTTCTTCAATTTTCCGGTAGAAATCGAGACCACCCTCCGGATTGATCGCAGACTTATATTTCTTCAGATAACCGACAAGCTGAACAGCTACCGTATCTGGGTCATAATTCCGAATACTCTCTTCTACGATGTCAATACCCTTGAACTCTTCCTTATGCTGCATGAAGTAAGCAATTTCCTTCTGCGTAAGTCCTGATTTAATGCGCCGAGGAACGTAACCATAATTAAGCCGCGATTCAACGTCCATCTGGTATCGGATGTCTTCCTCCGTCATCTGAGGCACATTCGGATCACCGTATTTATCAAATACCTTTTTTAAGCTAGCGATGATCTGGTTCAATTCTGCTTTGTTCTCATCCTTGGTATAGTTCTTATTTAATGTAAAATATAAAGACTGTGTTGAGGTGGAATATGCGATCGGCTCCATGTTCGAATCATAGATTGAACCGCGAATCGGCGGAATGGATACTTCCTTATACCCCATACGATCTGCCAGCGCCTTCAACTCCGGGCCTTCGACGAATTGCAATATCGCAAGTCGCACAATAAGTACCGAGAAGACGACGAATGAAATGAAGAAAAATATATTAAGCCGCAGTGAGAAGTTCCGTCGATTCGCAACTTCCCGTTTTTGCTGGTCATCCATCGAATGATTGCTCATACTTCGTTATTCCTTTCTTTTTACCAATTGTCCGTAAAACTACCAGAAGTAGTGTACCATATTTTCACCCTCTCTTGCATCTTTCCTTGGATTCTTCCCATAGAAAAACGCCCCGATCATCGATCGAAGCGCTTCCTATGTAACCTTTGGATTATTTTTTGGTTGCCTGTTCCATAAAGGCTTTGACCGTCGCGTCATTTAGACTCATTTCGCCGAGTGACACACCACGGAATGACACCTTAACTTTATCTTCTTTCGCTTTCCCCGTAATTTCGAGGTTATCTGTCTTTATGCTATAAGTACCGTCATCATTCTGTTTAAATTCAGCGTTTTCCGCTTCTTTCAGCATGGCGTTCATCGCTTGATCTTTGAGTGTCTGCAAGGCGTCATCTTTGACCGTCGTAACCACCTTACTGAGATCATCAATCGTATATCCACTATAGATGGCTACGCCCAGGATGATTCCAATCACAAGCACCCATTTCAATACAGTTTTCAGGAAGCTGACGACAACGAATAGGACAACAACGGCAACAGCCAGCAGCATCCAATTTTCTTCGAGAAACTTCATGATTACTTCTTGACTCATGATATTCCCTCCTTTCCACATCTTCACATTATACATGATAGCCATTTTATTCGTAAATCTTACTCCAAAATTAAAATAAGGGCATAAGTTCGTCCCGCCAGGCGTACAAGTAGATAGCAGAGGAGATAAACAAATCATTGACTTTTTGAATTACCTTTAAGGAGTGAGTGGCTTGAAGATTGCTATATGGTTGTACTTGTTCTTATTTGTCGCTTTTTTTGATCTGCATGCGCAGTATCCTATATTAACGCCTTTTGCAATCTCTCTCGGCGCTGCCCCTTCTTTTATCGGACTGATGATGGGCATCTACTCATTCACGCATCTGCCTGGCAACTTTCTTGCCGGAATTGGTGTCGACCGATACGGCAGCCGTATCTTCATTCTCGGCAGTTTATTTGGCGCGGGCCTCATTCTGCTGTTCCAGGCTCATGTGACGAATCCTTGGCAGCTGCTCGTGCTCCGTTCCATTAGCGGGTTCGTGCTCGCCTTCCTCTCTCCGGCCTGTATGTCACTACTCGCAAGGCTTGCCCAAGATCATATCACGCAAGGAAAACTCATGGCTGGCAATGGTCTGGTCCATACTCTAGCTTCCGTCGTCTCTCCAGCCGCGGGTGCGCTCCTCGTAGCAAAGATCGGCTTCTCGCAAGCCTTTAGTGTTCTAGGGTGGGTCTTAATCGGCGTTGCAGCCATTGCTGTCTTCGCGATTCATGATCGGCCTGCGACAGTGACCGCTGACCAAGATGCCAGTAATTCACCTGTCCTTGCACCTGCGCTTCAAATGCCGTGGCGATTCTTCTTCTTGCCTCTAGCCATCTCTTGTTCTCAAGGGATCTTGTTCTTCGAGCTACCACTCATGAAAGAAGCGCTCGAATCCATTATGAAGGCAGGCGTATTCTTCTCCGTTATCAGTCTCGGCGCGCTGCTTACGCTCAGTTTATTATTCTTGAATCGGTTTTCACCTTATGTCAGAACGTGGATCGGCAGTCTTTCCCTTGCCATTTCGTTTTTCGTCATTGCGATCCCGACGCCATTTCCTCTAATTGTGCTGCTCTTCATTGTCGGGATGTCGAAAGGAATTATCTTCCCAGCGATGTCCTCTTATCTCATTGAACTAAGCGGCGGTACCCGGTATGGACAAATGTTCTCCACCATGTCGATTGCATCGTCGATTGGGTATTTCTTTGGCCCGTTGTTAGCTGGGCATTTACGCACCTTCGTCTCTCCTTACTTCATTGCCTTCTTTATCCTGATGACCGCCCTTGTGATTCTGCCTGCACACCATCGAACACGCACGCAATTAACGCCAACCCTGCATGAATAGGGACTCACCCAATTTTTTAGGCATAGGTATTCGCACAGTACGTTAGCCCTCTCCATTCATACTATAACATTGTCTCTAACAAGAGCTTGAAAGAGAGGTGACTTTGAATGGGTTTCGATAATTGCGGCGTAGTGTCCCCAATCGTTCCTTGTGGTCCTGGTCCTGTAGTAGGCGGCGTCGGATGCGGTGGCGGATTCGGAACGACAACCGGTGTGATCTTGGTACTGTTCATCTTGCTCGTTATTATTCTTCGCGCTACACGCTTATAGTCTTGTGACTCCTCGATTTTGCGAACTTGCGATTCTTTCCTCTACCCTTGGGCTCGCTATGTGCGGGCCTTTTTTTTGTGTTCCTGTAACTTTGTGGATACTTTTGCATAATGCTTGTCTAACGCTGTACACTAAAGGTACAAAACTCGTGAGTAGATTGTTAAATATCGACATTTCCCGGGGAATATATACAGTCCATCATAGATAACTATTTGAATCGAGGGATATACATGGATCCGATTATCATCGTCGAAGGAAAGAACGATCGCAGCCGTCTGAAGCGGTTATTGTCGCCTGACATTACGATACTCTGCACCTATGGGACCTTAAGCACAGATCGACTAGAGGAGCTGAAGCGCAAAGTCCGCGATGAGGCGGTCTATTTGTTCATGGATAATGATGCATCTGGAAAAAAAATACGTGCCATCCTGCGTGACGCGTTCCCTGATGCGGAACAAATTTATACTCGGCGGGGATATGCAGGGGTTGAAGGTACACCTGATGAATATATTATTCAGCAATTAGAAAAGGCGGGGTTGGAGGAGTATATACAATACCCCGACCCAACCCCGCTCTAGTTAATGTTTTTAAAATATCCCACGATCATAACGAAGGAACTCAGGAAGTAGTTCGACATCGAATCTTGAATTCAACCAGGAATTCCGTTACTCACGTAGTCTCGCCTACGCTCCGTTTCCTCATTCCCTAGTTTCATCCAACCTTCTCGGTTCTTATCGCGGAATATTTTAAATTCTTATTTTAGGAAATTTTAAATCATCAGCTTTGATAACGAAGATCCTCAAGAAGCCGATTCGACATCGAATCTTGGACTTCAACCGAAAATTCCGTTACTCATTTTCTAGTTTCGCCCAACCTTCTCGGTTCTAAAACCAGACGATTTAAAACACTTATTTTTAGTTATAATCTAACCTTACTTATGCGCCGTATCGATGATCATAATGAAGAATACGACCATGAGATAGTTGATCGACATGAAGAAATGTTTCTTCGCCCATATTTCGTCGACCTTTGCCTTAAATCCGCTGAATGTCATGAATAACCATGCCGCGGAAAGTAATGTTGCGACGCACAAAAAGATCCAGCCAACATATCCATATACATAGAACAAGACGGATACAAGCACAAGCAACGCGACATAAGGAATCATCTGAAATTTCGTGCGTCGAATGCCTTTGACTACCGGCAGTAATGGAAAGCCCGCTGCCCGATATTCTTCTACTCTGCGAATGCCAAGTGCCCAAAAATGCGGCGGCTGCCATAAGAACAACAGCGCGAATAACAGAATCGCACCCATGTCAATTGCGTTCGTTACTGCAACATACCCAATCACAGGCGGCATCGCACCCGAAATTGCGCCCACAGATGTACTCCATGTCGAAGTACGTTTGAGCCATAACGTATAGATCCCACCATAAACAAGCATTCCGACAAGACCAAGCACACCTGCTAATACGTTCGTGAATACGAAGAGTACGGCAAGACCGAGAACTCCAAGGATAATGGAATACCATAATACAACGGTCGGTGTTAATCGGCCTGTTGGAAGCGCGCGATCACGCGTACGCGTCATTTTCATATCCATTTCACGATCGTAATAATTGTTAAAAGCACAAGAAGAAGCCATAACAAGCGTTGTACCAAGCAGCATCCAGACAAGACTGACAAAATTAATATCCCACTTGGATGCAAGCCAGAAACCGCCGAATGCAGCAATCAAATTCGAACGTAATATCCCGGGCTTAATCACATTAATGAAATCTTTCCAGGAGCCTGCTTGTATCGAAACTTGAGAAAGGGGTGCCGAGTCGGAAGAAGGAGCTTGGTAACTCAACTGTTTATCCACGTTTGAAGATCCTCCTCTAATAATGACAATTACACTACTGTGAGATTTATCATATCAAATGCATTCGTTGTTTGACAATGTTCGCTGTCACAGTTCATCAATTTGACAATACATTGATAGGATTTAGGAAGTATTGTGCAATTATGCTCATATTAATATGTATTTACGTTCATAATAAGTTTAAATATGGAAGTGTTGAACAGGACATCATCATGAAGGAGAGAAAAATTTGGACACAGGCACACATCTTGTCATGGGCCTTGGCATTGCAGGCCTATCCTATATCGATCCAGCTGTCGCAGCGGATCCTGCTCTAGCAACTGCCGTATTTTTTGGCGCAATCATTGCAGGGCAAGCGCCTGATTTCGATGGATTTCTTCGGCTCAAGAGCAACACCTTGTATATACGTCACCATCGCGGCATAACGCATTCCCTCCCCTTCCTCCTTTTATGGACGGTACTGATTACGGGACTATTCTCCTTCTTATGGGGATTCCCATGGGGAAGCAGTGCAATCTTCCATCTCGGGTTCTGGGTGCTATTATCGACTTGTTACCATGTTTTCTCCGATCTATTTAACACCTACGGTACGCAAGGAGCAAGGCCCTTCTCTGCCAGATGGATCTCGTGGAACATCATCCATATCTTTGATCCGACAATCTTCGGAACCCATGTCCTCGCGATTCTGTTATGGGCGCTTGGGATTGCAAAGCCTGAGGTCATCTTCCCGATCCTCTACACATTCATCGCACTATATTATGTGTGGCGAACCATCGTACACTGGAATCTTGAACGCCGATTAGCAGGAATGGATCCAGATCATGAACAAGGCGATACGTATATTGCCATCCCAACCGTGTCATTAGCCCATTGGCATATCGTCAAGACGAGACGGGATGGGAGCTTCGTCCTCGGACACTACGACCGTACAGGAATTCGATTTATGGAGACCGCCAAGTGCTCGAATCATGCGGCAGTCGAAGGTTCCAAAGCAGATCCAACCGTTCAATCATTTCTGTATCTCACAAATTATGCTTGTGCTGAGGTTCGAGAGATCCGGGCAGGCTATATCGTACGCTGGTCCGATGTCCGCTATAGGCACCGCAAACAGTACCCTTTCGTAGCGATTGTGATGATGGATCGTGAGTTCAATACGATTGATTCTTATGTCGGCTGGATTAGCGATAGTCAGATCGAGAAAAAATGGAGCCTCTTGATATCTTAGTGTAGACAAAGCACACCCTCTATTGACGCATTCGTTCGAATGCGTCAATATTATGTTCGAATGGACCTTTCCAAAAAGAAAGACCCAGAGCAATTGCTCTGAGCCTCTCTCTTATGGATGCTTAGCGAATGCGGTTCGATGAGGAGCCTGCAAGAGACTGCTCAGCGATTTGCACAAGGCGCTTCGTGATATATCCACCAAGGGAACCTGCTTCACGAGAAGTTACATCGCCATAGTATCCACTGGAAGGGATTGAGACACCTAATTCTTGTGCAGCTTCCATTTTCAATTGCTCAAGAGCTGCTGAAGATTGAGGTACAACTAAAGAGTTACGTCCATTTGCCATTCGTAAAAACTCCTTTCACCCTGCTTCTAAAATATGTTTGCTTGCAAGCTTGCAAACTTATTATGACCTTCTTCTAGAATGTTATTCTTAGATATTCAGCCAAATTTGATGGAGGGTATTTCCAAATGACAAAGCCGTTATCGCTCTTATTTGCCGTCATTAATATCTTGTTCATGCTAGCTATCGCAATCTCCATTGCCATCAGTATATGGTTGGTTCTGTTATTCACCGTATGCCTCATTGGATTCATGGGATTCAGCTTCGCTATGAAAGCAAGGCTTGATCGCAGAAAAGCGGAGTGATTCACTCCGCTTTTGCATGACGATAGAATTTGAAGTTGCCAGGATTATGGAAGCAAGAAGCCCATCCGTTCCTTCACATCACGAACGGTCTGATCAGCAACCGCTGCAGCCCGCTCCGCACCTTGACGCAGAATGTCACGAATCTCGCCCGACGCGCGAATCTCATGGTAACGCTGCTGTAATGGTTCAAGCACCGACACAACAACCTCTGCCAAATCCTTTTTGAACGCCCCGTAGCCTTGTCCCTCATATTTTGCTTCAATCTCTTCAATAGAGAGCCCCGCACAATGGGAGTAAATGCCTAACAAGTTGCTGACTTCCGGTTTGTTCGCAGGATCGAATTTCACTTCACGTCCGGAATCTGTCGTTGCGCGGCTAATTTTCTTCCGAACGACATCCGGTGGGTCTAGAAGCGCAATGAAGCTGCCAGGGTTCGGATTGCTCTTACTCATTTTTTTCGATGCATCGTCAAGCGACATGACACGTGCACCAATCTTCGGAATATACGGCTCTGGTACTGTGAAGTAGTCTCCATAACGGCTGTTGAATCGCCCTGCGAGGTCGCGCGTCAATTCCAAATGCTGCTTCTGGTCATCTCCTACGGGTACCAAGTCTGCGTTATAGATCAGAATATCTGCAGCCATAAGTGCCGGATAGACGAACAATCCTGTACCAATCGATTCTTTACCGGCAGATTTATCTTTGAACTGCGTCATACGCTCTAGTTCGCCCATATAGCTTAATGTCGTTAACAACCATCCTAGCTCTGCATGTCCTCGTACATGAGATTGCATGAAGATATTCGCTTTCGCTGGATCAATTCCTGCAGCCACGTACAAGGTTGCGACTGCCTCGGACTGTTCGCGCAGCGCGGCTGGATCTTGCGGTACGGTAATCGCGTGCAAATCCACCACCATGAAGTAACATTCATGGTCATTTTGCAATTTCACGAAATTCTGCATTGCGCCAATGTAATTCCCGAGGGTTAGCTGACCGCTCGGCTGAATGCCTGATAATACTTTTTTCATTCCCAACATCCTCCTTCATTCCTCATCAAACCATACAAAAAAGGCCTCCCGCCGTAAGGGACGAGAGACCGTGGTGCCACCCTAATTTATTCGCCGCGAGTGATTCCTCGGCAGCAAATCTTAGTTATTCCGTAACGTGGAAATAAACGGCCGGCATACTGGATCACGCCTACATCAATGTAAGCCCGCAATCGTTCTGCGCACAGCGCTCCAGGGTCCATTCGGTTCATGAGATACACCGGTTCGCAGCGAACACCGGCTTTCTGTAGTATCCTACCATCAACTTACTTATCCCTATCATGACTTTAATCGGATATTTGCGCTAATCATAACAATCTGATCTTTAAATGTCAATCTAGATAGGGCAGGCGTTGAACTTATGACTTTGTACAGAACATCTGGTATGATGAAGTAGTGAGATGTCGGATCTTATCATTAAAGGAGTTGAGCAACCATGTATCAAGTGACAAAAGGCCAGTGGAGCGGACATGATACATATATTTTGCATAGTGATCAGCTTGCCGTTACGCTGCTGCCTGGGCTTGGTAATAATGTTATTCGAATTTGGGACAAAGTATTAGAGCGCGACGTGCTTCGTAAACCCGAAGAATCGGATTATGAATTCTACATGCAGAAGCCCTATCACTTTGGTATTCCGATCCTAATCCCGCCAGGCCGAATTCGCCGCGGCAAATTCGATTACGCTGGCGTACAATACCAATTCGATCAAAATACAGCGAACAACAATCATATTCACGGTCTGCACCGTACCCAATCATGGAAGGTCACAGACCTGCAGGAGCAGGATGACTACTGTTCCATTACGACAACCTTCTACACCAAAGATGATCCGAATTGGATCCGTCAATACCCGACGCCTTTGAAGTTGGAAGTTGTTCTTGAGCTTCGGGGCACTGAGTTGAAGCAAACCTTGCTTGTGCAGAATCTTGGCGAGCAAGCTGCGCCGTTCGGATATGGCGTTCACACATGGTTCATGATCGATGGAGCTCCGGATCAATGGAATGTCCAAGTCCCTGTTGATGCCATCTATGCCTTGGATGAGGAATTGATCACGACAGGTGAAGTCGTATCCCTCGGGGAATTCAGCGAATTGCCTCATGGATTGAATTTATCGGGCGTGAACCTCGATACGGTATTCCGCGGTGTGCCAGATCAACCCTTCACCGCTAGACTGACCCGCAATGACGGACTTCAGATCAAATATAGCGCGAACCAGCCTTACTTCAAGCATTGGGTATTGTATACCAAAGGCGAAGCCGATCAATTTATATGTCTTGAACCTTACACGTGGTTAACCGATGCCCCTAACTCCAAATTCGGCAGTGACGTGACAGGCCTAATCGACATGCAGCCACAGGAGCAAATTGAACTTACGATTACCTTAGATATCGAACATCCGTAATGTTCATCAAAAAAAGCAATGCCCTCCGTTCACGCTCATCAAGCGCAAAACCAAGGCATTGCTTTTTTTTACTCCGACTTACATCCCGTAAATCCGTTGAATACCTAACGAATCGAACACGGCATCCATCGCTGGTTCGAGGGGAGCATCTGTCACGCAAGCGTGCAATTGATCCAGAGGTGCAATGGAGAATAGGGAAGCTTTGTTCACTTTGGTCCGGTCGAATACCGCAATCGTATGCTTCGCGCGGCTCATGAGCATGCGCCCTGTCTGAGCCTCTAACTCCGAATACGTCGTAATTCCCTGCTCAGCAGAGATGCCGTCTACGCCGATGAATAATTTCTCGATATTCAAATGCGCAATCGTCTTCTCGGCAAGCGGACCGCACAGCTCAAAGCTCTTGTTCCGCATCACACCTCCGACGACAACGACCTGAATCCCTTCGCTATCCGCAAGCTCCATCGCGATGTTGACAGCATTCGTGACGACGGTTACGCCATGACGCTGCTTCAATTCCCTTGCGATGAGGAATGTCGTCGTTCCGCCAGTCAGACAAATGCTGTCTCCTTCTTCAATAAGCTCAACCGCTTTACGGGCAATCGCTTCCTTCTCAAGCCACAGATGCTGCTTCTTCTCGGCAAAGGGCATCTCACGGATCGGCGATATTCCATCAAATAGTGCACCACCGATGGTACGAATAATTTCACCTTTGCGATCAAGCAGATCGAGATCTCGACGCGCCGTTGCCTCCGAGCAATCGAACTGATCAATTATTTCCTGAATCGTGATACGACCTTGTTGCTTCAACAATTGCAACATTTGTTGTCTTCGTTGCTCGCCTTTGGAAGGGTTCAAGCCTGCCATCAATTATCACACCTACTATTTATATTTCTACAAATTGCGTAAGATTTCTCGGATCATCCGGATTAAGACCTAATTTCATCGCTGTATAGTAACCATTATACTGAATCCATGGTAAGTATAGCACACTTCTTGCTTCATCGCTAAGGGATTGTCCACCCGTTTCCAGGACAAGATCCGCAAAAGCTGTGTCATTTCCTGCAGCAGCAGTAATAATCACAACGGTTGCGCCGTAGCCTTTCATTTCGCGAGCGACTTTAAGCTCGAATTCACGAGCAGACTCCGACAACATCAATACAACTTGGGAGCCTGGTTCAATAATGGATTTAGGACCGTGACGGAATTCAAGCGTGCCGTAAGCCTCTGTCCAAGTGCAAGTCATCTCTTTCAATTTCAAGCAAGCTTCCAGTGCTAATCCGCCAAATGCGCCCATACCGAGGAACACCGTACGAGAGAATTCGTTCGTCTGAACCCAATTTTTCATTACTTTATCAGCTTCTTGCACCAGCGCAGCATCTAGAGCCAACACTTGCTCAAGCTCTGCCGTCAATTCCGGTTTACCTGCCGCAAGCGCAATCGCAGCTTGCATCATGAATGTCATGCTGCTAAGCGATTTCGTCATCACAGTGCTCTTCTCTTTGCCGAGTGGCGATAGAAGGCAGTCCGTCATTTTTGCCATTTTACTTGTCTCATGACATGTGATACCGCAATGATCCCAATTCGCCACATCCTTGAATGAATCTAATGCGATAATCACCTCATGCGATTCACCAGAACGAGATACCCCTACAATGAGAAGCTTCTTATTCACATTAAGCGTCTGCTCGCGGAATAAGAAAATGTCCGAAGATGGATAAGCCGCTGCGCTGCGGCCGGTCCATTTGCGATACGTTGCCGCCATTGTAAGCGCTTGATAGTAAGACGATCCAGATCCGATAAAAATAACTTCCTCATATTTTTCATTTCCTATATATTGGGCCACCCAATCTTTTTGCTGTTGCAATTGTTCCCATGCTGCATTTAAAGCTTCGGCTTGAGCACTAATTTCCGTATACGTAAGTTCACCTGCACCAATTGACACTGTTAAAGTCCTCCTTTATAATCGAGTTAATGAAATTATAAATCATATTTTTGATTGTTTCAATCATTTTATTGGGAGGGTTTAGGAAATGGGTCATTTGATCTCATCAACAAGAATGCTGGAAGTCGCACGGGCGAATGGTTACGGTGTTACAGCCTTCAATGTCCACACATTGGAGATGCTGCAAGCCGTCGTCGATGCAGCTGAGGAAGCACAAGCTCCGCTCATTCTTCAGACAACGGTAGGAACAGTTAAACATTTAGGGCCGGAATATATCGTCGCTGCGGCGCAAGTTGCTGCCAAGCAAGCTTCCATCCCGATTGCACTGCATTTGGACCATTGTACGGACTATGAATTGCTTGTCCAATGTATTCGCGCGGGTTACACTTCCGTGATGATCGATGCATCCATGCATCCATTCGAAGAAAATGTTCGTCGTACAGCGGAAGTCGTTCGTGTTGCTCGTGCAGCTGGTGTGAATGTTGAAGCTGAGCTAGGTAAAGTAGGCGGCGTTGAAGATGACATTATCGTGAGCGAAGAAGATGCGCGCCTAGCGGATCCTAACGAATGTGTGGAATTTATTGAGCGGACGGGCGTACCTACCTTTGCGCCAGCGATTGGTACAGCACACGGGATTTATAAGGGCGAACCTAATATTGCATTCCATAAGTTAGAGCAAATTTATAACCTTGTCCAAGTTCCTCTTGTCCTGCATGGCGGTTCAGGTATTCCGGCTGAACAAGTGAAGCGCTGTGTCGCACTTGGTATGGGGAAAATGAATGTCGCTACCGAGCTGCGTATTGCATTCTCTGATGCAATCAAACACATTTTCGAACAAAATCCAAATGAAAATGATCCTCGTAAATATATGGTACCGGCAAAAGAGGCTGTGAAAAAGCTGGCTCTCGAGAAAATGCAGCTCACAGGATGTGTGGGACGGGCGAAAGATGTCTACCTCTAATCCGAAGGTCGATTCCCGCATCGTAACCGTGACATTGAATGCTGCAATCGATAAGACCTACACGGTGCCGCAATTTGATCTGAATCATGCTTATCGCGTGAACGATATGGTTGCGACGGCTGGCGGGAAAGGTATTAATGTGGCGAGGGTAGCTTCGATCTTACAGCAACCTGTCATCGTATCCGGCTTTGTCGCAGGCTCTCAAGGGCGATTCATCACCGAAGGATTGAACCGAGAAGGCATTGCACATGATTTCGTTCAGGTTCCGGGTGAATCTCGGGTGTGTATCACCATCCTAGATCCTGCTAAACCGAATGAACAGACCGAGCTGCTGGAGCCAGGTCCACGGATCACGCCTGAGGCAATGGATGCCTTGTCGTTGAAATTACAAGAACTCGCCAAGACTTCTACTTGCATGGCTTTCTCCGGGAGCTTGCCAATGGGTTGCCCTACGGATACTTATGCAAGGCTCATTCGTGATGTGAAGCTTAGTAATCCCGATCTTCGGATCGTGCTCGATGCAAGCGGCGACGCGCTCGTCGCAGGACTTGAGGCCAAGCCTTTCCTCATTAAGCCGAATGAACATGAGATCGAGAAACTTGTCGGCAAAACCGTCCAGTCGCCAGAAGAACTGCATGCATGCATTCGCAATCTGATGGCTGAAGGCATCGCTTGTGTCGTTGTATCGCTCGGTAAAGACGGTGCAATTGCGGGTTATCAAGGTAAGCTATACCGTGTTACCTTCCCTCCGCTTGAAATTGTGAATCCAGTCGGTAGCGGTGATTCGATGGTCAGTGGGATGATCATTGCTTTCGAACGGGGTTATAATATTGAAGATACTCTCCGTTTGGGTTCGGCATGCGGCAGCGCCAATGCACTCATGATCGGGGCAGGTTCTGTACAGCCGACGGATGTCGAGCGGTTATTCGCAGATGTACATGTCCAAGTGATCCCTGTTGAAGAATAAAATAAACACCTCCAGAATGAAAGTTTGATTCTGGAGGTGTTTTCATTTGGGCACGCATGAGAAAGATGGATAGGATAAAAATTATGAGTCCAAATTCGTTCCTACATACGCATTCGCATTTCGTTGGTTCATTCGAATCATGACATTTGCCATGTTGTAGTGGGATTCAAATTGTGCGCTTGCAATAAGCATCTGTTGTCGAATGGTAAAGTCGAAACAAATTTCTCCGTGGGTCCAGCCCTTCTTGAAGTTCAACGCTTCGATCGCCATATTGCGGAAAGCTCTCTGCTGCGATGCATTTAGGCCCTTAGCAGGTGTATTCCCAGTACTTTCGATACAGTCAATCGGATTATGACGTATGCCGAATTTCCCAATTGTATTGTTACGAATCTGAAGGAATAATGTTCCCGAAGTTAAGGTACCTAACTCCTCACCTAGTTCTTTAAACACCATGTCTGTCTGTCTAGCAAGAGAAATTTGTTCTAAATTCAATTAATTCCCTCCATTTCTAATGTCGGTTTAAGTCACATTATGTAGGACTTATTTCTCATTATACGGAAGGATTTTCCTTTTTACAACATTTTAATACAAAATATTGGAATATAATTTAAATTGTGCAAGTCGTTCTTATAGACCATTTCAGAATTGGCTGATATAATATGGATTAATCTTCCGATAAAGGAGCGTTCACATGAACTGGTTCCATTCATTATCTTTTAAGCTTAAATTGCTAATTGGCTGTTATACGCTTGTAGGAATTTTCTCACTTGCGACAATTATCCTACTTCTAACAGCGGGCGGTTCATTTATTCCCGGATTGATCGTTATTGTTGTGTTGGTTGCAGCCAGCTATCCGCTTATCAATTGGCTGGAACAGTTATTAACAGAACCGATTGTGAACATCTCCCGTGTGGCATTGAACATTTCCAAAGGGGACTTCTCCACCAAAATCACCGTAACATCCAATGATGCACTAGGACAATTAGGCCATTCATTCAACAGCATGATCGATAAGTTAAAGGAAATCTTAAATGATACATCGAATATTTCCCGGCTCGTCGCAGACGCGAGTCGAGATATCTACTATAAGAACAACAACATGAAGCTGGTCATGGAACAGGTTGCTTCGTCCGCGAATGAGCTGGCAACCGGCGCTTCGGAAATTTCAGAGGACGTCTCCTCTGTGTCGGAATCGATCAAAGAAATCGAGACGCGTGTTGAATCCTATGCTCACTCCACCAAAGCAATGAATAATCGCTCGGAACAGACGATTGATCTCGTCGAGAAAGGTCGCAGCGCAGTTGAACGCCAAAGTCAAGGTATGGAGAAGAATATTGAAGCGACAGCAAATGTTGCGATGACGATTGAAGAGTTAGCGAAGCAAGCTGACGGCATTACGAAGATTACGAAGACGATCTCTGAGATTGCTGAACAGACGAACTTGCTGTCCTTGAACGCTTCCATAGAAGCAGCGCGTGCTGGCGAGCATGGCAAAGGTTTTGCAGTCGTCGCCCAAGAAGTTCGTAAATTGGCGGAAGAATCGTCCGCATCGACCAAAGAGGTCTTCCTGCTCGTTCGCGGTATTGAACAAGGAATTAAGAAAGCGATTACGAACATTCAGACGAACGAGGATATCGTTAAAATTCAAACGGAGCTAATTCGTGAGACGGAGCGCGTATTCTCCGAAATCGTAAGCAGCGTCCGTTTCATAACAGAAGAGATTTACAACTTCTCCAAAGAAAGTGACGTTATGCTCGAAGGCGCACAGCGCATCTCAAGCACGATCGAGAATATTTCTGCCATTACCCAGCAATCTGCCGCGGGAACGGAGCAAGTATCGGCATCCATGAATGAGCAGATCCATTCTGTCCTTGCGATGGTCGAACAAACCGAGAAAATGCAGCAGGTCGTTGTACAATTGCAACGTACGATATCTGTCTTTAAACTATAATTAATACATACGAATGAACAGGGCTGAACTTCAGTCCTGTTTTTTCAATAATTTATCCAATCCTTTGCAGAAATGAGGCATCTTAGATGAAAACACCTTTTGAGATTGTTAACGCCACCCCAGCCGATATGGATCGCATTGTTGAAATTTATAATTCCACCATTGCGGGACGTATGGTAACAGCGGATCTAGAGCCTGTTACGGTGCAAAGTCGTATGAAGTGGTTCGATGAGCATTCACCTGATTTCAGGCCATTATGGGTCTTGAAACAGGATGATCGTATTGCAGCTTGGTTAAGCTTCCAATCCTTTTACGGCCGTCCTGCTTACAATGCCACCGCAGAGATCAGCATCTATATTGATGAGGCATATCGTGGACAGGGCATCGGCAGTCTCCTCATTGAAAGAGCCATAGAGGCATGTCCCGGCCTTCAGATCCACACGTTGCTAGGTTTCGTATTCGGACATAATGAGCCGAGCCTGGCATTGCTTCGCAAATTCGGCTTTGAAGCTTGGGGGACTTTGCCGCGAGTAGCGAATCTGGATGGGATTGAGCGTGATCTGGTGATTGTGGGGAGACGAATTTAAATCGCTGGTGTGTGAAGGTGAGCATAGGTGGGAGGAACTGGGGTCTCTCTTCAGCCGATTCTTGTCCGCCCATTGCTTTGATTAGACAGGTTGGATGCAATGGGCTTCCAAAGATCGGACGTAAACTCTTCCGTGTGACCCCACCCCCTCCTTTTAGCTCACAGACTTTTTAATTTCTTCTCCTATGTGGGGGGAGGTATGGAAAGTGAGTGACTCCTTCCGGTTGCTTCTTGTCCGCCATTTCCTTTGATGAGATAGTTGGTGGGAAATGGCTACCAAAGAGCGAACGCAGGCTCCTCCACGAGCTCCCTCCCTTCTTTTTATGCCCAATAGCTCACTAGGATTAAATTCTTCTCCCAAGGGAGGGTGGGAAGTAAGAGTTGTGAGCATAGGTGGGAGGAGCTGGGGTCTCTCTTCAGCCGATTCTTGTCCGCCCATTGCTTTGATTAGACAGGTTGGATGCAATGGGCTTCCAAAGATCAGAACTCTTCCGTGTGACCCCACCCACTCCAATTTGCTCACTAGGAATAAATTCTTCTCCCAAGGGAGGGTGGGAAGTAAGAGTTGTGAGCATAGGTGGGAGAAGCTGGGGTCTCTCTTCAGCCGATTCTTGTCCGCCCATTGCTTTGATTAGACAGGTTGGATGCAATGGGCTTCCAAAGATCGGACGTAAACTCTTCCGTGTGACCCCACCCCCTCCTTTTAGCTCACAGACTTTTTAATTTCTTCTCCTATGTGGTGGGAGGTATGGAAAGTGAGTGACTCCTTCCGGTCGCTTCTTGTCCGACGAACGCAGGCTTCTCCACGAGCTCCCTCCCTTCTTTTTCTGATGCCCAATAGCTCACTAGAATAAGAAAAGGAGGCAGCGTTCGCTGCCTCCTTTTGCGTTAACCATTAATACTTCTTATACATGCCCACTGAGCGCGGTGCTGTCGGGGCAAAACCATACTTCTGATACAGCTGATCGGCTGGAACATCCGCGATCAGGCTTACATAGGAGCCTTCTGGTGCATGATGATCCAGATACATCATAAGCTCAGTCATAATGGTCTTGCCGAACCCTTTCCCTTGGTATGCAAGGTCCACGGCAATATCGACGATTTGATAGAAACAACCGCCATCGCCAATGATCCTTCCCATCCCAACGAGCTGTCTATCCGCATTTCTCAAGGTGACGGCAAAGAACGAATGTTGCAACCCGATCTTTGCACCTTCGGTGCTCTTCGGACTTAACCCAGTCGCGGCCCTAAGTGCTATATATTCTTCAACCTCTGGTGCTTGATGAATCACTTCAATCGAATGGTCCATCTCATTACTCCGTCATGGCCATGAATTCACGAACATCGGCGATTGCGAGATCAACTGCTTTTTGCCAAAAATCCGGCTTCGTCAGATCAACCCCGAGATGCTTCTGAGCCAATTCTTCAACGGTCATACGTGCTGTGTCACGAAGCAAGTCGATATAACGCTGCTCGAATGCTGCGCCTTCTTGCAATGCTTGAGCATAGATTCCCGCGCTGAACAAATATCCGAACGTGTACGGGAAGTTATAGAACGGCACATCCGTAATGTAGAAATGAAGCTTCGACGCCCAGAAATGTGGATGGTATTCGGACAACGCATCACAATAAGCTTCCTTCTGAGCCGTCACCATCAGCTCATTCAATTCCTCTACCCCGACGAGTCCCTCTTTACGCTTCGCATAGAAACGTGTCTCGAACAGGAATCGTGCATGAATATTCATGAAGAATGCGATGGAGTTCTGGATTTTATTCTCGAGCAATGCCAGCTTCTCATCGCTATTCTTCGCCATCTTCACAACTGAATCAGATACGATCAATTCTGCGAACGTTGAAGCCGTCTCCGCTACATTCATTGCGTATTCTTGCGCCATCGCCGGCAAGCCATCCGTCACATATTGATGATACGCATGTCCTAGCTCATGTGCTAAAGTCGATACATTCGATGGTGTTCCTGCATACGTCATGAAGATCCGTGTCTCTTTGCTTACTGGCAGCGAAGTACAGAATCCGCCAGGGCGTTTGCCTGCGCGGTCTTCGGCTTCAATCCAACGCTTCTCGAATGCTTGGACGGTGAAATCCGCCAATTTAGGACTGAATTTACGGAACTGCTCTTCAATGATCTTCGCACCCTCATCATAAGAGATCAATTGGCTCGATGCTCCAACTGGCGCCTCGACATCTACCCAGCTAAGGCGTTCCGTACCGAGAAGCTTTGCTTTGCGATTCAGATATTCGACGAAAACCGGCTTATTCTTAATGATGACATCCCACATGACATTCAATGTCTCTTCAGACATGCGGTTAATGGCAAGCGGTTCCTTAAGAATCGAATCCCATCCGCGTTTCTCATATAATTTCAGACGGAACCCTGCCAAGTGGTTTAATGCATCGCCGCAGAAGTCTGCTTTCTCACCCCAAGCCTCTTCCCATTTCTTGAACATCTCGGCACGAACTTCGCTGCTGCCATCGGACAATTTATTGTAGGCCTGACCTGCGGACAACTGCAATGTCTTCTCGCCTTCCTGCCAAGGAATCTGTACGCTGCCGACGATCGTGTTATACAATTCTCCCCAGGCATGATAACCGGAAACCGCAAGATCTCCTGCGAGCGCTTCGAGTTCAGGAGAGAGCTTTTCTTTGGCCCACTCACGGCGCTCGTTCAAATTGAATGCAACTTCAGCGATTTCCGGCTGTTTCAGCCACTCGCCCCATACCGCATCATCCAAGGAACGAATCTGCTCATCGAATACCGTCATGACGGACAGTAGCTGCGCATTGATTGTTGTTACGCGCCCTACGAGCATCGTCGCTTTTTTATCCTTCTGGTTCTCTGCTGTTAGACATGAAGTGAAGGATCCGGCCTCACGAACACGCAGTGTAATATCTTGAAGGGATTGAAGTGAAGTTTTGAATATATTCACATCCATAGAGCCAGCACCAGAAGTAAGCTGTTCTTGCAGTGATTTAATATCACTTTCAATCTGAATTAGAAATTGGGAAAACGCATCCGAAGAAGAACCCCCTGCAAAGATGGATTCTAAATCCCACGTTTGTTGTAATGGTTGTTGCATGAATTTTTCACCTGTCCTTTTGTCCATTTCTGATGAATGGTATACTGGAATTGCATTTCATTGCATGAAGTCAATCCGAATGATTGTCCCATGAAGGAGGAACCATATGAAACCTTTACAAATATCGCCGGAAACCGCTATCGCATTGTCTAAGAAGCTGGGTGTTCCGCTTGAGCATTTAATGCATATGCCCCAACATATTCTGATGCAGAAAATCGCTGAGCTTGCTAAAGCTGACGCCGCTGACGAAACCCCGGCTAAAGAGGATAAGCAATGATACCGTTCGAAAATACATGGCCTTATGAACAGATCATGAACGACATTTATATCCACGCATGCCCGTTCTGCAGCAAGGAAAATGTCCTCTTACCTCTGAAACCGAGTGAACTCCAAGACATTCATGACGGGAAGAAGAAGCTCCTCGTCTTCCCCTGCTGCTCGCATCGCGTAACCTTGGTCGATACGGATCATGACTACCTGCTCGCATCGGAACCGTTACGAGGTCGCCGTTAGACACGAATTCAAGATATAGACACAACAAAGCCGCAATCCAAACCCGGATATCCCATTATCTTGGTGCAAATGCGGCTTTTTGTTGCGTCCATTATGTATGCCAGCAGCTGGTTACTTCGCTTCTTTCATTTCTTCCGTGAGTTCCAAGTGCTCGCCTTGCGCCTGCATCTCTTCACGTAGAAGCTTCCATTGTTCACGCGACGCATGGATCATTGCAGAGTCCATAATATTCTTGTCGTTGATTACACGAGAGAACCATTTCACTGCCTCATGATTATTGCCTACACGACGATACAATTCACCGATGAGGTACAACAGCCTCGCGTTATTCGCCCCAACGCCATCCAGTTCATAGACACGTATGTACGCTTCTAGCGAGAAATTCAAGAATCGCTGCTCTTGATCTCTGTTTCCTTGATACCGGAAGAGCCAAGCAATATGCTGCAGCAGGCTGGCGATGAGACGTTCAGAATCTTCGATGGCCTGTGCACATAAAAGCGCAAGCTGGTAAGTCTCCAGCGCTTTCTCCCACGTACGTTCTCCGCCATAATCACGCTGGACCCAACGCGGCTGAATTTGCTTGGCAAATGCCGTACGCTGCTTATCGGATAATTTTTCTGTAGAGTTCTCCGTCGAAGCATAGCCGCAATTCGGACAGACCCGTACGACATAATAGTCCGGATTCGCTTCCTTATAATGCGAGCAGAAGTCGGTATCGGTCTTGTACGGTTTCTTCAGACTTTGGCGTACACGTGAAGTACGAAATTCCATTTCACAGAAAATACATTTCACTTTAATTTGATAAAGCGGTTCGAGCGCCATGTGTCTTGCCTCCAAATCAATCTAAGGTGTATTTACAAAATGATAAGCTGGACCCGATAATCTCTCGATTACAAAATTCCGCAAGCTATCCTCGATCTCAATCTCCTGGAGTGCTTCATTCATACATTGGAGCCAAGCATCCGCATGCTCCTTCGTCACCGGAAAATGCATATGTCTTGCCCGCATCATCGGGTGTCCGTACTGATCAGAGTATAAAGAAGGTCCACCAAAAAACTGGCTCAAGAACATATACTGCTTCTCTTGCACAGGCATAATATCTTCTGGAAACAGCGGTCCGAGCAGAGCATTTCGCTGTACTCGTGGATAGAAAGCTGCCACCAAGCGACGAACAGTATCCTCACCACCCAAAGTTTCGTAAATTGTATTATACGATCTCACGTTCCACCCATCCTTTCTTTATCTTCGTTGCCTCATTATTATAACAAAAATAACCGCGCTGCATATCTGCTAAATGTTACTCGGGTAGACGACGCAAAGAAATCCGTATCTCAGAGATACGGATTTCCTCATAGCCTCGGGCAGTCAGATAACAGCCTAACTCATGGTTCTAAAGGTCTAGCTAGCTATCCCACTCTTCTTCGCCGGGTGTTAAAGACGCTCTAATAACATAAACAAAAGCACATACGAGAATGCCCGCCACAAGACTCATCTTCATCCACCACTTTCTAAAAAATGTATTTCTGCCGTTGACCCCTCTTTTTTCGTATATAGTTCTATTGTAGCATAGGATACGCAAAATTAAACGTGTTTTGTAAACGTTTTCTTAACTATTTTTTCACCCTTGTCCGATCCAGAGGTCATGATTGTCCAGCTTTTTTCATATATTTGCTAGGAGGACCCTAACATTCTGATGTGCAGGAGGCTTACCCATTTGCGATTACGATTAACGATGACCCCCATTTTAGCTTTGATAGCATGCGCAATTGCCGTATGTATGATCATTTTCCCGCACGCAACCTTAGATTCCTCTGTTCGCGGCCTTGCGATTTGGTGGGATGTTCTATTTCCTGCACTCTTCCCCTTTTTTGTCATCTCTGAGATGCTGCTTGGTTTCGGGATTGTCCATTTTGTAGGTACCCTGCTCGATCCCTTGATGCGCCCGATATTCCGCATTCCTGGGACAGGCGGGTTCGTCGTTGCGATCAGCTTCGCCTCCGGCTACCCAGTAGGCGCCAAATTAACCGCTCAGCTCTGGGACCAAAAGTTAGTCAATCGGGAAGAAGGGGAACGGCTTGTCGCCTTTACGACCACATCAGACCCCATCTTCCTGATTGGTGCTGTATCTGTGGGGTTTTTCCAAGACGCACGCGTCGCTCCCATTCTTGCACTTGCGCACTACGGGGCGGGAATCCTCATCGGCTTCCTCATGCGATTTCATGGCGCGCGCTCATCTGCAACGAAGCCCATTTTATCTTCAACCGGATCTGCGCGAGAAAGCCGAATCCGACTAGCCATTCGCGCAATGCATCAGGCACGACTTCGTGATGGTCGAGATCTCGGAAAGCTATTGAGTGAATCCCTCCAATCCTCGCTCAAACTCATGATGGTCGTCGGTGGGCTTGTTGTTTTTTTCTCTGTCATTCTCGAATTACTTACCTCCGCGCATGTCATGAATGGGATGTACAATCTGATTCAGTCGATCTTAGGGTTATTCGGTATGCCGCCTGAAATGTCGAAGTCGATTATGAACGGGATCTTCGAAGTAACGCTAGGTGCAAAATCTGCCGGAACGGCAGGAATCGATATTCCGCTCGTGACCAAGCTAGCCGTTGCTGCCTTTGTCCTCTCCTGGGGAGGGCTATCTGTACATGCCCAAGTTGCAAGTATTCTGAACGCAACGAACTTGCGTTATTGGCCTTTTTTCGTCGCACGATTCACGCACGGGGTGCTCGCCATGATCTTTGTCTTCTTATTCTACAAATCCTGACAAACAAACATTGTATTCTCTCTGCAGATTGATTATGATCTAATGAGCAAGCATATTATTTTCACAAGACAAAGGAGCTCTTATTCCATTGAGATACAATGTGCAAAATCGAAGTGATGAAGTATCCAACCAACTAACAGAGAACTTCCATCGCATGGCTGCTGAGCTCGGTATGCAATTTGATGAGGAGTCCCCTGAAGTTGTCGTATCTATCGGCGGCGATGGCACGATGCTGCATGCTTTCCATAAATACAGCGATCAATTGGATCGGATTGCATTTGTCGGGGTACATACCGGGCATTTGGGCTTCTATGCAGACTGGCAGGCCAATGAACTGGAGCAGCTCGTGAACTTAATGGCAGGTACGAAGCTGCCTGATTCCATTACCCCTCGCATCGTCCAATATCCGGTCATCGAACTGGAGATTGTCAGTGAACACGGCGCTCAGAAATATCAGGTTTTAAATGAATTTACGCTAAAGGGAGTAGACGGAACACTCGTCGCCCAAATCGACATCAATGATCAACCATTCGAGATGTTCCGGGGGGACGGCATCTGTATCTCTACCCCATCTGGAAGTACAGCTTATAACAAGAGTGTTGGCGGCGCTCTCATCCATCCGAGCATTGAAGCGCTGCAAATCGCAGAGATTGCCTCCATTAACAATCGGGTTTATCGCACGTTAGGTTCGTCTCTGATCCTGCCAAAACATCATCACTGCGATATTTACTCCAGCAAAACGCAGCGCCTTATGTTATCACTTGATCATTTAACGATCGCGGTTGATCAATTACAATCCATCCGCTGTGCCGTATCGCCCCAGAAGGTTAGCTTTGCTCGCTTTCGTCCATTTCCTTTTTGGCATCGCGTCAAACAAGCCTTTATCGGACAGGATTTTCATTAAAAAACCAGCTCCGGAAACTGCGGAGCTGGTTTTTTTGCTCGTTTACGATTGATTTACAGCTTCAAAATCCTCCGTGCGTATCTCCACATCCGACAATTTTGCTGGCCAGAAAGCTGCTTTACCGAATACCGCCGTAATCGCCGGAACTAAAAACGGACGAACGATGAAGGTATCCAAAAGAACGCCTACGGCCGTAACGGTGCCGAATTGTACAAGAACTTGAATCGGTAGCGTAGCCAAGACAGCGAATGTACCTGCTAGAATCAAACCTGCCGAAGTTATGACCGAACCCGTCTCACCTACGCCTTCTGCAATCGCCTGCTTAAGCGACATCTTATGACGCTTCTGCCAAATCCGCGATACCATGAAAATATTGTAATCCTCACCTAAAGCGACAAGGAAAACAAAAGCGTACAAAGGAATAGCGCCTTGAATGGCATCTACACCAAAACCAACGTGCAAGATGATCCACCCTAAACCAAGCGCCGAGAAATAGGATAAAACAACCGTTGCGATCAGATACAGCATTGCAGTAACGGATCGCAAGTATACAAGCAGCAGGATCGAAATCAATCCGATCACAATCGGCAACACGACGGCCGTATCCCTGTCTCCTGTCACTTTCGTGTCGTATTGCGTTGCCGTCTGCCCACCGATCCATACTTTCTCTTCGGTCTGAGCAATTCCTGCGGCTGCCAAGGATTGCTCGGCCACCGCGTGCAGATCTGGGATATGCTCCATCGCCTCTAAGGAGTACGGGTTCATCTTCAACGTGACCTCATAAGCTGTGATGTTCCTATTTTCCCTGCCTTGTTTGGCTTCAGATACCGTATCAACATAAGGCAGAGACGTAAGATCCTTATACAACGTGGTCGTCTTGCCTTCTGTATCTGCTAGCACCTGTACCGGAGCTAGCTCCCCTTCGGTAAATTTATCACCGATGATCGCGAATCCTTCTCTCGATTCCATCTTCGAGGGGAACGATGAGAGGATATCATACGTGAATGTAATCTGAGAAGCATAGGCGGCTAACCCGCCTAACACCATAACCGTTACTGCTATAATCGTCCATGGGCGCTTGATGACCGCATGACCGATTCGATTCTTTGAAGCTCTTGGGGTAGTCCGAACCGCTCTTCCTTTTTTCCGAACCAGTTCTGCTTGCATCTCCGGCGTGCGAGGGACGAATGGATAGAATGACGCGCGACCGAAAATGGCAAGTAAAGCAGGCACCAATGTGACGCTCGAAATGCCCATAATGAGAATCGATAAGCTGAAAGGGACTGCAAACCGTTGATAAGCACCATACTCTGCTACCAGCAAGACCAGAAGTGATAATACGACGGTAAACCCGCTCATCGCAATGGCCCCAGAAGAACCTTTTAGTGCACAGATCAAGGCCTTGCGTTTGTCTTGTTCTTCTTGCAGCAAATGCCTGTAGTGAGAGATCAGGAATAGACAATAATCTGTTCCGGCTCCGAAGAGCAGGACGGTCATAATCGATATGGCTTGCGCGTCAACGGTAATCCAACCTTGTGCCGCCATAAATCCTAAGATGGGACTTGCTACCCCGTACGCGAAGCCAACAGCAATAATCGGAATTAGTGCTAAAATAGGGGATCTATAGATGACAAGCAGAATAATTAACACTAACAGTACCGTAGCAATAAGGAGGGATACGTCCGCGTTACTGAATAATCCCGTGGCATCAATGGATATCCCTACAGGACCCGTAACTCTCGCTAATAATGCAGAATCCTTAGCTTCGTTAAACGGATTGATTCCAAACTCCGCAGTTGCCTGCTCTTTCAGTTGCGTTACGCCTTCCTTGAGTTGGTCAGCATCCGCCGCTTTATCGAATAGTACAGAGACTACAATGGTGGTTTTATCTTCCGACAAAAGCGATTGAAGGGCTGGCAATGGAAACTTATGTAGTGGAATGACGGAAGTCTGGTGGAGAACAGGAGACGATTCCCAACGTTTGGTTAATTGCTGCAATTGCAATAGATCTTTCTGAGTTAGACCGTCTGAACGTTGCCAGACCAGAAGAGCTGGAATATCCGCTCCGCTAGGGAACTCGCGCTCTGCAATCATCTGAGCTTGAACAGACGGCTTCGAATCCGCTAAATTAGGCGCATTGTTAGCCTCCTTCGAATTAACAGCCGGCCATAGGAAGCTTAGCAACGCAACAACGATAACCCATAAGATTAACGTGATCCATCTTCCTTTTGAACCGGATACCCATCCTATAAATCCTCTTATGCCCATCTTTACGCCTCCACATGATTAATTTGGTATTTCGTGTTATAATATTATATATACCGGAAGGTTAATTATTGCAAGAGATTTCGTTTATTTTCCCCTTTTAGGAGGCTTCATGAAGAACATAAAACCGCAACGGGCACCAGGCAGACCTAAGCAAACCGAGCAAAGCATCCCGCTTCAAGAACATATTCTGCGAACAGCCGCCAATTTATTTATGGAAAACGGTTACGAGCCGATCTCTCTTCAACAGATCGCCAAAGTCTGCGAAGTGACAAAAGCAAGCATCTATTATTACTTTACGAGTAAAGCCGAATTATTCACCGCTGCGGTTGTATTCATGCTGCAAATCGCTCGGCGTAGCACCCTTCGCATTCTCGAAGAAAAAGACGATTTTCGCCTTAGGCTCGAGCGTGTCGCCAAGGCGAAAATGATGAAGTCACATGTCGATATGGAGACGATGCTCCGTGAAGCGAGGCCTCATTTGACGGACGAACAATATGGGCGCATCCGTCAAGCCGAGATGGATATTCACATCTCACTGGCAGAGTATTTTCAAATGGCGATGAACCAAGGACAGATCCGTCAAGGCAATGCCATATTCTTAGCGCATGCCTTCTCTTCGCTCGTAATGTTAGGAAATAGTGAAAACGCGCTTGAACAGATCACTACGCAAGAAGAACTCGCCAGAGCGGTCGTTGATTTATTTTGGGTTGGCATTGCTGAGCAATCGCGTCACACATAGGATACAAAAATGAGACTTCCTATTCGGAAGTCTCCCTGATGGTTGAAGGCTGCTCTGTTGGTGGCTGCTGCTGAGCTTTATTGTTTTTTTCGCCTTTATCCGTTTTGTCAGCCTTGATATCCGCCTTCTCAGCCTTCTGCTGATTCTGCTGCGATTTCTTCGCTTGCTGCTTAGGTGCTGGCTGGCTGCTGCCATCCTGTTGCCCTTTCTCCTGCTTCTCTGGCTTTTCAGCTTTATCCGGCTTGTCCGCCTTTTCGGATTTCTCCGTTTTCTCCGGCTTGTCGGATTTCTCTGGCTTCTGCTCGCGTATCTTCTCAACCACGAAATAAGCGCAGCCAAAGTTGCAGTATTCATTAATGTAATCGACCATACTCGCGATCGTCGTATCCTTAGTTGCCTTGGAATTATTATCTCGGAAGAAGCCTTTAAGTCTAAGTTGATTGTATCCCCAGTCGCCAATGATATAATCGTAACGGTCGAGCACATCACTGTATCGATCTTTGAACGCTTCTGGATTCCATCCGTTCTTGTGATCCGTAATTACCTCATACGTCTTGCCGGTGATATGAATCAAGCCTACCCTCTCCTCGACCCTATGAACTGATTAACAATATCGTTAAGCTTATGCTTGTTGTGCTGCAGTCGCCTTCGTTGCAGACTGTACTTGCTCATGCGCATGATACGAACTACGAACGAGAGGACCGGACTCCACGTGGCTAAATCCACGCTTCATGCCTTCTTCTTTTAGCTTCGCGAACTCATCTGGATGGTAGTATTTCTCAACATTCAAATGCTTCTTCGTCGGCTGCAAATATTGACCAATCGTTAAGATGTTGCAATCCACGGCACGCAAGTCATCCATCGTCTTAAGAATTTCATCCCATTCCTCGCCGACACCGAGCATGATGCTAGATTTTGTCGGGATCTGTGGCTGCATTTCTTTCGCACGGCGAAGCAGCTCTAACGTACGGTCATATTTGGCTTTGGCACGTACACGATCCGATAGACGTTCAACCGTCTCGACATTATGATTCAGAATGTCTGGCTTCGCATCCATGACGACACGCAACGCATCTTCGTTCCCCATAAAGTCTGGAATCAATACCTCGACACTACAGAACGGCAATCTACGGCGGATCGCCTTCACAGTCTCTGCGAAGATCATCGCACCGCCATCCTGCAAGTCATCACGTGCAACAGAGGTAACGACACAGTGTTTGAGTCCCATCTGTTCCGCAGATTCTGCAACCCGCTCCGGCTCTTTCAAATCAAGTTCTGTAGGCATACCCGTGTTCACCGCACAGAAACGGCAAGCCCGTGTGCAAATATCCCCCAGAATCATGAATGTCGCTGTACGATTCGCCCAGCACTCATAAATATTAGGACAACGCGCTTCCTCACATACTGTATGCAACGTTTTGGAACGCATCATATTTTTAATCTCGGTGTAGTTCTCACCGGTTGTCAATTTTATTTTGATCCACTCTGGTTTACGTTCTCGTTGTTCCGTTGTCATGCTGCTACCTTCTTTCATTTAACTCACATTTGCTTTCGCCCACACCTTCGTAATTATACCACATAATTAGCTTGGATAAAATGAACATCCTTGATTCAACCTAATGATATGTTAAAAACATTGGAGGGAACTGTTTGTGCTCTGGAACCATCGAACGATACAGATCGGCTTACGTTGTCTGGCTGCGACAACCGCAATCAGTCTGTCGATTGTCTTCATCGACATCACTTCCCATCGCATATCAGCGTACGCTGAAGGCAGGGCTGAACAAGCATCGCCGCCAGAATCGAAGGAAGAGATTCTCCGTAAACGAAAAATCATTTATGACAATATTCAAGCCAAGACACGTCTATCTTTGAACCAATTGGCTGCCATTGACCAATATGAACGTACGATTGCTAAGACTCAGAAAAAATCAAAATCGACGGAGACGGCGATCCAGCAACAGGCTTCGAATCGCATTACGGCCATCGCTGTACAAGAGCCTGCCTGGAGTGGGTGGCTCAATCCCGATTATGCAGACCAGAATCCGAAATCGATCTCCATCTATTCCGGAATCGGTAAGGACGGGTCTGGGGATGGACTGGCGGATCCGAACAATGATCTCGATCTTCTCTATAGCGTTGCATCTTATGTGAGCAGCTATGGTACGTCACCGGACGATTTCAGCATCGGGCTCTGGAATTATTACCATAACTCAAATGCCGTCACGCGAATTAATCAATTCGCCAGCATTTACGCGACATTCGGCTATGGCGCCCTCGATGAGCATGCGTTCCCTGTCCCGCTGCATGCGGATTATTCGTATCGCAGCACATGGGGTACTTCACGCAGCTGGGGAGGATACCGAATCCATGAAGGCACCGATATTTTCGCGAGATATGGCGTGCCGGTACGCAGCACTTGCTATGGCATCGTCGAGACGAAGGGCTGGAACCCCTTCGGAGGCTGGCGTGTCGGCATTCGCGATCTGAGTAATTATTACCACTACTATGCGCATTTGTCTGGATTCGAAAAAGCGCTGAAGGTCGGAGATCTCGTGAAGCCCGGTCAGGTTGTCGGCTGGGTGGGCAGTTCAGGGTACGGGAAGCCTGGAACGCAAGGGAAGTTCCCTCCGCATCTGCATTATGGCATTTACCGTGATCGAGGATGGACGGAATGGTCCTTCGACCCGTATCCACTCCTTCGCAAGTGGGAGAACGATGAACGACGTGCATTAAAAAAGGCAGGCAACCAGTAAGGTCGCTTGCCTTTTTTTAGTTTTTGCCTTCATGATTCGTGTTCACATCGACCGAGACCCCGGAGGATTGTTCATGTGGATCAGTAATCACCGTCGTCGTCGTGCCTTGGGCTTTTTTCGACGCATCTTGTTCCGAAGAAGGGGTATTTAGACTTGGTAACGCCAGACTAGGAGCCCCCGCGCTGTTATCTCCGATCGCTTTGCCTTTGTTATCATAGTAATACTGCGGAACATTGCCCACCACCATCATATAGGAGATTGGAATATTCGATTCGACCACTTCCGGTTCCGTATCGAATGGGATAATGATAGCGACCTCCGCCACAATTCGAATATACACCTCGACCAGCACCATATTGATGCCTGCATCCTGCTGCTTTGTGTTGAGCTCTACTTTGACAGCGCCTTGCGGTTCTAGACGGATTGGAATTTGCGGACCGAAAGAAGCTATGACGGCACTGCCTAGCGCTTGCCCCAGTGGAATATGTTCATTGAGATCCTTCATGTCCTTCAAGGTCCCCTCGACCACTTCTTTGGTTCGTGAGGTGATCCGCATATTCTCCGCGTAATTCATCATAAATCCTGCGACCTTGCCATCACGATCCGTTTTCCAATCAATCAGATTCTGGAAGTTGCTGCCGCTGGCTATTTGCTCTGAGATCGCTTGGTTAATCGCCTGCGTTGCAATTTGCTTAATCCGGATTTTAGCAAGCGACATAATCGGAGGCTTCAAGTTTTTCTCCAAGAATACCAAGGATTGCAGCGATAAAAGTGTAAATACGACCAGCGCAATAAAGAACAGTTTGCGTTTGCTCCCGGGCTTACGGGTAGGCTTGCTTCGCCACCCTTTCCTGATTAGCATAGGCCTTCCTCCTATGGGACACATCGTACCGTTAACTCTATCAGCTTATGCGGCATGGCCCATAAAAAGAAGAACAGGCTGTGCGTAGTTTTGGAAGTATCTCGATTCGTTAGCGGGGAGTGCTCTCTAACGAATCGTAGAGAGCTTATTCTGGCGATAATCGTGCTTGCGCGAGGCTAACGGATCGACAGTACGTTATTTGCTCTATTCGCCCTGCCAATAGGCACATTTCTCCGAAATAACGATCTCACGATTCGTTAGAACTCGAAACCAAGCCATTTCGACCGAATAAGCTCACCTCGATTCGTTAGCGGGAACGTCCGCTGGTTAACGAACCGTAGAAAGCTTATTCTAGCGAAAATGATGTTTGGGCGAGGCTAACGGATCGACAGTACGTTATTTGGGCTATTCGCCCTGCCAATAGGCGCATTTCGGCACAATAACGAACTCACGATTCATTAGAACTCGAAACCAAGCCATTTCGACCGAATAAGCTCACCTCGATTCGTTAGCGGGAACGTCCGCTCTCTAACGAACCGTAGAGAGCTTATTCTGGCGAAAATGATGTTTGGGCGAGGCTAACGGATCGACAGTACGTTATTTGGGCTATTCGCCCTGCCAATAGGCGCATTTCGGCACAATAACGAACTCACGATTCGTTAGAACTTAAAAGCACGCCATTTCGACCGAATATGCTCACCTCGATTCGTTAGCGGGAACGTCCACTCTCTAACGATTCGTAGAGAGCTTATTCTGGCGATAATCGTGCTTGCGCGAGGCTAACGGATCGACAGTACGTTATTTGGGCTATTCGCCCTGCCAATAGGCGCATTTCGGCACAATAACGAACTCACGATTCGTTAGAACTTAAAAGCACGCCATTTCGACCGAATAAGCTCACCTCGATTCGTTAGCGGGGGGCGCTCTCTAACGAATCGTAAGAGCTTATTCTGGCGATAATCGTGCTTGCGCGAGGCTAACGGATCGACAGTATGTTATTTTGGCTATTCGCCCTGCCAATAGGCACATTTCGCCGAAATAACGATCCCACGATTCGTTAGAACTCGAAACCAAGCAAGCCATTTCGGCCGAATAAGCTCACCTCGATTCGTTAGCGGGAACGTCCACTCTCTAACGATTCGTAGAAGCTTATTCTTGCGAAAATGATGCTTATGCGCTTACCGCCAGTTCATCACCCCTATCAAAAACCCCCTTACGGTTCGCCGTAAGGGGGCATCATTACATTATTGCTGCTGAGCATCGAACTGGGCAATCAGCTCTTCCATCAATTGATCTGGCGACTTGTCGACTAGCCATGTCTGTCCGAACATCTGGAAGATCTTGATCGTCGGGAAATCCCCCCAGAAGCCGATAAAATCTTCGTTGAGAATGACTTTATCCGTGACGTGTTCATTCATCTCCGCAAGGCACGTCTCCAGAATCGCCCGGGCTATCGGGTGGCTGATCCAATCGCTCAGGAGGCTGAATTTATGGAACGATACCTCTTCCATACCGAAATCGCAATTCAAGCGTTCACGAAGTCGGATGTCACGTGAAGAGCTGCCGATTAGAATCTGGAAGTAGCCTGTCTCTGCGACCCAACGATTATATTTCGTATTGTAGTAAGCGAAATCCCGTTCTTCGAGCAAGAAGGACACTTCCTTCTTCTCACCCGGCGCCAGCGCTATCTTAGCGAAAGCCTTCAGTTCTTTTTCCGGACGAACCCATTTGCATTCCTCATCATGAACATACACCTGTACAACCTCTTGACCATGAACAGTTCCCGTATTCTCGATCGTAAAAGTGACCGCCACTTGCCCATCTACTTGCTGCACAGCCTTGAGCCCCGAATAACTGAATGTCGTATAGGAAAGACCATGTCCGAATGGGAATTGCGGCGCAAGCTCCTTCCGATCGTAATAGCGATAGCCAACGAACAAACCTTCACGATAATACAGCTTACCGTTCTCACCGCGAATACGCATATGCGACGGATTATCCGATAGCTTCACAGGGAACGTCTCCGACAATTTACCGGATGGGTTCACGCGTCCGAACAGGATGTCTGCTATCGCGCTGCCGCTGCCTTGTCCTGTAAGCCAGTAGTGAACGACCGCTGGCACATGTTGTACCCATGGACGCATCGCAAGCGCCGTACCACTGCTCGTTAGCACGATCACGCGCGGCTGTACCGCTGCAACGGCTTGGATCAGCTTCACCTGGTGCGCTGGCAGGTCGATGCCTTCGAGATCATGCATTTCCGATTCGGCATAGGCAGGCTGCCCTACGAACAAGACCGCGAGGTCCGCCTTCGCCGCTAGCGCAACACTCTCTTGAATCATCTGCTCGTCGATGCGATCATCCTGCGGATAGCCTTCCGCATACGTCATCTCGATAGCGCCGCCCGCGATCTTCTGCATCTCGTCCCATGGAATATCGATCTGCGTCGGTGTCACTTCCGCACTGCCTGCGCCTTGAATACGCGGCTGCTTCGCAAACCGTCCGATGACAGCCATGCTGCCCACCTGTTCCGTCTGAATCGGCAATATTTGGTTATCGTTCTTGAGCAGTACGATACTCTCTGCCGCGGCTCGGCGCGCTAATGCATGATAATCGATTGACACTTGCTCCTGTACGGCTTCCGTATTCGTTGTCGTCTTCCGCACAAGCTCAAGCAATCGTGCGACGGAAGCATTCAGCGTCGACTCCTCCAAGCTGCCGTTCTGCACCGCCTCGACAATTGCTTTTGCGTTATAGGCAGCCGGCCCCGGCATCTCGAGATCGAGCCCTGCCTTCAAGCCGCGAATGCGGTCATTGACGGCCGTCCAGTCGGAAATGACGACGCCGTCATAGCCCCATTCTCGGCGCAGAATATCATGGAGCAGATGCTCGTTCTCACTCGCATACGTACCGTTCAGCAAGTTGTAGGAGCACATGAGCGTCCAGGGCTTCGACTTCTTCACAATCCGTTCGAAGGCCGCCAGATAAATCTCGCGCAGCGTCCGCTCATCGACTTCGGAACTCGTGACCATCTTCTCGTATTCTTGGTTGTTACATGCAAAATGCTTCACCGACGCCCCGACGCCTTGGCTCTGCAAGCCGTTGATGAATGCCGCGCCCAGTTCTCCTGACAATACAGGGTCTTCCGAATAGTATTCGAAGTTACGGCCGCCAAGCGGCGTTCTTTTCATGTTGATCCCAGGGCCGAGCAGCAGCTCCACGCCCATCTCGCGTCCCTCAACGCCAAGCGCTACCCCGATCTCATGGAGCAGCTCCACATTCCAGGAGGAACCGATGGCAGACCCCGTCGGATAACAGGTCGCAGGCATATTTTCCGTTGTAATGCCCATCTCCTCATCGCTGCTCGTCTTCCGGATGCCGTTCGTTCCGTCATACATATGAATTGGTGGAATGCCGTGATGATCATAGCCTTTCGTCATCCACATATTTAACCCCGCTACAAAAGTGGATTTCTCCTCCAGCGTCATACGCTCCAATAGTTTCTCCGTTGATTGCATCATGTTGATTTCCTCCCTCTTTTTACTCCGCGGATTGTTCTTTCTTGAGCTCCTGCATGTCATAGGCCTTGAAGAACGGGAACCATACGACGAATATGATGAGCAGCACAACGACAAGCAGCAGCAATCCTTTGAACCCTGTCAAAATAAAGGTCGATAAACCGATTGGCGTATACCACAGCTGGAACACCTTGCTCGGAATTGCGACCCAGCCGGCATCCAGCACCAAATAGACAAGAATCGGCGTGATCAAACCGTTGATCCACATCGGTACCATCAGAATCGGGTTAAAGGCAATCGGCGCGCCATAGACGACGGGCTCGTTAATATTGAACAAGGATGGCACGATCGTCGCTCGCCCGATGGACTTCAGTTTCTTCGATCTGGCGAACAGGAACCAGATCACGAGCGGCAGCGTCGCACCAAGTCCCCCAACGCCTACCCAACCGGAGAAGAACGTCTCGAACGTGTTGATGTTCACCGGGTCCAACCCTTGCGACACGAGCGAAGCATTCTGCTCAATTGCAGGAATCCAGATCGAATAAAAGATCGGTGTCATCACCCACGGGCTCACGCCGAAGGAATAGAGCACAACGCCGATGAAGTTGAATAATACGAAGCCGGCCAGCGTCTGGCTGATGGCATTGAGCGGTTTGAACACCGCCACGATCATCTCGAAAATATCGAAGTGCAGCTGATAGATCAGCACCCACCCGAAGGTTAACAGGACGGCGATCGGAACGAGGAAATCGAACCAATCAACGATAAATTCAGGCAGCGTGGTGTCCTTCTTGAACCAAGAGAACTTATGGAACGCCGTCATCACCAAGGCAACCAAAATCCCGACCAGCAATGCGGTGATCATCCCCGATGGGCCGAAACGTTCCATCATGAACTGCACAGAACCATCATCCTGGAACGTTGGTTTCAGCAGCATCAAGAACAAAGATAAACCTGTCGCTCCTGCGATCAGCTTGATCTTGTCGCGTCCCTTCTTCTGCATGACCATATATGGCGTTAAGAAAGCAATAAATACCCCTAACAAACCAAAGCTAAACGTTGAAATCGGCGTCAAATCCGGCATGCCGGGAATAAAATCTTTGAGTATCGACACCAAGGTTATTAATGAACCAATGAAAATCATCGGCAGTGCGACCATAATGGCTTCCTGAATGGAGTCCACCCACACATTCTTCGTAATCGCTTCCAATCGTGGCGCGAACTTCTCTGTCATCCACTTCATTAGACGATCCATAGTCATTCCTCCCAAGGGATATTCCAGCTCGTCTGAGCTACAATCTCAGTATAGAAGATGATGATAACGCTTTCTTGTTGTTCCTTGCCTTCCATGGGATCGTTTTTTGCCCTCTCGATCTCCCTTGTCATAGAATGACCTCTGCTTGCGGAACTGAAACAGCAAAAAAAACACCTCCTTCCATAGAGGTGTTGTATCAGCCGATTACATGCCTGTGCCATACTGTCGCTGAAACGTCACGAGCAGCACACCATGCGGCGGAACGGTATACATCTGGTCATAGTCAAAGCTTGACTGCTGCGGATCGATCAACTCCAATCGAATTTCCGGTCCGCTGCGTTTGTGCAAATACTCCATTTCTTCTTCCGTTGGATAGGCCGGCGTACCGAGTCTTACCCATTCATCGAAAACGGAGCCATGCTCACGGTCCATGCGATAGGTCATCACCTTCATCGGAAACTGCAGCTCAACCCTCACATGATAAGCCCTGCTCCCCTTCTCTTCGAAAATACTGTATCGGTTCGTCTCCGAGAATCCTGACCAATCCCCGCTCGCGAACAGCGGATCGACATGCGCGTAATGATACATCAGGATTTGCAGATCACCGCTTGCGCTGCGCGTAACGACATAGCCATCCCCCTGCTCCACCAGCTGTTCACCAAGCTTTGACAACAACTCGAACGCATAATAACTTGGTTTCTTCAGCCCATTCCGATTAATTAATCCAAATCCGCCGTAGAAGGGTGGAACCGGCAGTTGGCTCTCCTCGAATACATCGGTGAACGACCAGAAGGCGATCGAGGTGAGTTGATTCATCATCCGAAGCGCATGCAAGATGACGAACGGCGCCATAAACATCGTATCGTGCACATAATTGCGATCATAGAGCGAGAAATTCCACTCCGTCATGTGCAGTTCCAAGTCAGACATGCGATGATCTTGAAGCAGCGCACGTACCCGTTCAACGGAATCGGTGTAGAAGGACGGAGGCATCATCGTCGTCAGCTTGTCCGTCTCTGCCTTCAGATTCGGGTATTCCGAATAGACGTGGAACGAGAAGAAATCGATAGGCACTTCTCGCGTTCGGCAATAGGTCAGGAACTCATCCGCCCATGTATCATTCCAGAGCGAACCATAGCCGAGCGCTGGCCCTCCGACCCGTAGGTCGCTTGCGACCTCTTTTACAGTGCGAGCCGTTGCCTCATAGAATTCGAAATACTCTTCCTTCGTCCCGGCCCAGCAGACACCTGACAGATCCGGCTCGTTCCAGACCTCGAAATACCACTGCCGCACTTCATCGATCCCATAACGATTCAAGCAATGATAAATGAACTCGCGCACGAGCGCATTCCATTTATCCTGATCCGCAGGTGGTGATATATTGCCCTTCCACCAGAAGATCGTCTCTTGCGATCTGCGCAAGGGCGTCGGCATGAAGCTAAGTTCCACGAACGGACGAATCCCCGACTGCAAGAGGAAATCATAGAGTTTATCCACATACGCCCAGTTATAGACCGGCTCGCCCGCTTCCGTCTCCCGATAGATCATCATCTCATCGTTGAAGATGCCATGGAACCGAATATGGCTAAAGGCGAGTTTACGCTGAAGCTCTGTAAATTGCGTCTGCCAATCGACCCGTAGTCCTTCGATGGCCCGTCCGGCTGTCGTGACCCGACTCCACGGCCTTGGGTAAGGCCGGCCGGCCTTCTCCTGCTGAACATGAATATCGATCTGTTCGTGAACGACATCGGTCGTGTCCAACATCGTTGCGCCTTCTTCGTTCCGCTCCAAATAGCGGTACAGCGACGCCATCGCCTGAATCGTGTCCGTCTCATAATAATCCCCGCTGGAGGACTCCTCATAAGTAAGCGGTTTTCGGTTCGAATCCTCCCGCTGTTCGGACGTCGACAATGCTTCTCGGAACGCACCCGGCGTACAATCATATTTCTCTTTAAAATATTTATTGAACAGCTTCACGTTCGCGAACCCGCAATCAAGCGCGATCTCTGTCAGCTTCTTGTGCGTATCCGATAATTCGGCAACGGCCTTCTCGAGACGAACCTGCGTCAAATATTTCTGAAAAGGAATCCCGATCTTGTCGCTGAAAAAATGCGAGAAATAATGCAGACTTAAATGCTCATGATCCGCCATCGATTGCAGCGTGATTTTCTCTGAATAATGCTTGTCCACATACTGCAAAATACGATTCAACCGTTGATAATCATAAGCCTTCACATCTTCCCGTGAAGTATCACTGCGCAGCGTAGAGAAATAACGCAGCAAATGACCTGCCAGAATCTGAAGTAGACCAAGTGAATAATTGCGGCTGCCCTGCGCTTTTTTGCTGGATTCCCAAGCCATCTGCGCAAGCGCGCTGCGGATACGGTCATAATGCCGAAGATTCTCGGGGGTCTGATGCAGCGAGTTACATTCGATGACCGCGTGATCATCCATCAGCTCTGGATTGAACTGCAGCGTCAATAGGACATTATCTTGGCTTGTCCGTTCAATTTGATGTACCGACATGCTATTAACGACAATGACATCGTCTTGGTTCAGTACGTATTGCCGTTGATCCAGATGGATCGTCACTGCGCCTTGCAGCACATAGATAATTTCGATTTCTTTATGCCAATGAAAAAGTACATGCGCCACACTGTTCACGAACAGCCGAATCGGCAGGTCGTCCTGATGTTCAATAAATTCGTAATAATATCCCATGGCGGATTCCCTCCTCGGATTAAAGTATATAGCGGGTTCCTGTTCTTTTCCTCGCGAACAACCACCATTCCTACGTCAAACCTTACCATTTGCATGAATGTTGTACGATTGGAGTATACGCGAAATCTTCTGCAAGAGGAAAGGTGGAATGTCATGAATCGAATCATTCCGATTCTGCCGTGCCAGTCAGTCAAAGAACAAGTTGCCTTTTATGAACAATTAGGGTTCGAGACCGTGGAATGGATTACGCGCCCAATGACTTCGAATGTGAAAAGCGCCACAGGGAAAATCCCGCGAACCGGACTTCCTCGCATTTCGAGCAAGATGTTAGAGAAATTTTTCCCTTCGGACATACATTCCATCCAAGCTGATGCATTAGACTTAGCCAAAATTTTGCTCGTTGCCATCGATCTGCATATCGAACGGAACGGCGAGGCTCCGCAGGCCATGCATGAGAAGATCCGCTCGTTGATGCAAGACAACGACACCGGGCAAGAATCGTGGCAACGCATCTCGCTGCGATACGATCCCCGTGTCCGCGGGAATTGATAATAAAAAGACTGGATAACGAACGGCGCGTGCCGGTCATATCCAGTCTTTCTGTCATGCCTTATTGTACTTTGATTGGATCGAAATATTTCTCTTGTACGAGCTTCGCCGCGGTATCAAGCTGTGCCTTCAGATCCGTGTTCTTATCCGAGAATACCTGCTGAATCACGTTCGTCATCGTCGCGTAGTAATCCTGCGTATTGTACTGCGCTTCAGGTTTGCCGTCCAACACGCTTAGAATATCAGGATTGTATTGGTAGACGTTATCGTACTTATCATAGATAGCTTTGACCTTCTTGCCATATTCAGATTCTGCTGCATAGTAGTTAATAAGCGGCGGTACGAAGAATTTGTTGTCTTTTTTCCGTGCTTGAATATCTGCTTCAAGCGCCTCTAGCCCTTTGTCAGAGAAATAATCGAAGGTAATATAATTGAACGCTGCTTCTTGCTCTTCCTTGCTCGCATTTGGATTGACGACGAGATAATCACCGCCAAGAACGCCTGTATGCTTGCCGCCTTTCTCCGCTGCAGGCATTGGATACGTCAAGACGTCCTCCGGCTTCAGACCGCCTTGGTTCAACGCTTGATCGACAACGCCATCCGAACCAGCCATCACCATCGCCGTTCTGCCTTGCGCGAAGGACCCTACAGCATCCCCCCAACCGAGTGCCCAGTCTTGTGGGATGGCGTTCGCTTCCCAGCGTAATTTTTTATAGAATTCTAATGCTTTCAGACCTGCTTCAGAATTAAATGTCGCATTGACTTTCGAATCGACGTTCTGGATTTCGCCGCCGGCTTCGAACAAGAAATTCGTCCAGTTCCAGCCCGCTTCGTTACCTTTGCCCATTGGCGCGATACCGGAAATGCCTTTCTTCGGATCGGCGACGCCCTTCGCTGTGTTCAGCATATCGTCCCAAGTCCAGTCGAATGGAGGGACTGCTACTTTCTTGTCGTCAAGCAGCTTCTTGTTGATCATCGTGGTGTTCACATATCCTTGCTGTGCAACACCGTACACTTTGCCATCGATAATGAATTGGTTCTGAAGAATCGGGTTAATCTCATCTTTATGGGCGTACTGGTTATAGAGCTCGGTAATATCTGCCGCCCAGCCCTTTTCAATTAAGAACTTAGCTTCTGTCGCGTACGTATTGAAGAACGTTGGCGCTTCATTCGCCGCCATTTTGACGCCGATCTCGCTGACATTGTACTGCCAGTCATCCTTCACGATATCCACATTGGGATACTTCTCTTGGAATCGCTTGATCTTCTCATCTTCTGCTGCCCGTTTCTCGACCAAATCCGGTGTTGGATAATGGATCTTGATCGTCACTTTCTGCGCTGCCGGATCCTCTGTCTTCGTTGTATCCGTTGTTGTCGTATTGTTGGAAGCCGTACCCGGATCCTTACTCTCTACTTTGGTGGAACTGCCGCTGCCGCAAGCTGCCAACATCGTACTTACGACTAAGAGACACATCAATAATAACGAAACCTTTCGCATGGGAACGCCCCTTCTTTCCTATATGGATATTGTTAACACCTTCATCATAATCGAGCTGATCGCACCTGCCGATGTGTGATCTTATGAAGGTTCATGTGCAACTCTACGATGCTGCGCACACCCGCCTATCCTTTGACACCGCCTAAATGAAGTCCCCGCATGATGTACTTCTGAAATACGAGGAACACGATGATCGGCGGAACCATGACCATGAAGAGGATCGCGAACTTAATATTCGTATCCAGCCGCCGCACATTAATGACGTATTTGTACATCGCCGTCGCAAGTGGATATTTATCTTCAGAATGCATGACAAGCGATGGCCAGAACCAGTCATTCCATGCCGTCGAGAAGACGAAGATCGCCAGCGTTGCGAAGATCGGAATCGATAACGGAAGCGCTATGCGGACGAAGGTCCCTACCTCCGAAGCACCATCGATCCGCGCCGCTTCGAGCAGCTCCATATGAACGCCGTCGAAGAAGCTCTTGAGCAGTAGAAGGAAGAACGCATTCGCGCCCGCTGGCAGCCAGAATGCCGCATAGCTGTTCAGCAGCCCAAGTTCTTTTAAGTTCACGAAGCTCGGAATCATATAGCTTGCCGCCGGGATGAATAACGTCACCATGAAGAAGAACTGAATGTACCGCTGATACGGCACGCGTAGCCGCGACAAGCTATAAGAAGCGAGCCCAAGCACGAAAACCGTGACAACCATATTGCCGATGAAAATGAATAACGTATTCTTCAGGAAAACGGTGAGATCGATATAGTTCCATCCTTTCGAGAAGTTGTCGAATTCCCATGTCGTCGGGAGAAACTTCGGCGGGAAGGAGTTCACTTCCGCGTTCGTCTTGAACCCGTTCAGCATCGTCACCGCAATCGGGTAGAGCATCGTAAACGCCATCCCCACAAGCATGAGCACCATGATCGCGTAGCCTATTTTGGTAGAGGTTCGTTTAAAATCGTAAGAGGATAAGATCCCGCGCTCCATCTGCTTCATCTTAGTTCTCCTCCTTATTCTGCAATCGGAACTGCAACGTCGCGAGCAGCCCTAACACGATAAACATCAATACGCCTAATGCCGTCGCTACCCCATAATCGAGCTTGTTGAAGGCGTACTTAACAATGAGCAGCGCATACGTTAATGTCGCATTATTCGGCCCGCCATCCAGCATCGCAAGCTGCGATTGATAGCCTTGAGAGGTTCCGATGAGCTGAAGGACTAACATCAAGAGAATCAAATTGCGCATCGAAGGCAATGTAATGTGCCGAATCCGGGCCCAGACGCCTGCCCCGTCGATCTCGGCTGCTTCGTACCAGTCCCGCGGAATACTGAGCACCGCTGCGAGATAGATGAGCATCGCCGATCCGAATTGCTGCCAAGTCTCCATCAGTACGAGGGAAATCATCGACCACTTGGTATCTGTCATGAAGGCAATTTGATCGAGACCAAGCGTCGTTAAGAGCGCATTGATCGGACCGACCGGATCGTACATCCAGCGCCATAGCCCGTACAATACGACGATGGGTACGACATAGGGTAGATAAGCCGCTACGCGAACCGCGCCCTGAAATTTCTTAAGCTCCGAGATGGCAATTGAGAAAACAATCGGTACCCAGAAACCGAAGAGAAGGCACAAGACCATATAATAGAAGCTGTTCTTGATCGCCTTGCCGACGTCTGGATCAGAGAAGACTGTCTTGTAATTGTCGAAGCCGACGTAGGTGTTCCCTTTCACAAAATCAACGTGATAGAAGCTATACACAAATCCTTTGATAATTGGTACCCATAGAAAAATGATAAATAGGAGCACCGCTGGGAGTAGAAACGCATATCCCCAGAAATGTTTGCGCAGCATGCCAGTGAATCGCATACGGGTCCCCTTCCTCCCTTACGTGTAGTGTCGTTTCACTCATTGTAGGAAAGAAGCGGACCCGGGGATAGGTGCAGAACTATGCAGATGATGGCTGATATTACTTCTTCACTTCGCTTGGACTCATGCCATAATATTTTTTGAATATTTTGCTGAAATGCTCAGGGGATTCGTAGCCTACCCGCTCCGAAATTTCATATCTTCGCAAATCCGTCTGGAGCAGCAGTCGCTTGCTCTCCTCCATCCGCAGTTTAATGACATACTCCCAGAGATTGTAGCCCGTGAACTTCTTATACAGGTAACTGAGATAATTCGGACTGACGTGGTTCTTCTGCGCAACCTCATGCAGCGTAAGCCCCTTCTGCGCATAATTCCCGTCAATGAAAGCTTTTGCTTGTTCCACGATGCTGTTGTTCTGCTGATGCAGTTCATCCTCCGTCGGTTCTTCGCGATCATACTGCGACCAATGAAAATTTCCGTAATAGAACACGTAATGATCCCGGTGCTGCTGATTCCAGCTAATGGCCTTGTGCGCTTGTTCGCTTAATACCCCAAGGAAAGATACACCGCGTAGAATCTGGCTGATGCCTACGACGCAAGACAAGCCCAAATATTTTAGAATGCTGGCATGAATGGTGCGCCCCAGCATCTCCAGATGATGAATTTTTGGGATGCCAGTATCTTGATAGGCCTCTTCATCCCATTGCACGATGACATGAATCTCCTGTTCCGTATAGAAGGCGATATGCTGCCAATCGTCCCGCATCAGCTCCTCGATCATATTCAACGAAGCATAATGCAGCAGGCCGAGATCAGCCGGGGTGACTTCACGCTCCGCCTTACGCTTCGATAGATCCAACCGGATCGTGAGAATCGCAAAATAAGGCCCTCGGAGCTTGAGCTCCTCCAGTTGCAGCGTTTGTGCCAATGGTTCTATGAAGGTAGACGGCTCCTTAATCAATTCGGCCAGCAAAGACATTCGATCCTGCAGCGGCTCCTCCATATGGAAATGGTCGGAATCGGCGAGCAGTGAGAACGTCTCGTCCAAGGAAGGCCGTCTGTGCGAAGATTTCAACAGCGCATCTCGGACGGAATCAAGCAGCAAGTTCTCATTGAGCGGCTTGACCAGGTAATCCTTCGCGCCGAGTCGAATCGCCTGCTGCGCATATTGGAACGTCTCATGGGCTGATATAATGATCGCTTCAATCGCAGGATTGAGCATTTTGGCTTGATGCATCAGCTCGATCCCGCTCATTGCGCCCATCTGAATGTCGGTAATTAAGAGATGAATCTCCTCCATCCGCAAATAATCCAATGCCTCGTGCCCGCTATGTGCCGTATAAATGCTCTGAATAGGTAGTCCCGTAGAGGCTAGCAAGCCGCTAAGCCCTTTGCAAATCAATGGTTCATCGTCAACAATCAATACGTTATACATGATGACTCCTCCCTTATGCTTGCTTGTCTATCGAACCATCCATCTCGATTGGGGTCAGAGGAATGCGAATCGTCACGGTCGTCCCGCCGCCTTCTCTAGCGCGGTAGTGAATGCCGTAAGCTGCGCCGAAATGAAGCTGGATGCGCTGATGGATATTGCGGATGCCGAAGCCCAGCTTCGGATTCGATTCTTCCGACGTTAAGAGCCTCGTGATTGCATCGAAATCGACCGTCTTGTAGCCATTGTCTTCGACTCGAATCTCCACATAGTCTGCTTCCGCGCGAGCTATGATGTTAATCTCGCCGTCTTCTTCCATCTGACGAACACCATGAATCATCGCATTCTCTACTAAAGGCTGCAGCGTAATTTTGGGGATCAGGTGGTGCGCAAGCCCCGGTTCGATGTCCCAGCGTACTTGGAACTGGTCGTCGTACCGTTTCTGCTGCAAGCGAATATAGGCTGCCACATGCTCTAGTTCCTCCTCGAACCGGATGAGCTCCCGGCCGCGGCTTAAGCCGATTTTCATCAGCTTCGACAATTCCTTGATCATCTCAGCCGATTCAGCGTTACCTTCCATCGTGCACTTCCAATAGATGCTCTCCAGCGTATTGTAGAGCAGGTGCGGATTGATCTGCTGATAGAGGATTTGCAACTGCGCTTCCTTCTGCTTGATCTCCATCTGATATTTATAAGTAATGAGCGTATTCAATCGGTTCGCCATCTCATACATGGCATGGACCAAGACACCGACCTCATCCTTGCGTTCGCGGAACGGCGTCGACGGGATGAGTTTGCCTGGCTCGTATCGGCGTACGAAAATCGCCAGCTTCTGCAGCGGCCTCATAATCGAGCGCCAGAAATACATCATGAAAATACAAACCACGACGGTGTACGTGATGGACATGTATTGAATGAGTTGCTTCAATTCGCTCTGCTGTTGCAAGAGCAGGTTCACCGGAACCTTGTAGAGCAGCTTCTGCCCGAGTGTATCGCTAATTTTGACAACATAGATAAACTGATCATCAATGAAATGATATGTATGCTCACTCACGTCGAACGTCTCATCCGTCGGCTCCGGTACGTGAATGACATGGCCGAACTGGCTAGGTACCGTCGAAGCGAGTACCTCATTATCCCGGTTCAGGTAGTAGATTTCCCCGCCCGGCAAGGAAATGGATTGCAGCGATGCGCCAATTTCATGATCCATCTGGGTCGCTACGAGTACCCCGATCACTTTCTTGCCGTTCGTAACCATATTAACCGCACGGACATACGCGAGCGTCTTGCGAGGCTGCAGCATTTCAGTTGCGTCAACGATCCGCATATAACCTTTTCCTTTTTTCTGAATCGCTTCTTGGAACCACGGCGGTTCATCCTGATCAGAGAAGAAATACACACCGCTAAGCGTATATTGAAATTTCGGCGCAAAAAAATACAAATCCTCCGGATCATATACGTAGAGCGAATAGTTCACATTGCTGCCCCCGTTCTGTCCGAGCGAATAACTGGCGAGCAGCTTCACCATCTCATCGTATTGATTTACACGCGCGATGACAGCATCTCTCGCATCCGGCACAAGCCGCTGGGTGATTGGATTCTGAATAATGGTTGTTGTGATTTTGTTAACGCTTTCAATGTTGCGGTCAATAAGCATCACATTCATCTTGTTCAGCTCGATATAGGCATTGGTCACATGCCGCTTTAGAATCTGCTCGGCCTTCGTGTTGCCATAAGCATGCAGCAGGAAGATCGGACCTACCATGACGAGGAATAATAAGATGAGCTGGTATTTGACTTTCATCTTGGTCAACGGATTTACCATCCGTGATTTCACACGGCCCACCTCCTGCAATTGTGCATCCATTGTAGCACATTCGGCCGCTGATCGTAGGTGCAAATCTATGTTTCTCATGTGTGTTGTTATGATACTTCATCACATGAAGAAGAGCGCGGCTGGCAGCAGCGCTCTTGGATAAGATCACAATATGAAAGTGCTATGTATACCGACGTTGTCTCAGCGCCTCATACAGCAATACCGACGTCGCCATCGCCACATTCAGCGATTCCGCGCGACCCGGCATCGGAATAATAATTCGGTCGTCGACATAAGCCTCGACCGCAGCCGATACGCCCTTGCCTTCATTCCCGACGAGCAACCATGTCGACGGACGGAAATCGTACGCATAACAGGTGTGCTCCGCCTGCAAGCTCGTGCTGACAATCCGTGCCCCGCTCCGCTTCGCGGCAGGCAATAGCTCGTGCAGATTGCCTTCGAGTACCGGCAGATGGAACATCGAGCCCATCGTCGCCCGAATCGTCTTCGGATTGTAGAGGTCAACGGTGCCTTTCCCAAGGATGACCGCATCGGCGAGCACGGCATCCGCGCTGCGAATGATCGTGCCCAGATTGCCCGGATCTTGGACACCATCGACGACAACAACGAGCGCATGCTCTTGTTCCATTAATGCACCCATGTCTGAGCTTTGCTTGTGTACGATGGCGAAGACGGGTTGTGGCGTCTCCGTCGAGCTGCATTTGGCGATGATCGCTTCCGTCACGCCAATCCACTCCACATCCAGATGCGATGCCGTGAGCTTTTCGATGTCCGCAGGCATGCCCTGCTCCATGCTGTAGACAATGCATTCCACAGGGGCGTCTGAGATCAGTGCTTCCTGAACTAAGTGAATGCCTTCAATAATATATTTGTGTTCTTTATCTCGTGTTTTTTTCTCCAGAAGCTGCGCCCATTGCTTGACACGCGGATTCTGTACAGATGTGATCTCCATGTTCCCCTCACCCATTCGCATAATGAATCTCCATCTTCTGGAGATCCTTGTTCGCCCCAACGATTATGAGGATGTCATCGGATTTAATGTTATCATCCGCATTGGGGGAAATATTCATTTTCCCGTTGTTCTTGATCGCCATCACGTTACAGCCGAATTTGGCACGAACGTCCAATTGCTTCAAGTTCTTGCCGATCATTTGCGGTACCGCCTGCATCTCGATAATACTATGATCGCTGGACAATTCAATGAAATCCATAATGTTCGGAGAGACGAGATGATGCGCAACGCGCAATCCCATATCCCGCTCCGGATAAATGACTTTATCCGCTCCGATTTTATTGAGTACTTTCCCGTGCAATTCATTCTGCGCCTTCACAATAATTCTTGGTACACCAAGATCTTTTAGAATCAAAGTAGTCAGGATGCTGGATTGGATATCTTGTCCAATCGAGACGACGACCACATCGAAATTACGTATCCCGAGCGCTTTCAACGCTTCTTCATCCGTCGAGTCGGCAGATACGGCATGTGTCACGATATTGACGATATCCTGAACACGGCCTTCATCACTATCAATTGCTAGAACCTCAAACCCCATATCGCTAATAGCACGAGCCACACTTGAACCGAAACGCCCCATGCCAATGACTGCAAATTGTTTCTTCGCCACGCCTGTCACCTTCCCCGTTGAAATCTCAATAGTGATTATTATACCACACAACCTCGGAACGCATGAAAGTATGGGTTCAAAAAGTCAACTTTTCAACATGTTATGAACTACCTCAAATTGTACAATTTCTTAGGGAATCATTCATAAGCGGCTTGGGCATAGTACTCAAGAATCCACTCTGGAGGTGCAAGTACATGGGTATAACACTGGATTTGCGACAAGCGATTCTCCGTAAAGTACAGAATAAGACCGATGCCGAGATTGCCGACATGATTGAGGATTCCATTGATTATGACGAGAAGGCACTTCCGGGGCTTGGCGTGTTATTCGAACTGATCTGGAAACAAGTCGACGACAAGACACATGATGAGCTTATTCATGCGCTGCAAGAAAAGCTCTCCTCCGACGCCCCTGCTCACTCGTAGATCATCACGAACCTTTCCCTTGATGGGAAAGGTTTTGTTTTTTCACATGTTTATCACAATTCTATGATTCAAATTGGAAGAAAAGAGAAACGAAAAGCGTTCTGATACGTTCTAGTATAGTGTTTAAGTTATACGTTCAACGGATACTTCTGTGAACAACCTTATAGGGGGATGAAGGGGATATTGGTAGACTCATCGTCTAACCCTATAGCACCATACTAGAAAGGAGGCTGCATCTTGCTGCGTGTAGAACATTTATCCCACGTCTTTCGCAATGGAAGCGAAGACACACCAGTCCTCAGAGACATTAATTTCACCATACATAAAGGCGAGATCGTCGCATTGCTCGGCAGTTCCGGTTCTGGTAAGTCCACGCTGCTCAACTTGATGGCAGGTCTGATGAAACCGACGGAAGGTACCATTTTGATTGCGGGGCAAGCCATCGAGAAAATGAACGAAAATAAACTCGCTGAATTCCGGCGGACGAACATTGGCTTTATTTTTCAAGCGTATGAGCTAATCTCGCATATGACCGTACGCGAAAATGTGGAGCTTCCTCTTGTATTCCAGGGGGTCAAGCCTAACAGCCGCAAAGAAAGAGCGCTCTCGCTGCTCGAGAAAGTCGGACTCAAAGACAAGACGGAGATGTTCCCTTCCCAGCTCTCCGGCGGACAGCAGCAGCGTGTAAGTATCGCGCGTTCGTTAATTACGATGCCATCGATCGTATTCGCAGACGAACCTACGGGGAACTTGGATACGAAGACAGAGAACGAGATCATCGACCTGCTCGTTGAATTGAATCAATCGCTGCAGCTGACCTTCGTCATCGTTACGCATGAGAAGGAAGTAGCAGATCGGACGAAACGAATCATTCAATTGCGGGATGGCTATTTGATCGACCAGTCGGTGGAGACGGGAGGTCAAGTCACATCATGAGAATTCGCGATTATATTAGCATTGGTTGGGATCAGCTCAAACGAAGAAAGGTCGTTACGGCGATGTGTACCATCGGGATCGCCATCGGTTCGGCTGCGATTATCGTCGCCCTGTCCCTAGGGGAATCGGCGCAGCAGTATGCGCAAGAGCAGGTGAATTCTTTTCTCAAGATCGATGAGATAACGATCATGAATGAGACGGACTCCAAGTCGCAAGACAGCAGTTCTTCCGAATCAGACCGTGGCGTCATCACGAAGCAAAAGCTCAATATTATTGCGCAGCTTCCGCATGTCAAAGCCGTTGGGACCTATAAAAGCATCGGTAATTTCGGATTCAGCGTCGATGAGAACAAAGAAGGGCGTCTAGAATTAACGGCGACCAATCTGGAATCGCTCGAAGCGTTCGATAACAAGTTCAAACAAGGCGGCATCTCCGAACAAGAAAATACCGTCGTGCTTAGTTATGGGGCGATGATGGGGCTGATGGATCAAGAAGCGATGGAAGCACGGGACAAGCAAATCCGGGCTAATCCGAATGATGAAGCGCTCTGGGAACAGTTCCGTGAGATGGATAAAATTGTGACACCGCTCTACCAGAAGCAATTGAAACTGAAGATCGACGTCACCCAAGATCTCAATAACCCCAAAATCGTCGAAATCCCGTTGCGGGTCGTTGGCGTTCTTGATAAGCCGTCTGGCGTATCGGATAACCAAGTCTCCTGGATGAAGGATGCTTATATCTCGCATGCACTAGCGGATCAGATTACGGATTTAATGAAAGCAGCACGTCCTAGTACTGGACTTCCTCCAGAGCTAAGCGTGGAATTCAACAAAGCCGTCGTCAAAGTCGATGATATTAAAAATGTCGAGTCGCTCGATAAGACCATCAAGAAATTAAGGTTATCGCCGCAGAACAACTTGCATCAGCAGGATCGACTCGCTGAACAATTCGCCATTGTACGTACGGTTGCGCTTGGTGTCGGGTTATTCGTCTTGTTCATTGCATCGATATCCATTGTCGTAGCCATGACCATGTCGACCTATCAGCGGCGCAGACAAATCGGGATTATGAAGGTGCTTGGGGCGAACCTCGCGCAGATTCGCAACATGTTTATCGTAGAATCAGCACTCCTCGGCCTTGTAGGCGGCGTGTTCGGCATTCTATTTTCCTATTGGGTCGTCTGGGGAATTAATGCGCTCCTCATGGCAACCGAAGGCGGAGACCGGAGCATCCTGTTTATCTCCACATGGATTCTGGGCGTCGGTATATTCTTCGCTGTCCTAACCGGTGTCTTATCGGGGATTTATCCTGCGATCAGCGCATCGAGAACGGATGCTCTAACAGCCATCAAACGAGACTAGAATACGAACGAATACAGGAGAGTGAAATCGATCATGAAGAAGAAAATATGGCTTGGGATCGCAGCCCTCATCATTATTGGGATCAGCTTCGGTCTCTATAGCATAAGTACACCGAAACCGCCGGTTGTCGCAGACAGCCTGGACTCGGCATTGCAATTCGAAGTAACGAAAGAAGACTTATCCAAGACGATTGACGTAAAGGGCAAGTCATCCTATCTGAACGAGACGGTAATATACGCTCCATATGACGCATCTATCCTCAAGTGGAACGTCAAAGACGGCATGCAGATCAAGCAAGGAACGACTTTGTTCTCCCTCGATCAGACCAAATTACATAACGAAATCGCTCAGATCGAAGCACAGTTGCAAAAATCGGCGCTGGAAACCAGACTTAGCGACCTACAAGCCAATGCAGCGGAAGCAGATGCCACATTAAGCCTGTCCGAAGCGGATGCAAAGCGCGGATTCGTCGAACGCGAAAAGAATAAGATCATGAATGAGCTGAATCAAGTGAATGACCAGATCAGCAAGACAGAGCTGGATTCGAAGCGGAAGAAGCTGCAGCAAGCGGATTTCAAGACGCCAGCTTCTGGAATCTTCTTATTCGATGACGCGAACGCGATTCCAAAATCGGTGCGCGAGAATGATCGAATCGGCAAAATCGTTGACCTCGATAAGCTTCAGCTCGTATCGTATGTGGGTGAACAAGACGTCTTTCAGATCAAGGAAGGCATGCCTGTCAAAGTGAAAATCAATGCGCTCAAAAATGTCGTTCTTACTGGGAAAGTCGTCAGCGTATCGAAGTTCGCGAAGACGGGAACCGAGCAGAATGCTTCCCAATCCGCTCAGTTCCAAGTCAATATCAGTCTGTCCAAAAACGATAACCTCATTGCGGGTCTCAGCTTAACCGGTTCCATTGAGGTTGCGAATAAACCCGATGTATTGGTCATTCCGACCATTGCCGTACAACGGGAAAAAGATCAATATTATGTGATGTTGAAATCAGCCAACGGCGTAGAGAAGAAATATATTAAGATTGGTCTTGAGACACCAGATAAGACGGAAGTAATGGAAGGCTTGAAGGAGAAAGACACCGTCGTATTGCAGTAAATAATTCGGAGGACTAACCGTTATTATATTAATATTTCATACAGGCCGATGAGGCACAGCAGGACGCCTGCCACTACACTCGAATACCGCCCGAACCATGTTCTAGCGATTCTACTGCCGACAGCAGAGCCTACGCCGATGAATAGGACGGACAGTACGCCAGTGATGACCGTCGTCCATAGAGCAGATATTCCTGTCGCGCCGGCGCCGATGCCGGTCGCAATATTATTCAGCGTTAAGGCCATACCCAGCGCTAAGGATTCTCTCCAAGAGATCACTTGATTGTGATCCTGATCCGCATGGATCGGATCTCGCAGCACCTCAGATAAAGTAGGAGCTTCAAGCTCCTCCTTCACGTCTGGGGATCGCAGACTCCCCCATAACGTCCATACACCAATCAGAATAATGACAATCGCTCCTAACCAATTCGCCAGGGCACTGGAGACGAACTGAACGAGCCATTCCCCCATCCGCATCGAGAAATACGTACCAATCATCGTTATGCACGCAATGAGGATATTCGGCAGCCACGGTATTCTCGTTCGCTTCATGCCAAAGGACAAGCCAATTCCCAAATTATCTAAATTCGAAGCAATGGCAAACATTATGACAGATACCCAGTGCATATTCAATCACCTCTTCTTGTTCCATCCTACTCTATGCCCATTTGAAGAAGATGTGACAGAAACTGATATCTGCCTATCCAAATTGAATCGAATCCGCCGACGGCCCCCTCTCTCCCATCAGCTTCATAAGTGCTTCATTATGCTGTTGCTCCAGCTCATACGCCATCGTACCGAGTTCCGGACGCAATTGGAATTCAATGGACGTGTCCCGTTTCAACCAAGCTGTATTCCTTCTTGCCGCGCTGCGCTGTACATCCTCAATGGTTGCCATCGGGATCGCATGTGCTTCCCCGTAGGCCGCAGAGATCGCTGCCTGACGATACGATTGGCGGAGCTCTAGAACGGGTTTAACCGTACCTATGCCCAGGGTAATATTTGTTCCAAATACGTAATCTAGCAGCTTATACAGTCGTTCTGCACGTAATAATGCTGCTTTACCTAACACATCCCAATCGTCCTCTACGACGAAGAACACGGTCATGTATCGATTCATCATAGGACTCGTAACGCATGGTCCCAGCTGCTTCGTAAAATGATTTACAGCATCATAATACCTGGTTAAGCGCATATGATTCTCCGTTGGGCTAATCCCTTCGATTTGGGGAAAAGCGATCATCATCGCATATCCTGTATGCCACGGAAGACCGAGAATATCCGTCAGTTGTTGAAACTTCGCATCGGGTATCGACTCCATCATTAGCAGAATGGCCAGTAGATTCTCGGTCATTGGGATAATCGATTTCGTCTTATTCAGTTCAATGCGGTGTGCTATCCGCTTCATTTGCCCTAGATCTAATTCCTGCACCTGTCTACGAAGTGCCATTAGCAGATCTTCATTCGAGCATGGATCGCCGGGGATGACATACACGATTCTGCATCTCGGGTGAAGCTGCCTCACCGTGTAAGAGCGTATCGTATCTGAGCAGCCGAATATTAGAACATCTGCCCCTTTCTGCTCGATATACCGTTTCATCATTTCTTCACTTTCTATGTGAAAGAGCTGGAATATCCCCGGCAGACACCGAGTAATGAGCTCCTCTAACCTATCATACTCCTCTGGTTCATCACTTACGATGAATAACCGATACATCGAAATCCCCCCTTAGCTACAATCCTAAGAACCTGCTGTTACGCTGATTTTGCCTCACCCTCTTTATTTGGATGCGCTTCCAATTGGTAATTAGATACAGTTTATCATAAAAAAACAAGGTTATCGATAGCCAGAGCTAATCGATAACCTTAAGTTTTGATGAACGTTTTGTTACGGTGCTGTTTCAAGGAATTTGGCTGTCGGGTTCTTGTCCATAGCCGTCCGCATCGCATATTCGTTCTCGAAGAGGACAACATAATTGCCCTTCTTATCCGTTACGAGCTGGGAATTGATACGGAACTTACTTGGGTCGATTTTGTTCTCTTCATCCACGATCCAACGAGCAAATTGATAGGACATTCGCTGTAATTGCACGTCGACGCCATATTCACCCTTCATCCGGTATTCGAATACTTCGAATTGGAGTTGTCCAACAACGCCTAGGATTGTCTCGTCGAAGCCGCTGGCCGATTGGAAGACCTGAATGGTCCCTTCCTCTGTCAGCTGATCGACACCCTTCTGATATTGCTTATGCTTAAGCGCATTTTTCACGGTCACTTTGGCAAAGATCTCTGGCGAGAACGTCGGCAGCTCATCGAATACGACTTCACTGCTCTGACTAAGTGAATCGCCGATACGGAAGATCCCTGGATCGAACAATCCGATAATATCCCCGGGGTACGCATATTCAACAATATCCCGATCTTGCGCGAGGAACTGCTGCGGCTGCGATAGCTTAATTTCTTTTCCTGCACGCACGTGCTTAACGCTCATCCCACGCTGGAACTTACCGGAGCAGATACGGAGGAAAGCAATCCGGTCACGGTGAGCCGGATTCATATTGGCCTGGATTTTGAAAATGTATCCCGTGAACTTCTCGTTCTCAAGCGGATCGATCGGACCTGCCGTACTGTTGCGCGGTGTCGGTTTTGGTGCAAGTTCAAGGAAGTTCTCCAAGAAGGTCTGCACCCCAAAGTTATTGATCGCACTGCCGAAGAAGACAGGCGTTAATTCGCCGCGTTTAACTTTCTCCAGATCAAATGGATCGCCTGCAACATCTAACAGCTCAAGCTCCTGGCATAATTGATCATGCAGGAACTCGCCTGCCATCTCACGAATAATGGGATCTTCATAGTTCTCTACCTTACGAACCTGAATCTCGGAATGATCATTCCCTTGGAACAATTCCACTTGGTTATGGACACGGTCATAGACGCCGCAGAGATCACGGCCTGTGCCGATTGGCCAGTTCATTGGCACCGAGCGGATGCCAAGTACTTCTTCCAACTCTTCCATCAATTCGAACGGGCTGCGGCCCTCACGGTCCAATTTGTTAATGAACGTGAAGATCGGAATCCCGCGCTTCGCACAGACTTGGAATAGCTTCACCGTCTGCGCCTCGACCCCTTTGGCAACGTCGATCAACATGACGGCGCTATCCGCAGCAGTGAGCGTACGGTACGTATCTTCACTGAAGTCTTGGTGACCCGGTGTATCCAGAATGTTAATCCGATGACCTTTATAATCAAATTGCATCACAGATGACGTAACCGAGATCCCGCGCTGCTTCTCGATCTCCATCCAGTCTGATGTTGCATGCTTGCTTGCCTTACGTGCTTTGACCGATCCCGCTTCACGAATCGCGCCCCCGAATAAGAGCAATTTCTCCGTCAATGTTGTTTTACCAGCATCCGGGTGAGAAATGATCGCGAACGTGCGTCGTTTATTGACTTCAATCTGTAATTCTTCGGCTAATGTTTTGCTCATGCCCCATGTCCCTTCATCTACAAAATCATAACTTATATTGTAACATATTGAAGCGTGAAAATGTATTCGAATTGGAAGCGATCGCACCCATTTCATAAAGAAAGACGCCTTCGTCTGCCTTGCTGGCAGGAAAGCGTCTCTATGAATCCCTTATTGCGCTGCTAATGCACGAATGACAACTGAAATGACTTGATCTTCACCTTGATGTTCATGTTCAATGACGACCCAGTTCGCAGCAAGTGCCGATTTTAAAGCTTCCACATCCGCCACGGAGAGACGAAGCGCATCCACTCGTCCTTCGCTGGCCTTGAAGTCACGATCTGCTTCAACGCCAAATCGCTCACGGAGCCAGATTTTCAGCCCATTGTTCGTATTGAAGGTAATCTTATAGCCGTCACGAATCGCTTGTTCCAGCGGCTCGCCGTTCTCCTCCGCATAAGAGAGGAAATCATCGTAGCTATAATACTCTTCTTCAGCGACTTTGAGCGGCGACAAATCGCCTGTAAGAACGACGTTAAGCAGCACGTCATCGGTAATCCCGAAGCGGCGAGCCCGCTCCATCATAATCGCCGTATTCTGCGAGATTTTTACGATAGCACTCATACCTTGCACATCCCTTCACCATAATTCAAGTTTCACTTAATATAAATGACAGGCGGTATAATGGCCTGGCGATATTTCTTTCCATTCCGGTTCCACGGCACGGCAATGATCTGTCGCAAAGGGACACCGGGAGGCGAACTTACAACCTTGCATATCGTTCAGCGGGCTCGGTAAATCCCCCTTCAATAACTCCGACGGCGCCGCAGCTGCTTTCGGATCCGGTACAGGAATTGCGGATAGCAACGCTTGCGTATACGGGTGTGCCGGATGGGTGTACAACTCATCGCTCGGCGCGAGTTCAACCAGCTTGCCCAGATACATAACCCCGATCCGGTTCGAAATATGGCGGACCATCGACAAATCATGGGCGATGAACAGATACGTTAAGCCGAATTCGCCCTGTAAATCTTCCAGCATATTCACGACCTGCGCCTGCACGGATACGTCGAGTGCCGAGATCGGCTCATCACATAGAATGAATTCCGGGTTCACGGACAAAGCCCTTGCGATACTAATCCGCTGACGCTGCCCGCCGCTGAATTCGTGCGGATAGCGGTCGATATGTTCTGATTTCAGGCCTACTTTATTCAGCAACTCGAGAACACGCTCATCGCGTTCCTTGCGGCTGCCGAATCCGTGGATCTCCATCGGTTCATTGATGATTTGCGAGACGTTCATGCTTGGATTCAGCGAAGAGTAAGGATCTTGGAAGATCGCCTGCATCCGTTTGCGGAACGGCTTAAGCTCCTTCTCCTTCATCTTCGCGACATCTTTGCCGTCGAACCAGATCTCGCCGTCCGTTACCTCATGAAGCCGCACAATGCTTCGGCCCGTCGTCGACTTTCCGCAACCGGATTCGCCGACAAGACCGAAGGTCTCGCCTCGGTTAATATGAAAGCTGATATTATCAACGGCCTTAAGCACCTTTTTATCGCGTCCGAAGCCGCCTGAACCTACCGGGAAATATTTCTTCAGATGTCGGACATCGAGCAGCACATCGTCTTTCTTACTCATTGTACTTCCTCCCCTCGGCCCTTAGCCTCATGCTGCATATCATCGGAGAGCAACCAGCATAGAGAACGATGCCCTTCTTCGGGTACGAAATATGGCGGCATCTCGCGGCATTTGTCCATCGCATGCGGACAACGTTCCATGAAGGGGCAGCCTGACGGCGGATGAAGCAGGTTCGGCGGCGTTCCTTCGATCGAGACGAGACGCTCACGCTGTCCTTCCTTCACCCGTGGGATCGAACGCAGCAAGCCTTGTGTATACGGGTGGCTTGGACGTTCGAAGATGTCTTCCACGGTGCCCTCTTCCATAATCATGCCTCCGTACATGACAATCACACGTGTACATACTTGAGCAACGACGCCCAGATCGTGCGTAATGAGCAAAATCGATGTCTTGGTCTTATCACGTAAATCTTTCATCAGAGCCAGAATTTGCGCTTGGATCGTCACGTCGAGCGCCGTCGTCGGCTCATCGGCGATGAGGAGCTCAGGCTTACAGGATAGGGCCATCGCGATCATAACGCGCTGGCGCATCCCGCCGCTGAACTCATGCGGATATTGATCAATCCGTTGCTCCGGCGAAGGAATCCCAACTTCACGCAGCAGCTCAATCGCACGCTGGCGGCTCTCAGCTTTACTCAATTTCTGATGCCGACGAATCACTTCAATCATTTGTGATCCCACGCGCTTCACCGGATTGAGCGAAGTCATTGGATCTTGGAAGATCATCGCGATTCTGTTCCCGCGAATTTGACGCAGCTCGGGATCCGACATCTGGCGTATATCTTGGCCGTGAAAGAGAACCTTGCCGTCTTTAATGACACCTGGAGGCGGAATTAGCCCCAAGATGGATTTTGCGGTAATACTCTTCCCGCTTCCTGACTCGCCAACAGTGCCGATTACCTCGCCTTGCTGCACGTCAAAGCTAACCCCGCGGACCGATTCAACCTCGCCATCACGCGTCATAAAAGACGTTTTTAAATTTTGCACGGATAATAATTGTGTCATACGTCTCACTCCGTTAAGTCATAATTCACGGTTAACGCCGATTCACCTTAGGCTCGAATGCGACGCGGAATACATCCCCGAGAAAATTAAATGAAAGTACTGTTAATAGAATAAAGATCCCTGGGATTATCGCCATATACGGCGCTTCCCCGATAAAGCCCTGCGCATCATTCAGCATGCTGCCCCACGAAGAGTCCGGCTGCTGCACACCAAGGCCCAAGAAGCTGAGTGACGACTCCATCAGAATCGCGGATGCGATATTAATGGACGCCGATACAATAATCGTCGGCAGAATGCTTGGTACAATATGCTTCGTAATAATTCGCAGCGTGCTCTGACCCGATACACGCGCATACATCACATATTCCCGCTCCTTCACCGACAGTGTCTCCGCACGGACAATCCGCGCAATACTCATCCAGCTGAGCAGCCCAATAATGATGATAATCGTCGGAATACTTGGTTTCAAATAAGCATTGAGTATAAGCATTAAGAAGAACGACGGAATCGACATCAGGACATCGACCATACGCATTAACAGGTTATCAATGAACCCGCCAAAATAACCACTGATCGCGCCAATGGCTGTCCCTACAATGACGGAAATGGCCATCGCCATAAATCCGACACTTAAAGATACACGCCCCCCGTATAGTGCTCTCGCAAAGTAATCCCGTCCATGTTCATCCGTTCCGAACCAATGCGTCGCACTAGGCGGCAGCAACCGCTCTGCCGAGACAAGTTTGTTCGGATCGTAAGGGGATAAGAACGCGAACACGGCCCCGAAGATGAAAATAGTAAGAATAATAAGGGCTACGATACCCGTCTTTTGCTCTTTGAATTGTGCTTTTACATTACGCCATCTCATTCGATTCATCTGTCTAATCACCTCATCGTCTTGATACGCGGATCAACGACACTATATAAGATATCCGCCACCAAGTTTCCTATCACGAGCATACACGATGAGAACATCGTAATCCCCATAATGACGGGGTAATCCAGGCCGAATACCGCAGTGATCCCGAGGGAACCCATGCCCGGCCAAGAGAATACCGACTCTGTAATGAAAGCCCCTGCAATCAAATCAGCGAAGGACATCCCCAGAATTGTAATAATCGGAAGCAGTACATTCTTCAGGACATGACGCCAAAGAACGCTGCGTTTGGTTGCACCATAAGCATACTGGATTTGTACATAATCTTCTTCCAACTGACTGATCGCTTGCGAGCGAATATACCGCGAATACATCGATACATTGATGAACGTGAGGACTGCACATGGCAGGATGCCATGCTTCACAATATCCCAGAAGGAGTCCACGCCGATCGTCCGCATCCCCATACTCGGCAACCAGTGTAATTTTACGGCGAAAATATAGATCAACATAATACCGAACCAGAAACTTGGAATCGAAATCCCGATATACGAGATCATGCCAATCCCGCGATCGAGCAGCTTATTTTTACGAGAGGCTGCAACGATGCTAAGTGGAATAGCAATAATTAATGACAAGAATAAGGCTGACCCCATCAGACCAATTGTTGCCGGCAGGCGCTCTAGAATGAGTTCCAGCACCGGACGATGATTCGTTAAAGAGTAGCCGAAATTGCCTTGCAGTACGTTCTTCAACCAAATGAAATATTGCATAATGACTGGCTGGTCGAGACCCAGACTATGCCGAATTCTCTCGACGTCTTCCGCGCTCATATTCGGTGTGACGAATGACTTCACCGGATCCCCCGGTGCGAGCTTAATTAATGCGAATGACACGAGGGAGATAAACCAAAGCAACGGGATCGATTGAAGAACCCGTCGCAAGATGTTTTTTTTCAAAGGTGTCCCCTCCGAACTGAACACTCGGCGTTGCCGCCGAGTGCCCGTGAAATGTTCTATTCAGTTACATACAATTTCGATAGATCTTCAAGCATAACAACCGGTTTCGTAACAGCTTCCTCTACACCGCCATAGCGTTTATCGAGAGCTACAACACCTTTCGTATAAGCGATTGGGAAGACCGTCATTTCATTCGCTACCGTTTGCTGAATTTGCTTGTATAGTTCACCGCGTTTGGTTGCATCTGTCTCAACCGCTGCTTGATCCCATAATTTATCGAAGTCTGCATTTTTATAATGCGAGTAGTTGTACGCTTCATTGCTCATGTAGAGCGTACGGTATGCATCCGGCTCAAAGCCCATGATATACCCACCGAAGGAGAGATCATACTCTTTGTTGTTCATATCCAAGGATTTGTTACCGAAAGCCGTAACATCAAGCGGCATCAATTCAACTTCGATACCGATTTCTTTCAACTTCTGCTGCACATACAGCGCTAGGCTTGTCTGCGGTTTGTTCGAGTTCGTATAAGCAAGTTTCAATTTCAAATTCGATACGCCAGCTTGTGCGAGCAATTCTTTGGCCTTATCCAGGTTGTAGTCATACTTCTCAACATCATTTGTCTGGTACAACGTATCTGGCGTAAGGATCGATGCCGCTGGCTCTGCATACTCACCTGACGTGTAAGCTGCTGTAATCATTTCGTTCTTATCGAGCGCATAAGCGATTGCTTGGCGAACTTCCTTCTTCTTCATAACATCCACATTCAAGTTGAATACCATGTAGGACAAGCGGCCCTCTAGGTAAGTCAGGATGTTGAAATTGCCTGTATTCTTAAGTGTATTTACATCTTGCGTATCGATCATGCGCATTTGAATTTCACCGTTCTGAAGGGCAAGATTCGCTGCATTTGGATCTTTCGCAACACGGTAGGTTACGGAATCCAATTTCGGTGCGCCACCAACATATTGGTCAAAGCGCTCTAGTGTTACGTATTCCCCGGCGCGGTACTCTTTGAATTTGAATGGACCGGAACCGATTGGATTGCTGTTCTTAGGGCTCTTCTCGATATCCGCTTCCCCTTCGAAGATGTGCTTCGGAATTGGGAAGATTTGAACGAGCATGCCTTCGAATGCTGCGGATACTTTCGGAAGAATGAAGTCTACCGTACGGTCATCCACTTTCTTCATCGTTAACGGCTTACCGTCATAGACGAATGAACCGCGGAAGAAGCTGTGCTGTTTCTCATCTAGAATACTGTTCATCGTAAAAATAATATCGTCAGCCGTCAAAGGCTTCCCATCGTGCCAAGTTAAACCTTCACGCAATTTCAACGTATACGTCAAGTTATCAGTGGATGGCGTCAAGCTCTCTGCCAATACGAATGTCTTCTTGTCGCCATTCACATTGAAGAGCGGTGCGTATAGCGCTTGGTCGATCGTTAATGTTACGCGATCCCCTGCATAGATTGGATTCAATACTTTTGGATCATCTTGAACGGCAATTACGAGACTTCCCCCATTTTTCGCTGTTCCAGCTGGTGCTGTCGATCCTTGATCTTCTGCTTTCTTGTCGCTTGAAGCACTACCGCATGCACTCATCGTTAGGATCACGAGTGCCATTATCGCAGCAATCCACATATTTCTACGCTTCATGTTTCTTTTACCCCCTGTAAAATCGTGTCGAATATTGTCTCTGATTAAAACTAGTATACCAGTATCTTTTCATAAAGCAACTATTTTTTCCGAGTTTACAGGTAGGAATTCAACTTCTTCCTTATTCTACAAGGGTAAAGGCCCACTGAGCGGTTCAGTGAGCCTCGTTCATGTCTATCAATTATGAATTTTTCCATATGACTTCGTCTTCATCTTGTCCATTGACAGGCCACCAGTGGAACCCGTCCTTAGCCAGCAGCTCATCTACTTTCTCCGGTCCCCATGAGCCTGCAGGATAGAACTCGATTGCAGATGGATCCGCAGCCCACGCTTCAGCAATGCGGTCAACGAATGCCCAAGCCGAGGACACCTCATCCCAGCGGGTGAAATACGTTGAATCGCCTCGTGCTGCATCGAAAATGAGACGTTCATAAGCTTCTGGTGAGTTAATGCCGACTAGGCAGCTCTGACAGAAGTCCATAGCGAGCGGTTGAATATCGGATTCCGAGCCCGGTCTCTTTGCATTGATCTTCACGTAGATGCCTTCCATCGGATTCACCCGAATGACGAGCAAGTTCGGTTCCAGGTTGTGCTTCTGCCCGAGGTAGACATTCGTCGGCATCCGTTTGAATTCAACGACCACTTCCGTTGTCTTCACCGGTAGACGTTTGCCCGTACGAATATAGAACGGAACGCCTGCCCAGCGGAAATTATCGACGAATACTTTGGCTGCGAAATACGTCTCGGTATTGGACTCCGGATTAACGGACTCCTCTTCCCGATACCCAGGCAAGTCTTTGCCTTTGAGCGACCCGCTCGTATATTGCCCACGGACGACGTTCGCTGCGACTTCTTCCTTCGACGTATACGCACGCAAGGAACGAAGCACCTTCACCTTCTCGTCGCGAATATCCTCTGCAACAAGCCGGCTAGGCGGTTCCATTGCGATCATCGTGAGCAGCTGCAGCATGTGGTTCTGCCCCATATCGCGCAGGGCACCGGCATGATCGTAGTATCCGCCGCGTTCTTCGACGCCGACCGTCTCGCCAAGCGTAATCTGGATATTGGCAATATGCTTGTTGTTCCATAACGGCTCGAAGAAGGAGTTCGCGAATCGAATGACTTCGATGTTCTGAACCATCTCTTTGCCAAGATAGTGATCGATACGGTAGATCTCTTCTTCACGGAATACTTCGTTGATTTGCTTGTTGAGCTCTTCCGCTGATTTCAGATCATACCCGAATGGCTTCTCGATCACGAGACGATGCCAACCTGGCGAGTCGAGCATGCCGCCTTTACGCAGGTTCTGCGATACACCGCTGAACAACTCCGGCGCAAGCGCAAGATAGAATAGACGGTTGCCCTCGATATTGAACTCTTGCTCGAGTACACGCGTCTGCTGATCAAGTTCTCGGAAACCATCTACATTATTAATATCTAGTGATTTATATTCAAAATGTCTTACAAAGTCATTCCAATCCGTATTCGCATCCGGCTTGTAACGGCAGAATTCCTTAATGGATTGAATAATATCCTCGCGGAATTGTTCATTCGTGCGCGGACGACGAGCAACGCCGATGACCGCAAACCGCTTGCCCAGCTTGCCTTCACGGTACAAACTATAGATGGCTGGATACAACTTACGGCGCGCCAAATCTCCTGTCGCTCCAAAAATAAAAAAGACAGCGCCAGATGCTAAACTCATTAGGTTGTTCTCTATTTCGTTCATGGCTCCTCATTCTCTTCCTTATGTATTTTTATACAAAAAATTGACTCCCATCATCCTAGTGTTGCACATCTGTATCTTATGCCATTTTATCATAACCGTCTCGTTGTTGCTATTCTCAGACGACCAAAATTTTGTACATTTATACATATATTTATTGACGAAATGTTGCCTAATACTCTGTGGTGATAAGGGGCAAGCCGATCGACACACGCTCTTGATCTGTGCCGCTGATTTGATGAACTGCCATTTGAAGATGCAGCGTATGTGTACCGCTTACGATTCCCTGACCCAGTTCTGGCGCTGAATAAGATTCACTATAAGTCCCGCCGTCTGTATAATTTTCCATCGGGGTAAGCTTCATCGTCTTTGCGATTTTTTGCCGCAGCTGCTCAACGGTCTGTTGGGCTGTTCCCAGCTCTTGTCGCTTTTTCTCACCTTGTACGGTGCCATTCCAGTTATACGTTAATCCCATTTCATGCAATTGACGCACGAACGTCGCTTGCGTTGTCTGGACTTCTGTATATAAATTCATCACGGCTTGTGTATCATCTGACACACGGTTCGCATCGATCTGATAGACCCAGAAAAATTTATTTCCTTCTCGCTCCACCGCCATCCAATGCACATTCATACCGTTTGCTTGCCAATTCGCGCTCACAACAATTTTGCCATCCTTCGTCTTTACTTCGCTTTTGATTCCGCCTAGGAGCACCTTGCTCCACGCCGTAACTTGAACTTGCAACGACTGATGGCCTGTAAATTTTTGCTCACCGTTCAACTTCACAACAAAGTGTGACGGCTTCGCTTGCATCGATTCACTTAACTTCCATAACTGAGTGAGACGGTGTTCTGCAGTGGCATCTTCGTTGCGCTGCATGAATCCGGTTAATATCGTGGCACTAAGCCATACAAGACACATACATACACAACCCACCATCCACTTCCGCATCATCACCAGATCCCCCATTCACTTTTTCGATTCTATGAATCTAGTAAATAGGATATCCTCACGCCCCCTTCCTTATACGTCCCCAGTAAAAATAGGCACATCACCGCTAGGTAAGTAACCATACACGATTATCCTTGTCTGAATAGATTATTGTGAACCAACAGACAAATGCCGTATTCACTTGAAGCGGATCGTTAATTATAGGAGGTGTTGAACCTTATGATTCGGGTTTATCCTGTCACTGAAGAACGTATCGGTCATTTAACAGATCGGATGGTGTGCGTGGTAACATGCCATGGCCAGCGTTTTATTGGTCGGGTCGCTGGCTGTCGGAATGGCAAGCTTGTGCTGTATGACGAAGATGATTCATTTAGCCCATCACATGAACATCACCATGAGCACCATGAACATCATCATGAACATTCTAAACATGAAGAAGAGCATCATGAGAAACATAAAAAACACCATAAGAAACGCAAAAAACAACACTGCGATCACAAACCCAACAAGCATAAAAAACACAAGCGCCACAAAAAATGTTCCTGCCGTAATGTCAAAACGTCCGGATTCATACCGAACTCCGGCATCGATCGTCGCAGATTTTTCGAAATCGATCTTTCTCTCATCTCCCTGCTCTTCTTGCTCGTACTGTAAGAACAAACACAAAAGAACCCGAAATGCTCACGACAGGAGCATTTCGGGTTCTTCCTATGTTCTGGTCTATTATTCAGCTAATCCGTTCTTATAAGCATAAATGGCGGCTTGCGTGCGATCGTCCACACCAAGCTTCGCCAGAATATTCGTGACATGGAATTTCACAGTCTTAATCCCAATGAATAACGCATCGGCAATATCTTGATTCGATTTGCCTTCCGCGAGTAGACGAAGCACATCCATCTCACGTTCGGTTAAATCTTCATGTGCAGCCGCATGCTGCTTCGGTTGACGAAGACGATTCATCATCTTCGATGCAACCTGAGATTCCAGTACGGATTGCCCTCGAGCTGCCGCTCGAATCGCATCGGCAATCTCGGTCGCACGGGATGTTTTCAAGAGATAGCTGAACGCCCCCGCTTCAATCACTGGATACATCTTCTCATCATCCAAGAAGCTCGTAAGCACAATGACCTTACATTCTGGGTACAATTCAAGCAGCTTGCGTGTTGTCTCGATTCCATCCATGCCTTCCATCACCAAATCCATTAGTACGACATTTGGTCGGTATTCTTGGGCAAGACGAATGCCTTCGATCCCATTGCTGGCCTCACCAACAACTTCGATGCCATCCTCTGTACCTAGAACTGCGGCAAGACCGATACGAACCATTTCATGATCATCCACGAGCAATACTTTAATCGGCGTCTCCAATCCCTTCACCCCATCCACTTTCCTCGTTTAATACCGGAATACGAATCTCTATTCTTGTCCCTTTACCTGGCGCAGTTATTAACTGCAATGAACCACCAATTTCATTTACACGCTCCTGCATTGTCGATAACCCATAAGAGGTTTGCTTCTTCACATCGAGCTCGAACCCTACCCCGTTATCCCGCATCAACAAGCGAACGCCGTCTTGACGCTGATGCAGCTTAATCTCCATCTTCGTAGCCTTCGAATGCCTTAATGTATTCGATAGCGCTTCCTGTACGATTCGGAAGAGATGGTTCTCAATGCCTTTCATCAAGGCGATGTCCTCATCCATCTCGTACATAATCTCCATCGGAACTTTCGCCTTCATCTCGTGCAGCAGCTCTTTAAGCCCTTCAGTTAGCGGTTTGCCTTCGAGGTGTACGGGCCTCAAATGAAGCAGCAGCGCTCTCATCTCCGATTGCGCAACGGAGGCCATTTCTTCGATCAAGTTCACTTGCCGCAGCGCACGGTCGAAATCTTCCTTCTCGAGTGTTCGCCCTACAGCGGTTGCCGTCATCGAAATAGCGAAGAGCTGCTGACTTACCGCATCATGAAGCTCCCTAGCTAGCCGCTGGCGCTCTTCAATGATCGCCGTGTATCGTGCTTTCTCTGCCAACTGCGCGTTGTTCGTCGATAATCGTTGCAGCGAGCTGACCTGCTCTTCCCACTTCTTACTCATCCGGCCTAACTGCTCGGCCAGCCGTCCTACTTCGTCTTCACCAAGATCCGGCAGCGGTCTGGATAGATTCCCCTTCTCCATCTGGAGGACGGAGTCTCTGAGCGTCTCCAATCTTTTACGTACGTGATAACTCTGATAGAACCCGAATACGGCCCCAAGCCCTATGGAGATCGATACGCCCGTGAGACTAATCCATACACCCTGCAACCATGTGTTGAGCGGTTTCATATAGCCATAAGATTGTAAGAAATAGATCGACGCTCCGAATAACAACATGGAGAAGAGGATCGTCTGGCCCATACTGCGCATCACCATATTGGTCGTTTTGGTCGTTTCCATGGCACCGATCCCCTTCCTGTTAATTAATTCGAATATCAATATCTCCTACGATATAGGAAATGACGAGTTTCACTTTTTGATCACACAGATCATAATGGGGCGACTTCCACACCCGTTTGTTCATAAACCCCGCGTCTTTTTCATGGTTGAAATTAATCTGACCCAAAACGACATTCGTCTCGAGTTCTAGACCGATATCGTCTGGAATTGATATATCAATATCCCCAAGGGCACCTTGGAGTATGACAGTACACTCTTTCTCCTCCATTATAGCAAGCGAGAGATCCATATTCACTTCTCCGACAACATGCCAGAGGCTCATATTCCGCAATACCCAAGGTTCACGATCCCATTTCATGCTGCTCATGAGATTCTGCTTCTGGATATATCGCTCATCCCGCTGCTCTTTCTTCGATTTGGCATAGAATAGACCAAGCGAAATTAAGATGACGCCGAGTAATAGTGTAAAATGGTCAAGCAAGAGCAGAATGCCGCCAATGACAAAGAGCATATAGCCCCTGCGTGTATTTCCCCGTTTACGAATTTGATCTACGCCTATGAAAAATAGAATGAGTGCGGCAATCGTGAAGAAGCTGATCCAATCGCCTAATAACATAAACAGACCTATACCGATCATAATAAATGCGATATTGCGATTCCTGTCTTTCATGTGCCGCCCTCCTCTCTTGTTGGTATAAGGATGGAAAAGCCATGACAACGCAAACCTTGCGTCGTATGGCTTAACCTTTCATAGCATATCACAATTCGACATTATTTCGAAATACTAATTTTGATTCAATTTGTTCTTAAGCGCTTGAAGCTGCTCATCCACTTGAAGCTCTTTACTTGGATCGACCGGCGCTTGATAACGTCCTACTGCGCCGCCCGGTACACGCATTACATCTGCTTCAGCTTCCAATTGCATAATTTTCTCTTCCATACGGTGGAATCCGCGGGATGCGTTACCGCCTTCGATCGTATGCAGGCTGCTGATTGTAGCCATTTGTTTCTTCGCTTTAGCCATTTGAGCACGGGATGCAAGCTCGTTACGCTTATTACGCAATTTGTAGAATTCATCCTTCATCTCATGAAGCTGTTGCATCAAGTCTTTCGCTTGTTCGCTGGATTGCGTATGCAGATCTGTGTATTCCGTTACTTTCTGATCGTGGTACAATTTCTCTTCGAGCAATTTACGAGCAACTTCCTCTTGACCGTTACGAAGTGCATGCTCCGCTTGACGTTCACGCTCGCCGCTTAGACGGATGGATTCTTCAAGACGCTGCTTCACGCGGCGCTCGTTCGCCATTTGCTTTGCTACTGTAACCTCTGCTTCATGAATTTCACTTTCCATATCACGAAGATATTGATTCAACATTACTACTGGATCTTCAACCTTATCCAACAACTCATGTACCGATGCCTTTGTCATGTCCTTAATTCTTTTAAATACTCCCATTTTACTTATCTCCCTTCTCGAATTGCGCAACTTTGGCGCGTAATTGTTCTAATTCTTTTTGCATAGCTTTCTTCTCGATATCCTCCATCATGGAGTCGAACGAAGATGTGGATGATGTTGTGCTCGTTTTTGGAGGAGCACCGTATTTGTTCGTGTCAGTATATCCGCCGGATGTATAGGAAGGTCCTGAACCATAAGTTGGTCCTTGATGACCGTAGCTTGATCCATGTCCATACCTTGGGCCTTGATGATAAGGGTTCAACGGATCGATCGGCTCTTTGGGTACAACCAAGCTTGCGATAATGTAGATGAACAATGCAGTTCCACCGGTGCAGACCGTTACGATGATGAGCGCTAAGCGTAGGAATGTGGAATCGATATTCATGTATTGCGCGATCCCACCGCATAGCCCGGATACCTTCTTGTCATAGATTGAGCGATACAGCTTATTCATCCTTTATTACTCCTTTCTGTCATTGTCCAATTTCTGCTTCAGACGATCGAGTTCTCGATCTAAGACACCTTGAATTTGTGTGCCTGCCTGGTACATCATATCTTGACCCATGCGCTTCAGATCACGCAGACTGCGTGTCTCGAGCTCGAGGTCCGAAACGCGATCTTCGAGACGATTGAACATGCGTGGAATCGAATTCGCTCCGTATGCTTGTGTCCGTTGGTTCATTCGTTGTTGAATCCGAATGTTTTCCATTCGCGCCACATAATATTGACGCTTATCGTATACCGTCTGATACTCGAGCTTCAGTGCACTCAACTGCTCTTCAAGTTCAATGATCGTGCTCTTGCTCTGTTCGTAGAGCTCCCCATATTGGGCTGCCTTCTCTTCGTGGATCATCTTCTCTTGAAGCGCCATCTTCGCAACATGCTCTTCATCTGCTTTGAGTGCTAATAATGCTTGCTGCTCACGTTTGTCTCGCATGCTCTCCGCTTGTTGTACTTGATTCTTCAGCTGGTTAGCGTGCATAAGTACTTGTTGATACAATTTCTCTGATTCTACAATTTCATGTTTGGTCGACATGAGGAATTGATCGATTAATCTTACCGGATCCTCAGAACGTTCCAAACGGTCATTCAATGTTGCTGCCGTAATATCACGTACTCTTTTCATCACACTCATGATTCTCTCGAACCTCCTTATTCGTTTAATGTTTCGTGTTAGTAAGTTCTATTGTTTCGCTTGTTACTAAGCATCGACACGCCAACCACTATCAACCCTAGAGCGAGTAACAAACCGAAGATCCAAGCGAGCTTACTGAAAAGGATAATGGCTCCGAGGACCATAATGATCCATCCAAAATACCGGCTGCCATTCTTCACGCCATAATACCCAAGGGCGATCATCAATACTGGAATCAAGTAAGCCATCAATCCGCTTAAGAAACCAAATGCGAACTTCCCAAGTAGGATGACAACCCCGAGTCCGATCAGCAAGGCTGCAAATCCTGTTTTGTTATTGCGATTCATCGTCGTTCACCGCCTTTCGTTTCTCTCTTGCTTATGTCTTTATTTTAGGCGGTTTGAACCTTTTCCAAAACGGACCCCCGGCGGTTTTTGATCCTAGACCTTGGTCCAGTCCCTTCACAGACCTAAGGAACGGATGAATTCCTCATATCAATTGTATAATTCCGATTTTCATTGTAAGATATAGAAGGAATTGAATTTGGGAATATATAGAAGAAGCAAACCCTTTGTATATAGATGGCTCGGGAGGAATATCGTATGCTTAATCTTCAATCGCATTTCGCGAATATTCTATTAGGTCAGCGATTAAAACACGATCTGTTTAACCATTCGGGAGTTCTCATCATCCCGGCAAAAACAGTCATCACCGAAGAGCATTTGCAGATTGTATCCATGCACCACATTCCTATTTCGATTCATGATCTAGAAGAGATAACCATTGCCGAAGGAACGGATGGTTGTCAATTAATTGACCGCAGCGTACTTATTATTCAGGATTTATATGAACAAGCAAGTTATAAGAGGGCCATTCCATTGCAGGATATCAAGAAGCATATTCTTCCGATTATCCAGCATACCGTCAATCATACGGACTTGTTCACCTTACTCTCATGGCTCAAAACTTCAGATGACTACACCTATCGCCACATGGTAGCTGTCTCCATCCTCTCCACGTTAATCGGCAAATGGCTTCAATTAAATGAAACAGAACTTCAAGATCTTACGATGGCTGCTATCTTGCATGATGTCGGCAAAATCAATATTCCTCTAGAAATACTCAATAAACCAGGAGCTCTATCACCAGAAGAATTCGAAATCGTCAAACAGCATACGAAGGATGGCTATGAATTGGTCAAAGCAACATCCGGAACGACCATGCGCCAAGCACTCGTTGCACTGCAACATCATGAGCGCCAGGATGGCAGTGGATATCCTCTTGGTCTTCGTAGCGATAATATTGACCTGTATTCCCGTATCGTTGCGGTTGCCGATGTATTTCATGCTATGTCCTCCGAGCGCGTCTATCGCAATGCAGCCCCCTTCTACACCTTATTGAATGAACTATATCAATTTGCTTTTGGCAAGCTGGATGCCAAGATTGTACGTCTTTTCTTAGACCGATTAATGCAAGCGCTTGTAGGAAACGAGGTGCTCCTTACGGACGGCCGTAGAGCGATTATCGTCATGATCAATTCACATGATCCGATTCATCCGTTAGTTCGTGTCGGTGATGCATTCGTGGATTTGAGCAAATGCTCAATTCAGATTGAAGAAGTTCTTGCGTAGGTAAATGAAAATGAAGTATACATATGTAGGATATGGACGTTAGCAATGATATGCTGCGTCTTTTTCTTTTGATCATGACAGGTAATAGCAAAAACACCTTAAGGAATAATCCTTAAGGTGTTTGACATTTCATTTTCATTTGAAGAAGTGGTGCCGGTGAAGGGACTCGAACCCCCACGGTTTCCCTCACGATTTTGAGTCGCGCGCGTCTGCCAATTCCGCCACACCGGCTTATTAAACTTCTTGTTTGTAATGGCGCGCCCTAAGAGATTCGAACTCCTGACCTTTTGATTCGTAGTCAAACGCTCTATCCAGCTGAGCTAAGGGCGCAATCATTATGGTAAATATGGTGCCGAAGACCAGACTTGAACTGGTACGGTAGTCACCTACCGCAGGATTTTAAGTCCTGTGCGTCTGCCGATTCCGCCACTCCGGCACGGAGTGAAAATGGTGGAGGCGCCACCCAGACTCGAACTGGGGGTAAAGCTTTTGCAGAGCTCTGCCTTACCACTTGGCTATGGCGCCAAAATATAAATGGAGCGGACGACGGGAATCGAACCCGCGACCCTCGCCTTGGCAAGGCGATGCTCTACCGCTGAGCCACGTCCGCATAAATGGCTGGGGATCAAGGATTCGAACCTTGGAATGACGGAGTCAAAGTCCGTTGCCTTACCGCTTGGCTAATCCCCAACAATTTTGTTGGTGCTTTGTTTTTAATTAATGGGGCGATCGATGGGACTTGAACCCACGAATGCCGGAGCCACAGACCGGTGCGTTAACCCCTTCGCCACGACCGCCATAATTAAAATTTATCCAATTGTAATGCTCTTGGCAGGGGCAGCAGGAATTGAACCCACACCAAAGGTTTTGGAGACCTTTGTTCTACCTTTAAACTATGCCCCTATATTGTGGTGGAGGCTGATGGATTCGAACCACCGAACTCGGAGAGAGCAGATTTACAGTCTGCCGTGTTTAGCCACTTCACTAAGCCTCCACAATGTATTACATGGTGCCGTCGAGAGGACTTGAACCCCCAACCTACTGATTACAAGTCAGTTGCTCTACCAGTTGAGCTACAACGGCATATTAGATTTTCATGGTGGCTCGGGACGGAATCGAACCGCCGACACGAGGATTTTCAGTCCTCTGCTCTACCGACTGAGCTACCGAGCCTTATTCGTATTCTAGATGGCGGAGCTGACGGGATTCGAACCCGCGGTCTCCTGCGTGACAGGCAGGCATGTTAGGCCTCTACACCACAGCTCCATATTATCGGCTCAATTAAGAGTTGGTTGCGGGGGCAGGATTTGAACCTGCGGCCTTCGGGTTATGAGCCCGACGAGCTACCGGGCTGCTCCACCCCGCGTCATCAAACAAAAAATATTATGGTGGAGGCTAACGGGATCGAACCGCTGACCCTCTGCTTGTAAGGCAGATGCTCTCCCAGCTGAGCTAAGCCTCCATTTTACAGCGACATCTATTATTGTATCAGATGTTCTATCGACTTTGCAACCATCAATTTTTACCAGTTACGAAGTTTTAAATGGTGACCCGTAGGGGATTCGAACCCCTGTTACCTCCGTGAAAGGGAGGTGTCTTAACCCCTTGACCAACGGGCCATGCAAGTAATAATTAGTGGCGGAGAGAGAGGGATTCGAACCCTCGAGACGCTTGTGACGCCTACACGATTTCCAATCGTGCTCCTTCGGCCAACTCGGACACCTCTCCACATGGCTCCCCGAACAGGACTCGAACCTGTGACAACTCGATTAACAGTCGAGTGCTCTACCAACTGAGCTATCAGGGAATATTTATTCATGTTGTCTGCTTCTCATTTTTTCGAAGCAACTTTTATATCATATCACATTAACTTGTAATATGCAACATGTTTTTTCAGAGAATTTTGATCTCTGAAAACTAGATACGAGATAATTTGCGTTTTAATTTTAGGATAAGCCCTCGACCGATTAGTATTGGTCAGCTCCACACATTGCTGCGCTTCCACCTCCAACCTATCAACCTCGTCGTCTTCAAGGGGTCTTACTAATTGGGAAATCTCATCTTGAGGGGGGCTTCACGCTTAGATGCTTTCAGCGCTTATCCCGTCCGTACTTGGCTACCCAGCGGTGCTCCTGGCGGAACAACTGGTACACCAGCGGTACGTCCATCCCGGTCCTCTCGTACTAAGGACAGCTCCTCTCAAATTTCCTACGCCCACGACAGATAGGGACCGAACTGTCTCACGACGTTCTGAACCCAGCTCGCGTACCGCTTTAATGGGCGAACAGCCCAACCCTTGGGACCTACTTCAGCCCCAGGATGCGATGAGCCGACATCGAGGTGCCAAACCTCCCCGTCGATGTGGACTCTTGGGGGAGATAAGCCTGTTATCCCCAGGGTAGCTTTTATCCGTTGAGCGATGGCCCTTCCATGCGGTACCACCGGATCACTAAGCCCGACTTTCGTCCCTGCTCGACCTGTATGTCTCGCAGTCAAGCTCCCTTATGCCTTTGCACTCTTCGAATGATTTCCAACCATTCTGAGGGAACCTTGGGGCGCCTCCGTTACTCTTTAGGAGGCGACCGCCCCAGTCAAACTGCCCACCTGACACTGTCCCCGAACCGGGTTACGGTCCTAGGTTAGAACTCCGATACGATCAGGGTGGTATCCCAACGGCGCCTCCACCTAAGCTGGCGCTCAGGCTTCTAAGGCTCCCACCTATCCTGTACAGATCGTACCAAAGTCCAATATCAAGCTGCAGTAAAGCTCCATGGGGTCTTTCCGTCTTGTCGCGGGTAACCTGCATCTTCACAGGTATTAAAATTTCACCGGATCTCTCGTTGAGACAGCGCCCAAGTCGTTACGCCATTCGTGCGGGTCAGAATTTACCTGACAAGGAATTTCGCTACCTTAGGACCGTTATAGTTACGGCCGCCGTTTACTGGGGCTTCGGTTCACAGCTTCGGGATTACTCCCTAACCACTCCCCTTAACCTTCCAGCACCGGGCAGGCGTCAGCCCGTATACTTCGCCTTACGGCTTCGCACAGACCTGTGTTTTTGCTAAACAGTCGCTTGGGCCTTTTCACTGCGGCCCCCTCGTGCTATTCACACTACCGGGGCACCCCTTCTCCCGAAGTTACGGGGTCATTTTGCCGAGTTCCTTAACGAGAGTTCTTCCGCGCGCCTTAGAATTCTCTTCTCGCCTACCTGTGTCGGTTTGCGGTACGGGCACCATCACCTGGCTAGAGGCTTTTCTTGGCAGTGTGAGATCATGACCTTCGGTACTATAATTTTCCCTCCCCATCACAGCCCAGCCTTATCGATGTGCGGATTTGCCTACACATCAGCCTCACTGCTTGGACGAGCATCCATCAGCTCGCGTCACTACCCTGCTGCGTCACCCCATTGCTCATAACGGCTTACGGTGGTACAGGAATTTCAACCTGTTGTCCTTCGACTACGCCTTTCGGCCTCGCCTTAGGTCCCGACTTACCCTGAGCGGACGAACCTTCCTCAGGAACCCTTAGGCTTTCGGCGGACAAGATTCTCACTTGTCTTTTCGTTACTCATACCGGCATTCTCACTTGTATGCTGTCCAGCGCTCCTTACGGTACACCTTCAACCTACATACAACGCTCCCCTACCCCTGCAACATAGTTGCAAGCCATAGCTTCGGTGGTGTGTTTAGCCCCGTTACA